>CAKTAM010000053.1 GCA_934527255.1 uncultured Oscillospiraceae bacterium | reverse complement strand
GAAAATGCCTGCTCCTGCTGCGGCGGCGAGGATGACGACGACGATGTGTACGAGATCACCTGCCCCAACTGCGGCAAGGTCGTGTATGCCAACGAGCAGATGCTGACCGATGAAAACCTGTGCTGCCCGCGCTGCGGCGTCAAATGGGAAGCCGAGTTTGAGGACGAGGAGACCGACGGCGAGCCCTCCGACGAGGAATGATCGTCCGGTCACACGGTTGAAAAGAGGCCGGTCGTACTGCCGCCTGCGGGCGGCGGGGCGGCTGGCCTTTTGCTTGCCCAAAACCGGTGGGGCGGCTGCCGGAAAACCGCAGAAAACCGAAAAAGCAGTCGCCTTGACACCGCCCGCCGAATGTGATATAGTCGACCGGACGGTTGCCCTGGCGACAATGCGGCCGCCGGAAAAGGAGAAAGAAAGCATGGCACAGCCGACCTATATCGACCCCTCCGTTCTGCAGGGGGAAAACATCCTGACCATAGAAAACGACTGCATCCGGCTGGGGGTCAACCTCGGGCTGGGCGGCGCGGTGACCAGCCTGTGCCGCAAGGGCGGCCCCAACCGCATCAACAGCTATGACTGGGGGCGTCAGGTGCAGATGTCCTTTTACAGCTATCCGACGCCGTATCTGCCGCAGGGAAAAACGGTGCGCGAGAGCTGGAAATTCCTCGGTTGGAACCCCATCCAGAGCGGCGACTGCTTTGGTCACCGCTCCCGCATTCTGGAGCACCGCTGCACCGACAACGAAATTTATGTGCGCTGCATTCCCATGCACTGGCCGCTGGACAATGTGCCCGGCGAGTGCACCTTTGAAACCTGGTACCGCCTGAACGGTACACGGGTGGATGTGACCGCCCGCCTGAACAATGCGCGGCCGGAGACGGTGTGGAGCCCCGCCCGCGGGCAGGAGCTGCCCGCCGTCTATACCAACGGCGAATGGTACAAGCTGGTCTCCTACACCGGCGCGCAGCCGTTTACCGGCGGCCCGGTCAGCGCGCTGTACACCCGCGAAACGGTCTGGGCTGGCCGTGGGTGTCCTATCTTTCCACCGAGCACTGGGCTGCGCTGGTCAACGATGGAAACAAGGGCCTTGGCGTTTATAACGGCGGGGTATACCGTTTTATCGGCGGCTTTTTCGGCGAAAAGGGCACCGGCGGCCCCAAGGATGTCAACACCGGTTATATCAGCCCGGTTTCGGAGGAGATCCTCGACCGCAACATCGAGTATACCTATCAGTATTCGCTGATCGTCGGCAGCGTGGAGGATATCCGCCGCACTGCGGCGGAGCTGACCGACCGCGCGGCGGAAAACACCTGGCGCTTTGCGCACAGCCGCTGCCATTTCACCTATCGCAATATTGCCGATGCCGGTTGGCCCGTCGGCGATTGTCTGGATTTTTCCTTTGACCCTTCCGGCGCGCTGGTCTCGCCCACGCTGTTCTGCGGCGCCGGCTCCCTGCACGAGCTGGTGCTGGATGCGGCACTGGAGGGCGGCGAGCTGCCGTGCACGGTGCGCCTGACGCTGTATGACGATGAAGTGCGCATCACCACCAGGGAAAACCGCCCGCATGATACCCTTGACGTGCCGTGCACGCTTTCGTGCGGCGGCGGTCGGCGTCTGCATACCATTCCACTGCCGGAGGTGCGGCAGCCGGTCATTGGCTTCGAGCTGCTGTTTGGCGGCAGCGGTCACGCCAATGTTTACGCGGCGCAGCTGCGCTGACTGCGCAAAAACCGAACAGACAGGCGGCGGGGCGGCGGTCGGTTTCCGGCGGCCGTTCCGCCGCGCTGCGTCTGCACGGGCAGGGGCTGCGGGCGAAAGAAGCAAAAAATTTTTTCTGGAGAACAAGGTATTCTGCAATTTCTGTCGTATAATATCAGTGGAGAAAATTTTTGCGGCAGAAAGGGGAGCTTGCTATGACCATCCGCGAGCAGACGCAGCAGCGCGAGGCGCAGTTTCTGGCGCCTGCCGCCGCCCACAGCGACCGCACGGCCGGGCGGGCCCGACCGGAGGAGCCCTGCCCCATGCGCACCGATTATCAGCGCGACCGTGACCGCATCCTGCACTGCAAAAGCTTTCGGCGGCTCAAACAGAAAACGCAGGTCTTTCTTTCGCCGGAGGGCGACCATTACCGCACCCGGCTGACCCATACGCTGGAGGTGACGCAGATCGCCCGCACCATTTCCCGCGCGCTTTGCCTCAATGAGGATCTGACCGAGGCCATCGGCCTGGGGCACGACCTGGGGCACACGCCGTTTGGCCATGCGGGCGAGCGGGCGCTTGCCCGGCTGTGCCCCGGCGGCTTTACCCATTATGACCAAAGCGCCCGTGTGGTGCAGCGGCTGGAAAACGACCTGCGCGGCCTGAACCTGACGGCCGAGGTGGTGGACGGCATCCGCAATCACACCCGGGGCGCGTGGCCGTCCACGCTGGAGGGCCAGGTGCTGCGCTGGGCCGACCGCATTGCCTATATCAACCACGACATTGAGGATGCCATTGCAGGCGGCGTACTGACGCCGCAGGCGCTGCCGGCCTCCTGCGTGCAGGTGCTGGGGCAGACAAAAAGCCGGCGCATCACCACACTGATCACGCAGCTGGTGCAGCAAAGCGCCGATGCGGTGTATACGCAGGGCCCCATTCCGACGGATCAGCCGCTGATCGATATGCAGGGCCCGGTGCGGGAGGAATTTGACCGCCTGCACGCGTTTATGTATGCGAACGTCTATCTGGACAGCGCCGCCAAAGCCGAGGAGTACAAGGTCAGCGGGCTGGTCGAGGCGCTGTACCGTTTTTACCGCGATGAGCCGGGCCAGATGCCGGCGATGTATCAAACCATTGCCGGGGAGGAGGGGCTGGATCGCGCCGTGACGGATTATATCTCCGGCATGAGCGACGAGTTTGCCGTGCGCATGTTTGAGCGCCAGTTTGTGCCCCGCAAATGGAACGTGCTGTAAGGGGCGGTTGCTTTGCGGCTGCTGCCGGTCGATTGCCGCAGGCGGTGCGGCCTGCGGGAAAGCCGCCGCACGGCTTAGACCGCCCGGTAAAGGGCACTGCGGCGTTGCTGTGCCTGTGCCGTGCGCGTCACCGCCGAAAAGAGAAGATCAAAAGAACGGCTGCTCTGCTGCCCGCCGTTTCGGAAAGGAGGCCCCATGGCCATTCCGCAGCAATATATTGAAGAGCTGGTCGCCCGCAATGACATTGTAGATTATATCGGCGGCTATGTACAGTTGCGCCGCCGCGGCCGTACACAGGTGGGGCTGTGTCCGTTTCACAACGAAAAGACGGGTTCGTTTACCGTTTATCCGGATACGCAGAGCTTTTACTGCTTTGGCTGCGCAGCGGGCGGCGATGTCATCACCTTTGCCAAAAAGATCAACAACATTGATTATCTCGAGGCCGTCAAGCTGCTGGCCGCCCGCGCGGGCATGAGTCTGCCGGAGGAGGAGGATCAGGTCGGCAAACTGCGCCGCCGCATTCTGGAGATCAACAAGGAGGCTGCCCGCTTCTTTTATGCGCAGCTGATGGCGCCGGAGACCGGGCGCGTGGCCCGGGCCTACTGGCTGGGGCGCGGGCTGACCCCGGCCACCATCAAAAGCTTCGGCCTTGGCTATGCGCCGGATGATTTTCACGCTCTGCGCAACTATCTGCGCGGCAGGGGCTATTCGGATGAAGAACTGCTGGAGGCGCGGGTGGTCAGCCGCAGCGAAAAGGGCAATGTGTACGATGTGTTTCGCCACCGCGTCATGACGCCTATTTTTGATCTGCGCGGCAACGTGATCGCCTTCGGCGGCCGCGTATTGGATGATTCCAAGCCCAAATACATCAACAGCCCCGAAACGTTGGTATACAAAAAAAGCCGTACGTTTTTTGCCCTCAACTACGCCAAAAAGTCCGCGGAGCGGCGCTATATCCTGTGCGAGGGCTATATGGATGTGATCGCCATGCATCAGGCGGGCTTTACCACGGCCGTTGCGGGCTGCGGCACGGCCCTTACGCAGGAGCATGTCAAGCTGATCAGCCAATATGCCGACGAGGTGGTGCTTTGCTACGACGCCGACGAGGCCGGGCAGAAGGCGACGGCCCGCGCAATACAGCTTTTCCGCGAGGCCGGGGTCAAGCTGACGGTGCTGAACATTCCGTTGGAGCGCGCCAAGGATCCGGATGAGTTTATCCGCAAGTTCGGCGCGGAGGCGTTTCAGAAGCTGCTGGACGGCTCGCGCAATGTCACCGAGTACGGCCTGCAGAACATCCGCAAAAAGTATGATCTGACGCAGGCGGGCGACAGGGTCTCCTACCTGAGAGAGGCGACCGATTTTCTGGCCGCCCGCGCCAACCCTACCGAGCGCGAGGTGTACGCCGGGCGCGTGGCCGAGGAGGCGGATGTTGCCCGCAACGCCGTGCTGGTGCAGATGGAGGCCGCCGCACGCTCGCACAGCCGCCGCGATGCCAAAAAGCGCGAGCAGCAGCTGCTGCAGCAGGGCGTGTCGGGGCAGATCAAGCTGCCCTATGGGGCCGGGGCGCAGGCGCTGGGCGTTGCCTACAGCGAACAGCAGCTGCTGTCGCTGCTGGTGACAGGCGCGCCGCAGCAGCAAATTCTGCAGGCGCTGGATGCGCACACCTTTGTGGATGGGCAGGTACAGCAGTTGTACGCCGTGGTGCGCCCCCGGCTGGAGGCAGGGGAAAGCGTCGAGCTGCCGGTGCTGGCCCCGCTGCTGGAGGAAAGCCAGCTGGCGGGCCTGTCACGCATTCTGGCGCAGAACCACGACCTGCCCCGCAGCGAGCAGGACATCCGGTTTTATCTGCAGCGGCTGCGCGACAGCGTGCCCACGCAGGAGCGGGTCAGCAGTATGAATCCCGGCGAGTTGGATGCCTATCTGGAGCGCCTGCGGCAGGAAAAGCAGTGATCCGCCGACAGTCGAAAACATACCGTCAAACCAGCCTGCCCTGCGGCAGGAAAGCAACATACACAGAAAGGAAAACAACACTATGGCAGTGGACAAGCTTCGCGAATTGCTGGAAAACGGCAAGCGCAACGGCCGGGTCAGCACCCGCGACATCAATGCCGTCATTGAGGAGATGAACATTGATGTTGACAAGCTGGACAAGCTCTACGAGCAGTTTGAAAACAACAACATCGAGGTGGTGGACGAGCCGGACGAGGATCTCAGCAAGTTTACGCTGACGGAGGAATCGCTGGATTCGCTGCAGAACGAGCTTTCGGCCGAGGGTGTTGCCATTGATGACCCCGTCAAGGTCTACCTGAAGGAGATCGGCCGCGTGCCGCTGCTGACCAGCGACGAGGAGGTGCAGCTGGCCACCGATATCATGAACGGCAACAACGCCACCGAAATTCTGCAGCAGACGGATACCGATCTGCCGCCGGAACAGAAGGCGGAGCTGAACGCCCACATCGCGGCGGGCGAGCGTGCCAAAAAGCGCCTGTGCGAGGCAAACCTGCGCCTGGTGGTTTCCATTGCCAAAAAGTATGTCGGCCGCGGCATGCAGTTCCTTGACCTCATTCAGGAGGGCAACCTTGGCCTCATCAAGGCAGTGGAAAAGTTTGACCCCACCAAGGGCTTCAAATTTTCCACCTACGCCACATGGTGGATCCGTCAGGCCATCACCCGTGCCATTGCCGACCAGGCACGTACCATCCGCATTCCGGTGCATATGGTCGAGACCATCAACAAGGTCAAGAAGGTCTCCAGCCAGCTGCTGCACAAAAACGGGCACGAGCCCAGCGCCGAGGAGATCGCCGCCGAGCTGGAGCTGCCGGTGGATAAGGTGCGCGAGATCATGCGTGTGGCGCAGGAGCCTGTCAGTCTGGAGACCCCGATCGGCGAGGAGGAGGACAGCCGCCTGGGCGATTTTATTCCCGATGAGGGCACGCCCGTGCCGGCCGATGCGGCCAGCCACACCCTGCTGAAGGAGCAGCTGGCAGCGGTGCTGCAAAGCCTGACCCCGCGTGAGGAAAAGGTGCTGCGGCTGCGCTTTGGCCTGGAGGACGGCCGCCCCCGCACGCTGGAGGAGGTCGGCAAGGAGTTTAACGTCACCCGTGAGCGCATCCGCCAGATCGAGGCAAAGGCCCTGCGCAAGCTGCGGCATCCCAGCCGCAGCAAAAAGCTTCGCGATTTTCTGGATTGACGCTGTGCAAAGCAGTATATACACATGAAAAACAGGGAAGGGGGCGGCCGTCGGGCTGCCCCTCCCTTTTTGTTGTATAGTTGCAGGTAGGCATGAAATGCATGATACATGGAATGCATGGTATACCGGGCCGCTGTCAAAAATTTTTTGCAAAATTCCGAAAAAGGGTTTGACATCCCGGAGAATTTCTACTATAATATTATACTGTATCAAAATGGCTAATTCTGCGAGTGCAGCCAAATTTTGGAGTTGATAGCTGTGCAATATGCACAAATTTTTACGGTCGCAGAATAGTCTGGCAGGTTATTCTGCCTTTATTTGTTCATTCCCGACCTGACCGGTTTTAGCCCGGAGGGTCTCATCGGCTGGACGGTTTTAGCCCGCAAGGCCGTTGTGTGGAGCTGCACGTTCCGTCGCTCGGGAGGCGGAGGCGCGCAGCCGAACCCCCAAAAAGCCCGAAAGACAAACGCTTGAGTAAGGAGTGGTCGCACAGTATGGTGAATGTCAAGCCTATCCAGCTGGGAAAAACGCAGCGCATGAGCTTTGCGAAGATCGAAGAAGTGGTCGGCATGCCCAACTTCATCGAAATTCAGAAAAAGTCGTATCAGTGGTTTCTGGAGGAGGGCCTGAAGGAGGTCTTCCACGATGTGTCCGCCATTGAGGATTTCACCGGGAACCTCGTACTGGATTTTATTGATTATCGTCTGGACAATACGCCCAAGTACACTATCAAGGAGTGCAAGGAGCGTGACGCCACCTATTCCGCCCCGCTGCGCGTGACGGCCCGTCTGCTGAACAAGGAGACCGGCGAGGTCAAAGAGCAGGAGGTCTACATGGGCGAATTCCCGCTGATGACCGACAGCGGTACATTCGTCATCAACGGCGCCGAGCGCGTCATTGTTTCGCAGCTGGTCCGTTCGCCCGGCGTGTATTTCGGCCAGACGAAGGACCGCACCGGCAAAAGCATGTTTACCGGCAGTCTCATCCCCAACCGCGGCGCGTGGATCGAGTATGAGACCGACGCGCAGGATGCTTTCTATGTCCGCATTGATAAAAACCGTAAGGTGCTGGTATCGGTGTTCCTGCGGGCGCTGGGCCTCGGCACCGATGAGCAGATCCTGGAGTTCTTCGGCGAGGACGAGCGTCTGACCGCCACGCTGGCCAAGGACAGCACCCATACCGAGGAAGAGGGCCTGCTGGAAATTTATCGCAAGCTGCGCCCGGGCGAGCCCCCGACGGTCGAAAGCAGCCGCGCTCATCTGGACGGCCTGTTCTTTGATGACCGCCGGTACGATCTCTCCCGCTGCGGCCGCTACAAGTTCAACAAAAAGCTGGCCATCGGCGCCCGCATCAAAAATCAGGTGGCTGCCCGCGACGTCATTGCACCGCTGACGGGCGAGCTGCTGGCTGCGCGCGGCCAGACCATCACGCCGGAGCTGGCCGCTGAGATCCAGCAGCAGGGCGTCAGCATCGTCTGGCTGCAGGTCGAGGATAAAGAGGTCAAGGTCATCTCTAACGGCATGGTGGATGCCGCCGGTTATCTCGGCTTTGATCCGCACAGCTGCGGGCTGAACGAGATGGTCTGCTTCAATGTGCTGATGAAGCTGCTGGAGCAGACCTCCGACCCGGAGGAGCTCAAGGAGCTGTGCCGCCGTCACCGTGACGAGCTGATCCCCCGGCACGTTACCATTGACGATATCCTGTCCTCCATCAACTATGTCAACTGCCTGGGCAACGGCATCGGCAGCACGGATGATATCGACCATCTGGGCAACCGCCGCATCCGCAGCGTGGGCGAGCTGCTGCAGAACCAGATGCGCATCGGTTTCACCCGTATGGAGCGCGTCATCAAGGAGCGCATGAACCTGCAGCAGCAGGACGGTGACGTCATCACGCCGCAGACCTTCATCAACATCCGTCCCGTGGTGGCGGCCGTCAAGGAGTTCTTCGGCTCCAGCCCGCTGTCGCAGTTCATGGATCAGAACAACCCGCTGGCAGAGCTGACGCACAAGCGCCGTCTGTCGGCTCTGGGCCCCGGCGGCCTGTCGCGTGACCGCGCAGGCTTTGAGGTGCGTGACGTTCACTACACCCATTACGGCCGCATGTGCCCCATCGAGACGCCCGAAGGCCCCAACATCGGCCTGATCTCCTATCTGGCAACCTTTGCCCGCATCAATGAGTACGGCTTTATCGAGGCCCCCTACCGCAAGGTGGATAAGACCACCGGTCAGGTGACGGACGAAGTGGTTTATATGACGGCGGACGTCGAGGACGAATATGTGGTCTGCCAGGCCAACACCCCGCTGGATGAAAACGGCCGCATCACCGCCCGCCGCGTGACGGTGCGCCACCGCGAGGATATTGCCGAGGTCCCGCCCGAGCAGGTGGACTATATGGACGTTTCGCCCCGCATGATGGTTTCGGTGGCAACGTCAATGATTCCTTTCCTGGAAAACGACGACGCCAACCGCGCCCTGATGGGCGCCAACATGCAGCGGCAGGCCGTGCCCCTGATGGTGACCGAGCAGCCCATTGTGGCGACCGGCATCGAGTACAAGGCCGCCTGCGACTCCGGCGTGTGCGTGCTGGCCAAGCACGCGGGCGTGGTGGAAAGCGTCAGCGCCGATAAGGTGACGGTGCGCACCGAAACGGGCGAGCTGGATTCGTACGAGCTGCTCAAGTTCATGCGCTCCAACCAGGGCACCTGCATCAACCAGCGCCCCATCGTCAAAAAGGGCGAGCAGGTGCACAAGGATCAGGTGCTGGCCGACGGCCCCGCCACCAAGGAAGGCGAGATCAGCCTTGGCAAGAATGCCCTCATCGGCTTCATGACGTGGGAGGGCTATAACTACGAGGACGCCGTTCTGCTCAACGAAAAGATGGTGCGGGACGACATCTATACCTCCATTCATATTGAGGAATATGAGGTCGAGGCCCGCGACACCAAGCTGGGGCCGGAGGAGATCACCCGCGATATTCCCAACGTCGGCGACGATGCCCTGAAGGATCTGAACGAGGACGGCATCATCCGCGTGGGCGCGCAGGTGACCGCCGGCGACATTCTGGTGGGCAAGGTCACGCCGAAGGGCGAGACCGAGCTGACTGCCGAGGAACGCCTGCTGCGCGCCATCTTCGGTGAAAAGGCGCGCGAGGTGCGTGATTCCTCGCTGCGCGTGCCGCACGGTGAGTACGGCATCATTGTCGATGTCAAGGTGTTCACCCCGCAGAACTGCGACGAGCTGCAGCCCGGCGTGCGTCAGGTGGTTCGCTGCTATATCGCCCAGAAGCGCAAGATCAGCGTGGGCGACAAGATGGCGGGCCGTCACGGCAACAAGGGCGTTGTCTCCCGCATTCTGCCGCAGGAGGATATGCCGTTCCTGGAGGACGGTACCCCGCTGGACATCGTGCTGAACCCCCTGGGCGTGCCCAGCCGTATGAACATCGGTCAGGTGCTGGAGGTGCATCTGGGCATCGCCGCCCGCAAGCTGGGCTGGAAGATCGCCACGCCCGTCTTTGACGGCGCGCATGAGGCCGATATCCGCGAGTGCTTCCAGATGGCCGGCATGGCCGAGGACGGCAAGAGCGTGCTGTACGACGGCCGCACCGGTGAGAAGTTCGACAACCGCGTTACCGTCGGCATCATGTACTACATGAAGCTGCACCATCTGGTTGACGATAAGATCCATGCCCGCTCCACCGGCCCCTACAGCCTGGTTACCCAGCAGCCTTTGGGCGGCAAGGCGCAGTTCGGCGGCCAGCGCTTCGGCGAGATGGAGGTCTGGGCGCTGGAGGCTTACGGCGCGGCTTATACCCTGCAGGAGATCCTGACGGTCAAATCGGACGATGTGGTCGGCCGTGTGAAGACCTATGAGGCCATTGTCAAGGGCACCGATGTGCCGCGTGCCGGTGTGCCCGAAAGCTTCCGTGTGCTTATCAAGGAGCTGCAGAGCCTTGGCTTGGATATGCGCGTGTTGGATGACGCCGACAACGAGATCGACCTCAAGCAGAACTTTGACGATGAGGACGGTCTGGTCGACGCCCGCGATATGAAGCCCGGCGAGGACGTGCTGGTCGAGGACGACCTGGACGGCTTCTCGCCCGAAGAGCCGGAGGGCGGCGAGTTTGACGCCGACCGCGACGAGGCGATGGACGAGGATGATTTCGGCCTGAGCGACGACTTCCTCGGCTCCGATCTGCTGGACGACTGAGCCGCTTCGCATTGACTGAATAGCTGCTGTTCCGGTGGCCGGGGCGGGGCGTTTCCCGCTCCGGCATCGGAAAGAATGAGATAATTGTTGGGGGTTTTCTGCATGGAATTTAACGAATTCGGCTCCATCAAAATCGGCCTGGCCTCTCCCGAACAGATCCGCGCGTGGTCGTACGGTGAGGTGACCAAGCCGGAAACCATAAACTACCGCACTTTGAAGCCCGAGACCAACGGCCTGTTCTGTGAACGCATCTTTGGACCGCAGAAGGACTGGGAGTGCCACTGCGGCAAATATAAGCGCATCCGTTATAAGGGCAAGATCTGCGACCGCTGCGGCGTTGAGGTCACCCGCTCCAAGGTGCGCCGTGAGCGCATGGGCCATATCGAGCTGGCCGCGCCGGTTTCCCACATCTGGTATTTCAAGGGCATTCCCTCCCGCATCGGCCTGATGCTGGATATCAGCCCCCGTCAGCTGGAAAAGGTGCTGTACTTTGCCTCGTACATCGTGACGGATCCGGGCCTCACCGCTCTGGAAAAGAAGCAGGTGCTGTCCGAGAAGGAGTACCGCGACGCCCGCGAGCGCTATGAGGATGAGTTCAAGGCCGGCATGGGCGCCGAGGCCATCAAAACGCTGCTGGAGGAGATCGACCTCGATCAGCTGACGGTCGAGCTGCGCGGCGAGCTGGAAAATGCCAGCGGCCAGAAAAAGGCCCGTCTGGCCAAGCGTCTGGAGGTCGTCGAGGCGTTCCGCTTGTCCGGCAACCGCCCCGAGTGGATGATCCTGGACGTTGTGCCGGTCATCCCGCCGGATATCCGCCCGATGGTTCAGCTGGACGGCGGCCGCTTTACCACCAGCGATCTGAACGATCTGTACCGCCGCGTCATCAACCGCAACAACCGCCTGAAAAAGCTGCTGGAGCTGGGCGCGCCGGATATCATCATCCGCAACGAAAAGCGCATGCTGCAGGAAGCGGTGGATGCGCTGATCGACAACGGCCGCCGCGGCCGTCCCGTCACCGGGCCCAACAACCGCAGCCTCAAGAGCCTGTCGGATATGCTCAAGGGTAAGCAGGGCCGTTTCCGCCAGAACCTGCTGGGCAAGCGCGTGGACTATTCCGGCCGTTCGGTCATCGTGGTCGGGCCCGAGCTGAAGATGTATCAGTGCGGCCTGCCCAAGGAGATGGCCATCGAGCTGTTCAAGCCCTTCGTCATGAAGGATCTGGTCGAGCGCGGTCTGGCCAACAACATCAAGAGCGCCCGCAAGATGGTCGAGCGCCTGCGCCCCGAGGTGTGGGACTCGTTGGAAAAGGTCATCAAGGGGCATCCGGTGCTGCTCAACCGCGCGCCGACGCTGCACCGTCTGGGCATTCAGGCGTTCGAGCCGGTGCTGGTCGAGGGCCGCGCCCTCAAGCTGCACCCGCTGGTGTGCACCGCCTACAACGCCGACTTTGACGGCGACCAGATGGCCGTGCACCTGCCGCTGTCGAAGGAAGCCCAGAAAGAGGCCATGACCATGATGTTGGCCTCGCACAACCTGCTGAAGCTTTCCGACGGCAAGCCGGTGACGGTGCCCACGCAGGACATGGTGCTGGGCTCTTATTACCTGACCATGATCGACGAGCTGCCGGAGGGCGAGCAGCCCAAGGT
>CAKTAM010000052.1 GCA_934527255.1 uncultured Oscillospiraceae bacterium | reverse complement strand
GACCTTGCCTGTATGAAGGTCTGCCGCGATACGGAAAACCTTTATTTTCTGGCACAGTGCGCCGCGCCGCTGACCCCCTGCACAGATGAACTGTGGATGAACCTGCTGCTGCGCACAACGGTGCACCGCCCTGCGTGGGAAAGCTTTCAGTGGCTGGTGCGGCCGGATGCAGAGGGCCGCATGACCCTTTACCGCAGCCGCGGCGGCTGGAACTGGCAGCCGGTGCAGGCGGTGGAGTATGCGGTACATGGCGACAGTCTGATGCTGTCGCTGCCGCTGTCGGTGCTGGAGCTGAGCGCGGACGGTGTGGAGCTGGATTTCAAGTGGTGTGATAATGTGCCGCTGGGGCAGGATGAATACGGCCTGGAGTTTTATACCCATGGCGACACAGCGCCGAACGGCAGATTCTGTTATCATTACATGGAAAAATACAAATTGGATAAATGAAAGACTGGAGGAGCCGCGCCGGTGATCGATACGAACAAAACCGGCGGCGCTGCCGAGGCTGCCTGTAAGAAGAGAGTACGCCGCCGGGATCGGCGGCCATGCCGCGGCGCTGCCGCAGAAGGAATGCGATGAAAAAAACGGGTCTGAAATGGCTGGAACGAGTGCTGTGTCTGCTGGTTCTGGCGGCGCTGATCTTCGGCATCATGGTGCTGCGCGCAATTGGCGAGCGCCGCATTGCCTGGCAGCGGGTGGATGAGGCCGCCGCTGCACTTACGGATGCGGATGCTGCGGTGCTGCCGTCGGAGCGGCTGACGCTTCTGGGGCAGGAGCTGACGCCGTATTGTGTGCAGCGCACCGTGTGCCCCACGGCTGACCAGCCGCACGATCTTATTTACCGTCTGGCAGAACGCCTGACCCCGCAGAAATCGACCTGGAGCGGGCAGTGGGAGGCAGAGTCGACGCCGCAGGCCCTGCAGACGACGCAGACCAGCTGGCAGCTGACGCTGCCGCAGGGCGCCGCCGGAACGCTGACCGTGCAGGACGAGACCGGTGCGGCGGTGTTTGACGGCGCGGTGCAGGAAACGTATACCCGCACCTATTCCGCGCCCGGCACGGATACCTGCCGTCTGACGCTGCAGGTGGATACCTCGCAGGGACAGGACATTTGCCTGTACGAATGGACGGTGACGCTGCCATCGCAAACGGAGGTGGAGGTGCTGAACGAGACCCCGCAGCAGGGCGACGTTGTGCCGGTCGTGGTGCGGGGCAACCTGTTCGGGGAGGAGATGAGCCTGCAGACGGAGCTGGGACTGTGCGCTTTTGTGCCGCTGGAGGCTGAGGGCGAATACGCCGCTTTTGTGCCGGTCGCCTATAACCGGTCGCCGGGCGACTGGCCGATCACGGTGACGGTCGGCGACCGTACGTTTGAAACGGTCGTTTCGGTGCAGGAGCGGGAATTCCCCGTGCAGTATATGACCATCGATCAGGATATTGCCGATTCCACCTGGAATTCCGCCGCCGCCAGCAGCGAATACCGCGCCGCGATCTATCCGCTGTACGAGGTGGCCGACACCGTTCGCTATTGGGACGGGCTGTTTCTTGAGCCGGTCACGGGGTACCGTGTCAGTACACAGTATGGCCTGTGGCGCTATACCAACGGGGTGTACAGCGAACGGCACGGCGGCGTGGATATGGCCTGTGCCCGCGGCACGACCGTCAGCGCGCCGCAAAACGGCGAAATTCTGTTTGCGGGGTATCTGCAGCTCACCGGCAACACCGTGGTGCTGTCGCATGGCGGCGGGGTAAAAAGCATGTTTTACCATATGGACAGCCTGAACGTG
Source organism: uncultured Oscillospiraceae bacterium (assembly GCA_934527255.1). Lineage (GTDB taxonomy): Bacteria > Bacillota > Clostridia > Oscillospirales > Ruminococcaceae > UBA1762. The sequence continues at coordinate 10,764 of CAKTAM010000052.1, read as the reverse complement.
GCCACCGGCGACCGGGTGCAGACGGGACAAAAAATCGGCGAGGTAGGCTCTACCGGCTATTCCACCGGCCCGCACCTGCACTATGAGGTGAAGATCGGCAGCCAGAGCATCGACCCCTTTGCCCTGTTTGACGGCACCAGCGGGCTGTATGCGGAGCAGAGCATCGCCGGGGCCTGAAGCCTTGTACGGTATCTGACACTCAAAACAGAAAGGGACGCATGCGGCAGAGGCCGCAGCAAGCACGCCTTTGCGCTGTGCAGCGGTCTGACAGGAAGGCGGGATGCTTTCCCGATTTCTGCCGACTGCGGTTTTCCAGCGGGTTTTCTGTTCAGACAGTTTTTTCATGTGAACCGCCAGTAGAAGGTCTGTCGCCTGTCACCAGCAGGCGGCAGGCTTTTTCTTGTGCCCGGATAAGGCAGCAGCAGCTGCCTTTTTGGCAGAATTTACCGGTACATGAGCGCGTTTTTCCCGAAAAAGCGCGGCATTTTTTCACAGGAAACCCATTGCAATTGTGGAAAGAACCTCGTATAATAAAAAGGACAAGGTGGGAAACGGTGGTATGAAGTGGAAAACTCTGTGGAAAGAGTGGAAAAACTCTGCTTCCGCCGCCGCAAAAGCCCCTCAGCAGGGCGTTTTCCGCCCGGTAAAATGTGGAATATGCTGAAGGGAGGGGACACCGCGTGTTTTTTGGCGAACAGACCTGCACCATGGACGACAAAAACCGTCTGAGCATCCCCGCCCGTTTTCGGGAGGAGCTGGGCAGCGAGTTTATCATCACCCGCTGGCTGGATCACTGCATCATCGTCCTTCCGCTGGAGCAGCTGACACGTATTGAAAGCTCACTGGCGGACAAGGGTATGGTCAAGACCCGCGACGTGCGCCGCTTTCTGTATTCGGGGCTGGCCCGCGTTACGCCGGACAAGCTTGGCCGCGTGCTGGTACCGGCGGCGCTGCGCGCGCATGCAGGGATCGAAAAGGAGGCCGTGGTCATCGGCGTGGGCAGCTATGCCGAGATTTGGTCGCCCGCCGAATGGGAGCGCAAGCAGAGAGAGGAGCTGGCTGGAGTGCCGATCCTGGAAGCGATGGAGGAGCTGGATTTCTGATGAACGAACCGCAGAAAAACGCATCCGCCGCATCCGGCTTTTCGCATGTGCCCATCATGCTGGAGGAGTGCCTGCAGGGGCTGGCCATTCGTCCGGAGGGTATTTATCTGGATGGGACAGCCGGAGGAGCAGGGCATTCCCGTGCCATTGCCTCCCGCCTGACGACCGGCCGACTGATCGCGCTGGATCAGGACCCGGACGCGGTGGCGGCGGCGACGGCCCGTCTGGCCGGGCTGCCCGCCACGGTGGTGCACAGCAATTTCCGCCGTGCGGATGCCGTGCTGGACGAGCTGGGCATTCCGGCTATTGACGGCTGCCTGCTGGATCTGGGGGTCTCCTCCCATCAGCTGGATACCGGCAGCCGCGGCTTCAGCTATCATACGGATGCACCGCTGGATATGCGCATGAGCCAGGAGGGCCCGACGGCGGCGGACCTGGTCAATACCGCCAGCAGGGAAGAGCTGGCGCGCATTCTGCGGGAATATGGGGAAGAGCCTTACGCATGGGCCATTGCCGGGCGCATTGTACACGCCCGGGCGCTGCAGCCGGTGATGACGACCGGGCAGCTGGCGGAGCTGATCGCCTCGGCGCTGCCGCCTGCGGTGCGCCGCAAGGAGAAAAACCCAAGCCGCCGCAGCTTTCAGGCCATCCGCATTGCCGTCAACGGCGAGATGGATGCCCTCAGCGAGGGGCTGAACGTTCTGTTTGAGCGGCTGGCGCCGGGCGGGCGGTTTTGCATTCTGACGTTTCATTCGCTGGAAGATCGTCTGGTCAAGCAGCGCTTTCGCGACTGGTGCACGGCGTGCACCTGCCCGCCGGAATATCCGGTCTGTGTGTGCGGCGGCCGCGCCCGTGCCCGCGCCATTACCAGAAAGCCGCTGGTGGCCGATGCGCACGAGCAGGAGAGCAACCGCCGCAGCCGGTCGGCCAAGCTGCGCATTCTTGAAAAGCTGGAATAACAGCGGCGCGGAGAAGTGCGCCGTGCGGGCCTGCTGAAAAAAGGGGGAACTTGGTATGCAGGGGCAGAATCAGGCATACGATCTGGAACGCTTTTCCACAGAAGAATTCAATACGCTGCGCGTGGTGGAAAACAAGGCGGCAAGCCAGGCCAAGCGCCGCCGCACACGGCAGTGGGTGGGCAAGGTCGTCGCCTGTGCGCTGGTGCTGGGGCTGGCCGTCAGCGTGCTGTACAGCCATGTGCGGCTGATGTCCTCCGCCGATCAGATCACCACGCTGCAGCAGGAGCTGGTCAAGGAGAAAAGCTACTACGACCAGCTGAACTACCAGCTGGAGAGCGACGCGACCCTGACAAAGATCGAGGAATATGTCAGCCGTCAGCTCGGCATGGTGAAAACCGATAAAAGTCAGGTGACGTATGTGACCCTGACAGAAGAAAACAGCGTGGAAAAGGCCGAAAGCGGTCTGACAAAATACTGGAACACCCTGCGGGAAAAGGTGGAGGAGCTGCTGGCATACGTGCGCGGCTGACCGCATACCCATGAGGGACAGGGAAGGGCCGGGGCAGCCGTTGGCAGAGGCGCCCCGGCAGTGAGTGCTTATGAAAAAAAATACCGTGCCCGAACAAAAGGATATACAGACTGCACAGAGCAATACGCCGCACGCCGCCGGACGCATTTCGGAGGCGCGTATGCGTATTCTTTTCATTGCGGGCTTTTTTGCGCTGCTGCTGGGCATTGTGGCGGTGCGCCTGTACTATCTGCAGGTGACCCAGTATGAAGAATACACCAAAAAGGTGCTCAATCAGCAGCTGCGCGATACCACCATTTCTGCCAACCGCGGCACCATCTATGACTGCAATATGAAGGTGCTGGCTTCCAGCGCAACGGTGTGGAATGTGGTCGTGGCCCCGAACGCCATCAAGGCGGAGGATGAGGGGACGGTCGCCGATATTCTGTGCAGCCAGCTGGAGAATGTTGACCGCGACACCCTGCTGGAGAAGCTTGCCAATAAAAACAGCGCCTACTATATGGTAAAAAAACAGGTGGGAAAGGATGTGACCGACGCCATCCGCGAGGCATTTGCCGAAAAAAAGCTGAGCGGCGTTTCGTTTGAGCAGTCGTCCAGGCGGTACTATCCCTACGGGGCGTTTGCCTCCAGCGTCATCGGCTTTGTCGGCAGCGACAACCAGGGTCTGAGCGGCCTGGAAGCCTATTATGACGAGGAGCTCAGCGGCGTTGACGGCCGGGTCATCAGCGCCAAGGACGGCTGGGGCGCGGATATGGATTATGACGACGGCGCAACCTATCCCGCCACGGACGGTTACAGTCTGGTGCTGACCATTGACGAGGTGATTCAGCATTATCTGGAAAAATATCTGGAGCAGGCGGTCAACTATCACCATGTGAAGCAAAAGGGCGTCGGTATCGTTATGGATGTGAACACCGGCGCGATTTTGGCGATGGCCACCATTCCGGATTATGACCTGAACGACCCGTTCACGCTGGTGGACACCAATGCGGCGGCCGCCGTTCAGGCCCTGAGCGGTGAAGAGCGCAATACGGCACTGGTGGAGGCACGCGAGGCGCAGTGGCGCAACAAGGCCGTGTCGGATCTGTATGAGCCGGGCTCGGTCTTCAAGATCGTTACGGCGGCTGCCGCGCTGGATGACGGTGCGGCCACGCTGAATTCCAGCTATACCTGTACGGGCTCTTATGTGGTGGAGGGGGTGCCCATCCGCTGCTCACACACCTCCGGACACGGGGTGCTCAGCTTCGGTCAGGCGCTGCTCAACTCCTGCAACCCGTCGTTCATTCAGATCGGGCAGCAGATGGGGATAGACGCTTTCTGCGATTATGTCAACGCCTTCGGCATGACGGAAAAAACCGGTATCGACCTGCCCGGCGAAAGCCGCAGTCTGGTATATACCGCCGAAAATATGGGCCCGGTCGAGCTGGCCAGCTGCTCGTTTGGCCAGAGCAACAAGGTAACGCCCATTCAGATGATCACCGCCGTTTCGGCGGCAGTCAACGGCGGTTATCTGGTACAGCCGCATGTCGTCAGCCAGATCGTCAACGCCGAGGGAGAGATCGTGCAGAACATCTCCACGCAGGCCAGCCGACAGGTCGTCAGCGAGGATGTTTCCGTTGCGCTGCGCGGCATTCTGGAGGAGACCGTCAGCGACGGCCCGGGCAACCTTGCCTATGTGCTGGGCTACCGCGTGGGCGGAAAATCGGGCACCAGCCAGAAGCTGGATAAAAAGCAGGCGGAGGGCGAGCAGGAGGTCTACATTGCTTCCTTCGTCGGGTTTGCCCCGGCGGATGACCCGCAGATCGCCGTGCTGATCGTGCTGGATGAGCCGGACAGCTATTCGTATTACGGCGGGCAGCTGGCCGCGCCGGTCGTCGGCTCCATTATGGCGGATGTGCTGCCGTACCTTGGCGTGGAGGCCTCGTACAGCCAGAACGAAATGGGCAGCGTGGAGATCGGCGCGCCATACTGCGTGGGCGGCAGCGTGACGGCGGCGCAGGTCACCCTGCAGAAGAAGGGGCTTACCGCCTCGGTGCAGGGGGACGGCGACTATGTGGTGGCGCAGTTCCCCACGGCGGGCACATCGCTGCGGCAGGGCTCCAGCGTGGTGCTGTATACCGTAAGCGACGAAAGCCAGACCAACCTTGTGACAGTGCCGAACCTCATCGGCCGCACGGCCGGCGTGGCCGAACAGCTGCTGACGGCAGCCGGGCTCAATTTCAGCCGAACCGGCTCGTATAAGGAGTCGTCGTCGGTCGTGGTGGATACCCAGAGCCTGGAGGCCGGGATGCAGGTGCCTGCGGGCACGGTCGTAACGGTGAACTTTACCGATAATTCGCTGGTGGATTGACGCCGCCGGAATACAGCAGGAAAGGAAGAGTGAGTGTCAGTGCTGACCACTCAGCTGTTTTTGGATATTGCTTATCAGGGAAGCCTGCCGGTGGCGGAGGTAACGGCCGTCACCAATGACAGCCGCCGGGTGCAGCCGGGCAGCGTGTTTGTCTGCACCGTCGGGCGCAGCAGCGACGGCCACCGCTTTGCGGCGCAGGCGCTGGCGGCCGGGGCGGCGCTGGTGGTCAGCGAGCACCCGCTGGGGCTGCCCGCCGAGGTCACCGTGCCAAACGGCCGCGCGGCGTATGCGCAGCTGTGCAGCGCCTTTTTTGACCATCCGTCCCGCCAGCTGCGGCTGGTGGCCGTGACCGGCACCAACGGCAAAACCACGGTGACGACGCTTATCAAACAGATATTGGAGGCGGGCGGTCACCGCTGCGGGCTGATCGGCACCATCCATTCCATGGTGGATACCATGGAGCTGCCTGCCAAATACACCACGCCGGAGGCGTGGGATCTGCAGATGCTGCTGGCCAAAATGGCGGCGGCCGGGTGTGACTGTGCGGTGATGGAGGCCTCCAGCCAGGCGCTGGATCAGCTGCGGCTGTACGGGCTGCGGTTCGAGTGCGGCGTTTTTACCAACCTCACGCAGGATCATCTGGATTATCATCATACGATGGAAGCCTATTTTCAGGCAAAGGCATCGCTGTTTGCGCATTGCGACACGGTCATTTTCAACCGGGATGACGCCTGGGCGCGCCGCCTGCCTGCGATGTACCCGCAAAAGCACTGCATCAGCTTTTCCGCCAGCGAGGATGCGGCCGATTTTACGGCCCGCAATGTCCAGCTGGATCCCGGCGGTGTGCGCTTTGCCATGGTCAGCCGCCGTGCGGTGCAGCAGATCCGGTTCCCCATGCCGGGAGCGTTTTCGGTGCACAACGCCATGGCGGCCGCCATTGTGGGGCTGCAGATGGGCGTTGTGCCGGATGCCGTGACGCGGGCGCTGCAAAGCTCCTGCGGGGTGCGCGGCCGCTGCGAGGTGCTGTATCACGGCGCGTTTACCGTGATCTGCGACTATGCGCACACCGGGGACGGCATTGAAAAAATACTGGGCAGCCTGCGGCCGTTTGCACACGGCCGACTGATCGCCCTGTTTGGCTGCGCAGGCGAGCGCGACGCGGCCAAGCGCCCCCAAATGGCGCAGGCGGCGTTAAAATATGCCGATTTTATTGTGCTCACCTCCGACAACCCGCGCCGCGAAGACCCGCAAAGCATTCTGCAGGAGGTCGAGCCGCTGCTGCGGGCGGGGCAAAAGCCCTATCTGGTTGAGATCGAGCGCCGCCGCGCGGTGTATGCGGCGCTGGAGCAGCTGCGCCCCGGCGATGTGCTGGTGCTGTGCGGCAAGGGCCACGAGGATTATCAGGTATTGGACGGTGTGACCATCTATCTGGATGAGCACCGCATCGTCCATGACTGGCTGAAAAAGCGGGGAATGCTGCCCGAGTGAGAGCGGCCGAAACACAAGGAGGCACAAAAACCATGGAAAAGATGACAGCCGCCCTGCTGCTGCACGGCATTGGAGATGCGGACAGCCGTCCGGCCCTGCAGCAGGTGCTGATTGACAGCGTTGTGACCGATTCACGCAAGGCCTGCCCGGGTAGCCTGTTTGTGGCCATTCGCGGCGAGCGCAGCGACGGTCACGACTATGCCGCGCAGGCGCTGGCCGCAGGGGCCGCGCTGGTGCTGGGGCAGCGGCCGCTGGCTGAAATGCCGGGCGTGACGGCGCAGCAGTATGTACAGGCGCCGGATGTGCTGGATGCCATGATCGCGCTGGGCGGCAATTACCGTGCGGCGTTTTCGCCCTGTCTGGTGGGTGTGACCGGCAGCGTCGGCAAAACCACCACAAAGGAGTTTATTGCCGCCGTGCTTTCCGCCTTCGGCGAAACGGTCAAAACACAGGGCAACCAGAACAATGAGATCGGCATGCCGAACACGCTGCTGCAGCTGACGCCTGCCACGCAGTATGCCGTGGTGGAAATGGGCATGCAGGGGCTGGGCGAAATTGCCAAGCTGACCCGTGCGGCACGTCCGGCGGCGGCGGTCATCACCTGCATCGGGGTCTCGCATCTCGAGCAGCTGGGCAGCCGTGAAAATATTCTGCGCGCCAAAATGGAAATTTGCGAGGGGCTGCCGCAGGGCGGCCTGCTGGTGCTGAACGGTGATGACGCGCTGCTGGCCAACGCGTCGGTCCCGGCCGGGCTGCAGCGTGTGGCCTATGGGGTCGACAACCGCTTCTGTCCGGTTTCGGCGCGCGATATCCGCCCGACGGCGGGCGGCCAGCGCTTTACCATTGTCGACCGGCAATACGGCACATTTGAGGCCGAAATTCCGGCGGTCGGCCAGCATAACATCTACAATGCACTGGCCGCTTATACGCTGACGACCCGTCTTGGGCTGGAGGCCGCCGCCGTCGTACAGGCGCTGCAGCGCTATCAAACGGTGGGGCACCGGCAGCATCTGGTGCAGGCGAACGGCGTGTTTGTTATGGAGGATTGCTATAACGCCAACCCAGACAGCATGCGCGCGGCGCTGCTGACCCTGCGGGATATGCCGGTACGCGGCAGCCGCATTGCCGTGCTGGCCGATATGCTGGAGCTGGGCGCGCTGAGCGATGAGGCGCACCGCGCCGTTGGGCGGCTTGCCGCCGAATGCGGCGTGCAGTGCCTGCTGACCTATGGCAAGGCGGCGCGTCTGACGGCGGCCGCGGCCGAGGAGGCCGGTGTGCCGTATGTGCAGCAGTTGGAAACGCATCGGGAGATCGCCGACTGGCTGCGCATCAACACCCGCCCCGGCGACTATGTTCTGGTGAAGGGCAGCCACGGTATGGCGCTGGAAAAGGTGCTGGAGGCTTTTTATCAGGGAAAGGACGTTGTGCCATGCTGAAAACCGTTGTGATGAGCGGTGCGCTGCTGGCGGTGGGCGTCGTCTGTCTGCTGGGGCTGCCGGTCTCGCTGCTGCTGCGGCGGGTGCGGGCGCTTTGTCTGCCGTCTGCGGAGGCCGCCCCGGATACCGATGCGCAAAAGCCCGCCGGCGCGCCTGCGCCGCTGTTGGGCGGTCTGGTGCTTTGGGTCGGCGTGGGCTTTGCGCTGGTCAGCGCTTACTTGCTGGCGGATGCCGCGCTGGTTGCGGGCGGTTATACCGGCGGCTGGCGCATGGTCGCCACACTGCTTGGCTGTGCGCTGCTGTTTGGGCTGATCGGCCTGCTGGATGACTGCGTTCGGGTGGCCCGGCATGGCAAACGGCTGCCCGCGGCTGCACGGCTGGGGCTGCAGCTGGCGGTGGCCGCTGTGTTTCTGGCGCAGCTGGCGCTCAACGGCACGCTTTCCACGCTGGTGTGCCTGCCCGGCTTCGGCTGGGTCGATCTCGGCTGGGGCTATTATGTGTTCAGCGCCGTGCTGATCCTGGCGATCGTCAACGCCATGGATGCGGCTGCGCCTGCCGACGGACTGTGTGCAGGTGTGGGCTTTGTGGCGGCGCTGACGTTTCTCATTCTGGCTATGCTGCTGCTGGAGATGGACGTCCCCGGCGACCGCTTTGTGACGGCACTGTTCGGTGCGGCGACGGCGGGGGGCTGTGTGGGCTTCCTGCTTTGGAGCTTTCCGCCCGCGCGGCTTGCCGCGGGCAGCACGGTCGGCATGTTTCTGGCGGGGGCGATGGTCGCCATGGCATGGGGGCTGGGTCGGCCCGAGCTGCTGGTTCTGGTGGGCATTGCCGCCCTGTGCGATCTGCTGGCGGCGCTGCTGCCGGCGGATGGCCGCCCCCTTTGCGGCGTGCCGATGCACCGCCGTCTGCAGCGCAGCGGATGGAGCGGCGCGGCCACGGTCGGGCTGTTCTGCGGGCTGGGCTGCCTTGGAAGCCTGCTGGCAGTGCTGGCGGTGTTTTTGTACGGTTGACAGCCCGTTTGGGGGCAAAGCGTCGGCAAGGGGCCGTTTATGGCCGGCCTTCGCGGAAGCGGGAAGGCCAGCCTGCGCAAAGCTCTGGCCGGGGTCTTATCGGCCGATTGAAAAGCCCTGTTTTCGCCCACACTGTTTTTGAAAAACGTCTGCGGGCGGGCATTCTCGCCGCAGGCGCCTGGCTTTGAAAAAAAATTTTTTTCGGGAAGGGAGGCGCTGCCCATGACAAAGCAGCCTGCGCAGAATGCGCAGAGCACGGCCGCACGGCCGCCGCGCACACAGACAGGCGGGCGGAAGCCGCGGCATATGTTTCTCAGCGAAAGCGGCCGCAGCGGAATGGATATGCCGTTTTTGATCGCGGTGCTGCTGCTGCTGGCCTTTGGCCTGGTGATGCTGTGGTCCGTCAGTTATCCGGTGGCTTATTTCAGAAAAAATGACAGCTTGTTTTTCATCAAAAAGCAGCTGCTCTTTGCCGGTGCCGGGCTGGCAGCCATGCTGCTGGTCTCCCGTCTCGATTATCACTTTTTGCGGCGGTTTGTGTGGGTGGCCTATTTCGGCGTACTGGTGCTGTTGGTCATTACGCTGTTTATGCCGCCGCTTAACAATGCACGCCGCTGGATATTGGTGCCGCCCCAAAATGCGGTGATCAGTTTTCAGACCAGTGAGCTGGCAAAGCTGGAGATCATACTGGCCTTTGCCCACCTGGGCAGCCTCAACCAAAGCCGCATCAAGACCTTTCGCTACGGCGTGCTGCCCTACATGATGGTGCTGGTGCCGATCGTTGTGCTGGTCGTGGTCGAGCCGCACCTTTCAGGTACCATCCTGCTGATCTCGCTGGCGGCCATTCTGATGTTCTCCGGCGGTACCAGCATCAAGTGGTTCGTGCTGGCATTCGGCAGTGTGGTGGCAGCGCTGGTTCTCGCGCTGATCATCAAGCCGGATATCGTGCCCGTGGCGGAGGAGCGCATCGCCATGTGGCAGCATCCGGAGCTGGACCCTACCGACAAGGGTATGCAGACGCTGCAGGGGCTGATGGCCATCGGCTCGGGCGGTATCACCGGGCTGGGGCTGGGCAACTCGCGCCAGAAATATATGTATGTGCCCGAGCCGTATAACGACGCCATCTTTACCATCATCTGCGAAGAGCTGGGCTTTGTGGGGGCCATCATCATTCTGCTGCTGTTTGCCTTTTTTATGGTGCGTGGCATTTATGTCGCTCTGCACGCCAAGGATCGTTTCGGCCAGCTGCTGGTAACGGGCGTTGTGGCGCAGATCATGCTGCAGGTCACCCTGAACGTCATGGTGGTGACGAACACGATTCCTTATACCGGCATTACGCTGCCGTTCTTCAGCTATGGCGGCACGTCGCTTTCGCTTCTGCTGGCCGAAACGGGATTGGTGCTGTCGGTGTCGCGTCAGGCAAACATTCGCCATTAAAGGCGCTTTGTGCCGGTGGGGCGGCCCCGTCGGCCGATGGAAAAACCAGGTATGTGAGGAGAAATGACATATGGTTCGCATTTTGATCGCCGCGGGCGGCACGGCCGGGCACATCAACCCGGCGCTGGCCATTGCGGGGCAGCTGCGGCAGCAGTACCCCGACGCGCAAATTTCCTTTGCAGGGCGCAAAAAAGGCATGGAGCACCGTCTGGTGACGGCGGCGGGTTACCCGTTTTACCCCATCGAGGTGCACGGCTTTCAGCGCAGCTTCACCCCGCGCAACATTCTGCGCAACCTCAGCGCGCTGTTCTGGCTGGCGCTTTCGCCGGTGCGTGCGGGGGCCATTCTGCGGCAGCTCAAGCCGGATCTGGTCATCGGTACGGGCGGCTATGTCAGCGGGCCTATGGTGCGCGCGGCAGCCAAAAAGGGCATTCGCACCGCCATCCATGAGC
>CAKTAM010000051.1 GCA_934527255.1 uncultured Oscillospiraceae bacterium | reverse complement strand
TAATCGACCGGGTCGCCCAACGTATAAATACAGGAGACGCTGGCCACGATGATGACATCGCGCCGCTCGGACAAGGCACAGGTCGCCGAATGGCGCAGGCGGTCGATCTCATCGTTGATGGCGCTGTCTTTTTCAATGTAGGTATCCGAGGAGGGAATATACGCCTCCGGCTGATAATAATCATAATAAGAGACAAAATATTCTACCGCATTGTGCGGAAAAAACTCGCGGAATTCGGTGCACAGCTGCGCCGCCAGCGTTTTGTTATGCGCCAGCACCAGCGTAGGGCGGTTCATCTGCGCGATCACGTTCGCCATGGTGAAGGTCTTGCCGGAGCCCGTCACCCCCAGCAGAGTCTGAAAGCGGTCGCCCTGCCGCAGCCCCTGTACCAGCTTTTCAATGGCCTGCGGCTGATCGCCGGTGGGCTGATAGGGCGACACCAGCTGAAAGGTTCCCTGCAGCGGCGTCTCCTCCGGCCGGTCGGCTGCCGCCGATGCGTTTTTGTTCACCCTCACCCCTCCTTTTGGGCGCGGCACGGCCCGCCCACAGAATATCCGACAGTTAGTATACACCAAAATAGTGTAAATTGCAACGCAGAATCCCACCCGCGGCCATGAATTTTCTATGGACAGCATCTGGCATGGCGAGTATAATAGTGTAATATAAAGCACGCCAGCCCCGCCCGCGTTTGCACCGGCAGCCCTTGCCGCGCAGCGGCGCGTGCGGGCCGCCGGGCGTTTGACAGAACAGGGCAAGCTTTTTTGTGAAAAAGGCTTTGCTTTTTACAACTTTTTTTAGTATACTGTTACTGATGATTTTTCGGCGCGGGCCAAAATGCCCCGCCGCACCTACAGGAGCGAATGGATCCGACTATGGCAAAAAAATCTGCGGCCGCCTCCGGCCACAAAAGCACACAAAAACGACCGGCCGCCAAAAAGGCGGCTTCCTCCTCCGCCCGTTCAGGGGCGAAAAAAAGCGGCGCACGCACCCGCAAGGCCGCCCCGCAGACCAACCGGCTGTGGAGCATTCTTCTGTTTGCGCTGGCGCTGCTGCTGGCCGCGCTGGCGTGGATACCCGGCCAGGCCGCATGGAGCGCCGTGCGCGGCGCCTGCTTTGGCGTGTTTGGCTGGGCGCTGTACCTGACGGCACCTGCCCTGCTGTACCTTGCCGTTCTGGTTGCCGCCGGGCGGCCTTGGCGCGGCAAGCTGGCGCTCTGCCTGCTGATTCTGCTGCTGGTATGCGGCATCGGGCTGGTGTTCACCGGGTATCAGCCGGACGGCGCACCCTTTGGCAAAATGGTGCAGCAGCTGTACCAAATGGGAACGCAGCGGCAGGGCGGCGGCGTTTTTGCCGTGCCGCTGGGGCTTTCGCTGCTGTGCTGGGCCGGACGGCCTGCCGCCAACATTCTGCTGCTGATCCTGCTGTTGGTCTTTGTGATGGTTCTGGCGGATTTCACCCCCGCCGACCTGGTGGATGCACTGCGTCACACCGCAAGCCGGGCGCATGAAAGCGCGTCGGACGCACTTATCGAGCGTGACCGCCGCCGGGAGGAAAAGCGCGCGGAAAGCCAGCAGCGCCAGGCCGAACGCGAGGCGCAGCGCACGGCGCGCAGGCGTCCGCGCGTGGATCCGCAGCTGCCGCCGGAGAGCCTTTCCAAGCCGCGCGACCGCTGGAACATTGACGTGCATGTCACCGACGATATTCATGTGACCCCCGCCGCGCAGGAAGCGGATGCCCCGCCTCCGCCGCTGGATGCCGCCAAGGGCGCCGCCTTTGACCCGGACGACCATCCCGAGCTGGACGAGGTGCTGGAGCACGACGTGCTGGCCGCCGCCGGGCGCGAGGCGCTGCGCCCCGCCCCGAAGGACGCGGACGAGCCGTTTGTGCAGGATATGATCTCGATACCGGCCGGGGTGTCGCCTGCCTCCGCCGCGCACAAGCCTCTGTTTGACCAGGACGCTGAACCGGCCGGCCGCCGCATGCCCGCCGTGCCGACGACAGAGCCTGTCGGGCAGCCTGTACAGGATGAAGCTCCCTTCGCAGAAGCCGAAATGCCTGCCGCACAGGCCGACGAGCAGCCGATGCCCATGCCCGAAACACCCGAAGCCGACGGCACGCCCGCCGCACCGGCACAGGCCAGCGAGATCGACAGTCTGATCCGCCGGGCACTGGACGGCCGCCCTATAGAGGAGGATGCCACCCTGCCGGACGGACTGGGGACGGCAAAGCAGGCCGAAAGCCCTGCCGCCGCGCCGCCCGCGCCGGAGCTTCCGCCCTATCACCTGCCCTCGCCGGAGCTGCTGGACCGTCAGCCCAACACCGACCAGAGCAACGTCAACGACGAAATGCGCCGCAACGCCGACATTCTGGTCAACACGCTGGAAAGCTTTGGCGTCAAGACCAAAATATTGGATATTTGCCGCGGCCCCAGCGTCACCCGGTATGAGCTGCAGCCGCTGGCAGGCGTGAAGATCAGCCGCATCACCAACCTTGCGGATGACATTGCCCTGAACCTGGCCAGCGCCGGAGTGCGCATTGAAGCGCCGATACCCGGCAAGCCTGCCGTCGGCATAGAGGTGCCCAACAAGGTCAAGACCACGGTCGCGCTGCGCAGCCTGATACAGTCGGATGAGTTCCGTCAGAGCACCGCCCCGCTGACCATGTGTCTGGGGCGTGACATTGCGGGCAGCGTCAAGCTGGCCGATCTTTCCAAAATGCCGCACCTGCTGATCGCAGGCAGCACCGGCAGCGGCAAATCTGTCTGCATCAACAGCATCATCATGAGCTTTCTGTACAAGAGCACGCCGGACGATCTGCGCATGATCCTGATTGACCCGAAAGTGGTGGAGCTGGCCGAATACAACGGCGTGCCCCACCTGCTGATGCCGGTGGTCACCGAGCCGCGCAAGGCGGCCGGTGCGCTGGGCTGCGCCGTGGCGGAAATGGAGCGGCGCTATCACCTGTTTGCAGACAACAACGTCCGTGACATCAAAAGCTATAACCGCCTCGCCGCCGAACGCGGGGAGCTGGAGCATCTGCCCTACATTGCCATACTGATCGACGAGTTGGCCGACCTGATGATGGTGGCGGGCAAGCAGGTAGAGGATTACATCTGCCGCATTGCACAAAAGGCCCGCGCCGCCGGTATGCACCTGATCGTCGCCACCCAGCGGCCCAGCGTGGATGTCATTACCGGCCTGATCAAGGCCAACATTCCCAGCCGCATCGCCTTTGCGGTGTCCAGCCAGGTGGACAGCCGCACCATTCTGGACGGCGCCGGCGCCGAAAAGCTGCTGGGCATGGGCGATATGCTGTTTTTGCCGGTCGGTGCAAGCAAGCCGGTGCGCATTCAGGGCACCTTTGTAAAGGACAGCGAGATCGAGCGCGTCATCGGCGAGATCAAATCGTACGCCGACAGCCGCTATGACGAGCAGATGATCGCCGAGACCGACCGCCGCGCCACGGCGGCCGACGCCGGCGGCCGGGAGAGCGACGAGGGCGACGATGACGGACAGGACCCCATGCTGCAGCAGGCCATGGAAACGGTCGTGGAGGCCGGGATGGCCTCCACCAGTCTGCTGCAGCGCAAGCTGAAGCTGGGGTACGCCCGGGCCGCCCGCATTATGGACGAGATGGAGGCCCTGCATGTGATCGGGCCTTATGAGGGCAGCAAGCCGCGGCAGGTGCTGATCACCCGCGACCAGCTGCTGGAAAGGAGCATGCGCAGCGACGCCCGCTGACCGGCCGCCGCTGCCCCAACGCCAATGGAACAACAACACCGCAAGCCCCCCGAAAAGCTACCGCTGTATGCCCGCCTGCTGTTGCTGGCGCTGCTGATCGCCTTACTGGCCGTTTTTGCGCCGTCACTGCTGCAGCAGATGCTGCACGCCGCGCTGGATGAGGTCTTTCCTCTGCCGGAAAGCGCACAGTCGGAATACTCCGGCCAGACGGCCGAGATCCATTTTATCGACGTGGGACAGGGCGACAGCGTTCTGATCGAACAGAACGGCGAATACGCCCTGCTGGACACCGGTACACCGGCCAGCGCCGATGCCGTGGTCGCCTACCTGCAAAACCACGGCGTCACCCGGCTGCGTTATCTGCTGCTGACCCACTTTCACGCCGACCACATCGGCGGCGCGCTGCGGGTCGTGCAGAATTTTCCCATCCAGACGGTCATTCTGCCCGATCTGGAACTTGCGCCCATGCCCACCTCGGCCACCGCGCTCAACCTGCTGGAGGCGCTGAACCAGAAGCAGGAAGCGGGCGAGTTGGAGACGACCGTACCCGCCATTGGCGACACCTTTGCGCTGGGCGCAGGCGAACTGGAGGTCATCGGCACAGGGCTTGCCTGCAAGGGCGACTGCAACAACACCTCGCTGATGACCCTGTTCCGCTTTGACGGCTTTACTTATTACAGCGCGGGCGACGCCGAGGCTGAGGCCGAGGCCGACCTGCTGGAGCGCACCGGCAGCACGCTGCATGCCGACCTTTACAAGGCCTCGCACCATGGCAGCTCCAGCAGCAACACCGCCGCCCTGCTGCAGCAGCTGCAGCCGACCGTCGCCGTCATCAGCTGCGGGCTGGACAACAGCTACGGTCACCCGCACCGGGAGGCGCTGGAGGCCCTGCAGGAGGTCGGCGCCGCCATTTACCGGACGGATGAGAGCGGCAGCGTTGTCGTGACCGTGCAGAACGGACAGATGACGGTGCACACCGAAAAAGGAGAATGAACAATGCTGTACAGTCTGGAAGGTCTGGAGGCCGGTGTGGCCTCCTTGAGCGGCGACGACGGCAGCCTGCTGACGATTCCCGCAGAGCAGCTGCCCCCCGGCCTCGCCATCGGCGACCTGGTACAGCGCGCTGCGGACGGCACGCTGACCCCTGACCCGGAAGCCACCCGTCGCCGACGCGAGCATGCACTGGAATTGTTTCGGAAGCTCAGGCATGGAACGGCCTGCGATTGATATGGAAAGGACGGTATTTTCCCATGAAGAAGTTTTTCAGTGAGTTCAAAGCCTTTATTTCCCGCGGCAATGTCATTGATATGGCGGTCGGCGTCATCATCGGCAGCGCCTTCACCGCCATTGTCACCAGTCTGGTGGGCGACATTTTCACCCCCATCATCAACCTGCTGACCGGCCAGCTGAATTTCAGCGAATGGGTCATTCCCATGGGCACCAGCCAGCTGATGATCGGCAATTTTCTGCAAAGCGTGCTGAACTTTCTGCTGACGGCGTTCTGCCTGTTTCTGGTTTTGCGCATGGTCAACCGCCTGCACAAAAAGAAAGAGGAGGCCCCGGCAGAGCCTCCCAAGCCCTCCAATGAAGAGGTGCTGCTGACGGAAATTCGCGACCTGCTGGCGGGCAGCCGCGGCGAGGCCGACCATGAATGAAACGCTTTTGTGGTGCCTGCTGGGGCTTGACCTGCTGCTGAGCGCCGCCTGTCTGACCGTCGTTTTACTGCTGCGTGCCCGCACGCCCGGCCCCAAAGCGCTGGAACGCCTGCAAAGCGCCCTGAGCGGCGAGCTGCGCACGCTGCGCGGCGAATGGAACGCCGACCTGCAGCAGGCGCTGCGCACCGCCACCGAAAGCACGCTGAACGCCCAGCAGCAGACGGCTTCGCTGCTGGAGCAGCGGCTGCAGACCATCCAGACCGGGCTGACCGGACAATTGCAGGCCATTCAGACCGGTATGACCGAACAGCTGCAGGCCATTCAGGCCGCCATGAACGAACAGCTGCGGCAGGTGGATGCCCGACTGGCGCATTCCAGCCAGACCAGCGAGCTGAAGCTGGATAACATCCGCACCGCCATGGAGACCCGCCTGACGGCCATGCAGCAGGCCAACACGCACAGCCTGGAGCAGATGCGCCAGACCGTGGACGAAAAGCTGCAGAAAACGCTGGAGGAAAAGCTGCAGCGGTCGTTTGAGACCGTCAGCGCACAGCTGGAGCAGGTGTACCGCGGGCTGGGCGAGATGCAGAACCTTGCCAACGGCGTGGGCGACCTGAAAAAGGTGCTGAGCAACGTCAAGACCCGCGGCATTCTGGGCGAGATCCAGCTGGGCAGCATTCTGGAGGAGATCCTGACGCCGGAGCAGTACGAGCGCAACGTTGTTACCCGCCCCGGCCGCCGCGACCCCGTGGAGTTTGCCATTCGCCTGCCGGGCGACGGCAGCAAGCCGGTTCTGCTGCCCATTGACGCCAAGTTTCCGCTGGATCTGTACGCACGCCTGAACGATGCCTATGACAGCGGCGATGCCGCCGCCATTGAAGCGGCCGGGCGCGAGCTGGAGCAGCGCATGCGCGGCTGTGCCAAGGATATTCACGACAAGTACATTGAACCGCCGTACACCACGGAATTTGCCATTCTGTTTTTGCCGACAGAGGGACTGTACGCCGAGGTGGTGCGGCGCGGCATGGTGGAAAAGCTGCAGCACGATTTCAAGGTGAACATTGCCGGGCCTTCGACCATGGCCGCCCTGCTGAACAGCCTGCAGATGGGCTTCCAGACGCTGGCCATTCAAAAGCGTTCCAGCGAGGTGTGGCAGGTGCTGGCGGGCGTCAAGACCGAATTTGACACCTTTGCCGCCGTGCTGACGCAGGCGCAGAACCGTATTCGGCAGGCCAACGACGAGCTGGATAAGCTGATCGGCGTACGCACACGGCAAATGCAGCGCCGCTTGAAGCAGGTGCAGCAGCTGGAGGATCCGGCCGTTCCGGCCCTGACGGCGTTTTCCGACACCGCCGACGAGGAAGTGTAAGCACCGGCCTGCCGCCCCTATTTGTATCATGCATCCGCCTGCCCCAAAACGGCCCATATTTCAGCGCCGTGCCCCGGCAGCTGCCCGGCATGCCGGTTTTTGGGGCGAACCGTAACGATACGCCCGACGGCATATGCGGGCTGCCGCGCCTTTGCTGCGTGGCATGTCCGTCCGCCTGCCTTGTCGGCTCATATCTGCTGCCCCGACAAAAAGACCCGTGACCTTGCAGCGTCTTTTCCGGACGCCTGTTGGTCACGGGCCTTTTTCTGCTTTTCAGAAGGCGGAAGCTCGCCCCGGCGGCAAGCTCTCTCTGCGGCGCCGTTTGCCCGCTACGGGGAATGCCTGACAAGCGGCTGTCACTGCCCGCTGCTCAACGTCTGCTGTCCATCGCCTGCAAGGGCCGCCGCGCCGTTTTTCTCTGCCTGCCGCCAGAAGCCGTTCCGGCTTGCGCGATAGCAGCACCAGCCGACCAGATCCGCCAGCACCCAGCCAATGGGAATGGCCGCCCAGATGCCGACCACGCCCACCGGCCCCGCCAGCGCATAGGCCAACGCCACGCGGGTGCCCAGCGAAACGACCGTCAGCACCACCGACACCCCCGGCCGACACACGGCACGGTACAGCCCATAGAACAGGAAAAGGAAGCCAATGCCCCAGTAAAAGGCGCTTTCCACCCGCAGATAACGCACGCCCTCCGCCAGCACCTCCGTTTCCTCCGGCTGTACAAACAGCAGCATCAGCGGTCTGGCAAACGCCCAGACCAACGCGCCTACCGCAGCGCAGAACACCGCCGACACAGCCGCCGCCCGGCGGCAGCCCGCCCGAATGCGCTGCACCTGCCCCGCGCCGTAATTCTGCGAAACAAAGGTGGAAAAGGCATTGCCAAAATCCTGCGCGGGCATATAGGCAAACGAGTCGATCTTGACCGCTGCGGCAAAGGCGGCCATGATGACCGGGCCAAAGCTGTTGACCAGTCCCTGCACCATCAGAATGCCAAAATTCATGACCGATTGCTGCAGGCAGGTCAGCCCGGAAAGGTGCAGAATTTCCGCCAGCAGAGGCGGGTTCCAGCGCAGCTCGGCCCTTGTGGGGCGCAAGGCCGGGCAGCGCGCCAGCGTATACAGCGCCAGCCCAAGCCCGCTGACATACTGCGCCAGTACGGTGGCTGCCGCCGCACCGGCGATCCCCCAGCCAAACCGCAACACAAACAGCAGATCCAGCGCCACGTTCAGCGCCGCTGCCACGGCCAGAAAAAGCAGCGGCGCCGCCGAATTGCCCAGCGCGCGCAGCAGGCTGGCGAAATAGTTGTAAAGGAAGGTGGCCGGAAGCCCGGCGAACACGATCAGCAAATAGCCGCGCAGCAGCCCGCGCACCTCGTCCGGGGTGCGCAGAAAGGTCAGGATCGGCTCCAGCCCAAGGTAAACCGCGGCCGTCAGCACCGCCGTCAGCAGCAGGATCAGCCCGAATGCCTGCACCGCCCCGGCGCGCAGCCGCGCACTGTCGCCCCGCCCCTGCTCCACGGCAAACAGCGCGCCCGCCCCCATCGAAAGCCCCAGCAGTACCGAGGTCAAAAACGTCATCAGCGTATAGGCCGACCCCACCGCCGCCAGCGCATTGCGCCCCAGCACACGGCCCACGATCAGCGTATCGGCAATGTTGTAGCATTGCTGCAGCAGGTTGCCCGCGATCAGCGGCAGGCTGAACAGCAGCAGCGTTCTGGTGATGTTTCCTTTGGTCAGATCCCGGTACATGGTCTATTTCCTCTCTGCTTTTTGCGGCAGGTTATTTTTTCAGTGCGAAAGAATACGCCGACCTGCAGCTGCCTGACAGGCCGACGTATTTCTGTTTGCTGCGCGATCAGCGTTCGGCAGGCCGTGAGGCGTCCGCGGCCGCCTCTGCCGCAGCAAAAGCGGCCGTGGAAGATCGGTCCGCTGCATTGCCTGCCTTTTTCGCCTGCGCCGCCTTGTGATGCCGCCGCCCCGCACGGCGCGTTTTCTTTTTCGGCGTGGCCGGGACCTCGGGGGCATCCGATGCTGCCGCCGGTTCTGCCGCCTGCTTTGACGACGGCTGGGACGCTTTCTTTCCGGATGTCGGCGAGCTGCCTGCTTCCGTCCTGCGCGGCCGCCGCACCGGGGCAGGCTCCGGTGGAGCCAATGCTTTTCTGCGGGAAAATTCCGCCTCATCCAGCACCAGCGCCATCAGCCGCGCACAGTTTTCCGCATCGGACAGGGCGTCGTGCTTGGTGCCGTCAAAGGCAAGACCCATATATTCGATCGCGCGTGAAAGCGCCAACCCGTTGCGATAGCCCAGCATACGGCTGAACACGCGCTGAAAATCCGTCCAGTGCGCACAGACAGCCCGCAGCTGCGGCGTCCAGAGGTTCTTGTAGGTACACTCCCGCTCCCACTGGGCACGGTCGCTGTCGCTCCATGCATACAGGCGGACGCTTTCCCGGTCGCCCACCCATTCGACAAAGCGCGGCAGAACCTCTTCCAGATAATCGGCCCGGCGCAGCTGCGCAGTGGTAATGCCGGTCAGCTTGGCGACGCTCCAATAGACGGTGTTGTTATACCGGGGGCGCACATAGCAGCGAAACCGGTCTACCACATGGCAGGCTTCATCCAGCTTGACCGCACCGATCTCAATGATCTCATGCGGCAGAACGGCGCGAAGCTCCGTGTTTTTCTGCTCCACCATATTCATTTCCAGATCCAAAAAAACACGAAGCATGCTGTAACCGATTCCCACTCCGCCTGCGCGGTTTATTTCTGCCGCCGTCAGTGCACCCCGGCAGAAAGCGCCGCAGATGCCGCCGTGCGGCAAATTGCTTTTCCATATTATTATGTACCCGGCCCGGGCGGCTTGTCAAGCAGAAAATGGGCCTGCGGCAGGCGCGGCGCTCAGAGCACTATTTTGGCAAGTGCGGCCGCCGCACCGGCCACCGCCAGCGCAAGGATCAGATACAGCACCGTGGCCAGCGTGCGCCTGACCAGAACGGTTTTCCACGGCTTGATATAGGGCACATCCTCCATGCCCGCAATGCGCCAAAGTCGGCTGTGCCCCACCCACAGCCGGTCAAGCACAATGCCGTCAAACCAGTTTGCGGCCACCAGAAAAAGCGCTGCCTGGAAATAGGCCGTTTTGAAATCCGGCACGCGGTTCCAGAAGGAGAGCGTCAGAAGGAGAGCGTCAGAAGGAGAGCGTCAGAAGGAGAACAGCCAGCATGATGAAACAGAAGCGCGCCAGAAAGCGCTTGCCCTTCTTCATGGCCGCCGCTTCATCGGCAAGGCCGCGCTCCTGTGCCTTTGCCCGAAATTCCGGCGGGTAAAAGCACAGGCAGTTCAGCCCGTCGTTTTTCACCTCGCATTTGATCAGCAGAACCAGCAGCAGACAATACAGCACGACCTGCAAAAGCAACAGCATTGTTATTTTCCTTTATGATGCATGGAAATTCTTTTATCGTTTTTGACCGGGATGCGCCCCTGCACTTTCCCGCATGTTCGCTGCAGCTGCAAACGTGCCCGTGTGCGGGCGCGCTTTCCCTATTCCTTTTCTTTCGCACCGCGATACCGCGCCCACTGAACCGCCGAACCGGTCGCCCACACAAAAACATTGACCACACCCAAAGCAAAAAGCATGGGATAACCGGTGCTGATCCGGCAGCAGATGTCTGCAATGACCCGTACGGCAAAAAGCAGAAATGCCGCCGTCGTCAAAATCGCCGCCGCCAATCTGATTTTTCTATCCTTATCCATTTTTCACCTCGACCGATAATGAACGCACCGCTTTTTGCCCATATCCCGGCAGCGTTTTCTCAGCCGTTGCGCCAGTACTTACGGTCCAGCGTGCGGTACTGCACGGCTTCGCCCACAGCATCCGCATCAATGCTGTCGCTTCCGGCCAGATCCGCAATGGTGCGGGCGGTTTTCAGCAGGCGGTCATAGGCGCGCGGCGACAGGCCCAACGCGTCAAACGCCTCCTTCAGCAGCACCTGCGCCGCCGGGGTGCAGCGGCACATCTCGCGCAGCAGGCGGGGCGGCAGCTGCGCGTTGCAGTGAATACCCGTACCGGCGAACCGCTTTTCCTGCACGGCGCGGGCAGCACACACCCGTGCGCGGATCGCCGCGCTGGATTCACCCGCCTGCGTGCTGGCCATCTCGTCGTATTCCAGCGGCAGCACCTCCACATGCAGATCAATGCGATCCAGCAGAGGGCCGGACACCTTTTGCAGATACCTCTCTATGGCATACGGCGTACAGCTGCACGGGCGGGTCGGATGCCCGTAATATCCGCAGGGGCAGGGGTTCATGGCGGCGACCAGCGTCAAATGGCAGGGATACACCGCGCTGCCGCCGGTGCGGTTGACCGAGATCACGCCCTCCTCCAGAGGCTGCCGCAGCGCCTCTTTGGTGTCGCGGCGAAATTCGGGCAGCTCATCCAGAAACAGAACGCCGTTGTGCGCCAGGCTGATCTCGCCCGGGCGCGGCTGGCTGGCCCCGCCGCCCGTCATGGCGCTGGCCGAGGAGGTGTGATGCGGGCTGCGGAAAGGCCGCTCGCCCAGCAGCCCGCCCTTTTTCAGACTGCCCGCAATGGAATACAGCTGTGTGGTCTCGATGGCCTCCTCGCGGGTCATCGGCGGCAGAATGCCCGGCAGGCGCTTGGCCAGCATGCTTTTGCCGGTGCCGGGCGGGCCGATCAGCAGCACATTGTGCCCGCCCGCCGCCGCAATTTCCAACGCACGGCGCGCTTCGGCCTGCCCGCGGACATCGGCAAAATCCGGGTAGTGCGCGCCGTCATCCGCCCGGTAGGGCTGCGCCGCCGTGACGGGCAGCGCAGTCTCGCCCCGCAGGTGGCGCACCAACGCCGGAACATCCGGCACGCCGTACACCTGCAGATTTTCCGCAACGGCGGCCTCGGCGGCGTTTTCGGCCGGGACATACAGCGTGCGGACGCCCTGCCGACCGGCGCTGAGCGCCATGGAAAGCACCCCGTTGACCGGCCGCACCGTACCGTCCAGCCCCAGCTCTCCCAAAAAAGCGCAGTCAGCGCCCGGGGTCGGCACCAGCCCCTCGGCGCTTAAAAGAGACAGCAGCACCGGCAGATCATATACCGGGCCGGTCTTTTTCTGATCGGCCGGGGCCAGATTGATGGTGATGCGTTTGACGGGAAAATCAAACCCGGTGTTTTTCATGGCGCTGCGGACGCGCTCGGCAGATTCCTTGACAGCGGAATCGGGCAGGCCGACAATGGTAAACTGCGGCAGGCCCGCCGCAAGGTCGGCCTCCACCGTTACGGGAAAGCCCTCCAACCCGCTGACGCCCAGACTGGCGATTCTGGCAAACATAGCCACCCTCCTTTTCTCGGATGCGGTCTGTGCTAAAAGTATAGCACAATTGCCGCCAAAGCAAAAGAGGCACATGAAAAAGACAACGTCTGGCGTGCGGTGCCCCCGGCGGCAGCCGCGCCTCCCCTGCCCCTCCGCGGCGGGCATGCCGCTTTGCCGCTGCTGTTTTCCCTGCAGTCTTACTCTGCAGCCTCACCTCCACCAACCGGCCCTTTGCCGCTGTGCTCTCCCTTTTCTTTTCAAAAAGCAGCTGCCCTCTGACACGGCCTTGCGGTCCGACATCAGAGGGCAGCTTTTCCTTTTCTATTATGTTGCCTTAACGGCCCGCCGCTTTTTTACGGCCGCCCTGCCTGTCAGGCAAGGGCCAGACGGTGCAGCTGTTCTTCCATGTAGGTGCGCTTGCCCAGCTTGAAGATCAGGCGATCCTCATAAACAGCCGGTGAAGCGGATGTTTCGGCGGCCGTGCACACCTGCTGAAGGCCGCAGGCCAGCTTGAGAACGTAGCCGTCATACACATTGCTGACATTGTTTTCCGCATTGGTCAGCGTCAGGCTGGCAAGGTTCGGCGCGGTCAGCAGCGCATTCAGCGCGTCCACGCTCATGGCATCCGGCGCG
>CAKTAM010000050.1 GCA_934527255.1 uncultured Oscillospiraceae bacterium | reverse complement strand
ATGATGGTCATACGGCGGTCACGCTCGTTCTCGATGGTACGGGAAGCCATAACACCGGGAACGCCGCAGCCGGTACCGATCAGCATGGGGATGAAGGATTTACCGGAAAGGCCAAACTTGCGGAAGATACGGTCCATAATGAAAGCGATACGTGCCATATAGCCGCAGTCTTCCAGAATGGCCAGCAGCAGGAACAGCACCAGCATCTGCGGCACAAAGCCCAGAACCGCGCCGACACCGGCCACAATACCGTCAGAAACCATGCTGGTCAGCCATTCGGTCACGCCCCAGCCCTCCAGCAGGCTGCGCGAGCCCTCGACCAGCCATTCGGAACCGAGAACGTCGTTGGTCCAGTCGGTCAGGAACGAACCGAAGGGGCCCATGGCGATCCAGTAAACCAGGAACATCACCACAGCGAAGATGGGCAGAGCCGCAATACGGTTGGTGACGACCTTGTCGATCTTATCCGAGGCGGACAGCTTACCGGCGCTCTTTTTCTTGTAGCAGGTCTTCATCAGCGAGGCAATGTAAACATAACGCTCGTTGGTGATGATGCTTTCGGCGTCGTCATCCAGCTCTTCCTCGGCGGCGCGGATGTCGGCCTCGATGTGGTCGCGGACGGTCCCGTCCAGCTTCAGCTGATCCAGCACCTTGTCGTCGCGCTCGAAAATCTTGATGGCGTACCAGCGCTGCTGCTCGGCAGGCATGTTATGTACGGCCGCTTCCTCAATGTGGGCAATGGCATGCTCCACTACACCGGAGAAGGTGTGCATGGGAACCGTCTTGCTGCCCTTGGCCGCCGCAATGGCCGCCTCGGCCGCCTCGGTGATGCCGGTGCCCTTCAGAGCGGAGATCTCGACGATCTTGCAGCCCAGCTCACGCGAGAGCTCTGCCACATTGATCTTGTCGCCGTTCTTCTTCACCACGTCCATCATGTTGATGGCGATCACCACGGGAATGCCCAGCTCCGTCAGCTGGGTGGTCAGGTACAGGTTACGCTCCAGGTTGGTGCCATCCACAATGTTCAGGATGACATCGGGACGCTCGGTGATCAGATAGTTACGGGCGACCACCTCTTCCAGCGTGTAGGGGGACAGCGAATAAATACCGGGAAGGTCCATAATGACAACGTCATTGTGCTTTTTCAGCTTGCCTTCCTTTTTTTCAACGGTAACGCCGGGCCAGTTACCAACAAACTGATTGGAACCGGTGAGCGCATTGAACAGGGTGGTTTTACCACAGTTCGGGTTGCCCGCAAGGGCAATTTTCAAGTTCATGTTCCACATTCCTCTCTTTCACGGCAGCGGTACGGGGGCACTTCTCCCGCAGTTCTCCGCTGACCGACTGTTTTGAAAATAGGGTCAGCCGCCGTCGGCGTCGCGCCGCCGGGCGCTTTGGCCCCGCTCTCCGTAATGGAATTATTCGACCTCGATCATCTCGGCGTCCGCCTTGCGCAGCGACAGCTCGTAGCCGCGCACCGTCACTTCCACGGGGTCGCCCAGGGGCGCCACCTTGCGCACGTAGATCTCTACGCCTTTGGTGATGCCCATGTCCATGATGCGGCGCTTGACAGCGCCCTCCCCATGCAGCCGAACGACACGCACGGTCTCGCCGACCTTTGCCTGCTTGAGCGTTTTCATGCTGTTCCTTCCTCCTTACTGTAACTGTATTTCGCCCTGCGCCCGCCGCAGCAGACGCAAAACGGTTAAACCATGATCTTCTGCGCCATCTCTTCGCTGATGGCAACGCGGGCCTCTTTGACGTTCACAATGACGTTGCCGCCCATGGCCGCAACGACGGTCACGTTACCGCCCACAACAAAGCCCAGATTTTCCAGATGCTTCTTCACCTCGGCCTTTCCGCCGATCTTGCGGATAATATTCGCCTCGCCGGGTGTGGCAAGTGTCAGAGGGTACATATGCAAGCTTCCTCTCTTATTGACAGCTTTTTTGCAGATTAGCTCTTGCTAACCGCAGGTCTTACAAAAAGGTTAGCTCTTGCTAACCTCGTATAGAATACTCGTTTTCCTGCTTTTTGTCAATGCCTTTTTTCAGAAAATGCCCCTCAAAAACGCATTTCGGCAGAATGCCGCTTGTGTTAGTTACAGCTAACTAAAATACTGTGCAACCTGTGCAAAAGGCAGCAGCGAACAGTCGCCGCATTCGGTCCAGAGCGGCCCGCCGCCCCCTGTGTACGGCCCACAACCATGCAAATGTGCTCCTTTTTTCAATAATACTTTATATTCACTCCCTGTGCAGCACTCTTTTGGGGCTGCCTGCAGCCGCCTGCCTTTGGCGCAAAAAGCGTCGCCGCCGCAGACTCTCTTTTGTCTGACGGCGGCGACGCTTTCCCGTTTGGGGTGATCTTCTCTCTTTTTAATCCGGCAGCACCAGACGCTGCAGCACCACGGCCAGCGTGCTCAGCCCCAGGCTGCAGCACAACAGCAGCCCGCAGAAGATCACGCTGACAATATCATACCGCAGCTGCACCCGGTCGCCCGCCGCGCCAAAAACGCACAGCTCGACCCCCACGCCGACCAGCAGCAGCGGCGACAGGCGGCACAGCTGGAAAAACTGCTGGTCGTTCAGCCAGCCGAACAGCCAGCACAGCAGCGCCGCGCCGACGGCGATCATGGCCACACCCATGGTCAGGGTGCCCACCCGGCGCATCGGCCGGGCGTTTTCCTGCTCATTCCTCTGCGTCATGCCCGCTTGCCTCCTGCTGCGCGGCCGCCGTCTTGCCGGGCGTCACCGGGCGGTAAGCGTCCGGCGCATCCGACGGGCGCGGCCCGCGAATAAAGCGCAGCCCCAGCCAGATGAGCGCAAAGGCCAGTGCCAACGGCGGCAGGTAGCTTTCGATCATCCGGAACAGCCCGCTGCACTCAATGCCGAACTGTTCCAGAATGCGGGGCAGCTGCTCCAGGCAAAGCCACGCGCCAAGTACAATGCATACCACACCAATAACGCGGTGCTGGTTGGGGTTCACCGCAGCGTTTTTGCAGACATCGGCGTTCCACAGCCAGTCGTCGGGCGCTTCCCGGCGGGCGGCCGCATCACGCGACGCCACATGGAACGTATCAAAAAACGCCGCGCACCAGACCAGCAGCGCCAGCATGCTGAACAGCACCGTTCCGAAGGTGGAGATCAGCGTGACGCACAGGATGAACGCCCCCATCCATGAGATGCCCCGCTTCATATAGCCCTGATACATGTGCCCGGCCCCCGGACAGAACGCGAAACAGAAGGTCAGAAAACCGCTTTTCTGCATGATACCATACACTCCTTTTTCATTGCCTCGGGCTGCGCCGTCCGGCCCGCCCGTCTTAGTTCTGATTTTTGTCAAACGCCGTTTGCAGCGTATCGGAAAGCTGACCGCTCCAGCCGGAAAGCTCCTGCGAAAGCTGCGTGGCCGCCTGCTGCAGCGCACCGGCCTGCCCGACCCTCTGCGGCAGATCGTTCAGCTGGCCCAGCAGATCGAGCCGCCAGCCCAAAAAGGCAAAGCAGGCCGCTGCGGCCGCAATGCCGCACCGCTGCCAGAACAGCAGCGGCCGCCGGTGCCGCGCCTGCCGCACGGCAGGGCCGACCAGATCGCGCGCGGGCGGCAGCTCCTCCAGCTCCAGCGCGGTCAGGCGCAGCAGGCAATCGTCACAGCAGGTCAGGTGCTCGGCCAGCTCCAGCCGCTGCTGCTCGCACAGGCTGCCCTCGTTCCATGCCAGCAGCGCCTCCTGCGTGATGTGCCCGTTTTTGTCCTTCAGCTTCATGTCTGCGTCACCTCTTTCAGCTGTTCTGCCAACAGCTTTTTTGCACGGGATAGCTGGGTGTACACCGTTTTGGTCGGCCGCCCGGTCATCCGTGCCGCCTCATCCGGCGTTTTTTCCTGCAAAAACACCAGCACCGCCACATCGTGGTAGGGCGGCGGCAGGCCGCACACCGCCCGACGCACCGTGTCGGTGCGCTCCCGGGCCAGGCTGTGCTCCTCCGGCTGCTCCGCCAGTGGGGCCTGCGTTCGCTCCATGGCGTCGTCCTCATCCGACTGCGCCAGCTGTACCCGGCGGCTCCAGCCCGATTTCAAAAGGTCCTTTGCCTTGTTGACGGCAATGCGGGCCAGCCACGGCTTTTCACTGCCCGCCGGGCAGCTTTCCCGGTGCAGATAAGCGGCCAGAAAGGTTTCCTGCGCCAGATCCTCCGCCTGTGCGGCATCCAGCACAAAGCGGTAGCAAATGGTGTATATGTACGCCTGATACCGCCGCATCAGCGCGGTAAACTCCTGCTCCTCCACCGTCCGCTGTCCCCTCCTTTCCCGCTTGAGCCAAACCCGGTTCCTTTGTTGTGCTCTGGTCAGAAAACGAATACCGCCGCGGCCTTTCTTCATGCCGCGCCGCTTTTTTTGAAAAAAGTGAAATTTTTCCGCCGCGCGCCGGCCGTCGGCCCCCTTTACGGCGGCCCGGCAAGGCGGCCGCGGGGGCTTTTTCCGGCCGCCGCACCGCAGTGCAAGGCTTTTTGGGGGATAACCTCGCGGGCTTCCACCGGCATTGTAGCACGCCCCCGCGGTTTGCACAAGCCCGGCAGCACAGAAAAGCCGCGCCCGGCCTCCTTTTGGGGGAAGCGGGGCGCGGCCGATCTGCCGCCTGCGGCCATAGGCTGCGCGGGCGGCTGCTTAATGGATGCGCAGATTATTTTTTCTCGAAGCTCTGGCAGTCGGTACATTCATCCATGGCGGGATGATGCTCGTGGGTTCCCACCTGGATTTTGTCCAGCGAACAGTAGTCGTCGCAGCTGCAATGGTGTGCGCAGGATTTGACGGTACAGCTGATGCAGTGATTGGCATGTTCCATTCTTCGTTCCCTCCTGTTGGTTCGTATGATCGGTTTGCCTTGGGCCGAAGCCGCCGTTTGCCCGCGGCGGTTTTGCGCCCGGTTACAGTATGCCCGCTTTGCGGCGCGCTATACACCCGCTGTGGGCCGTACAGGATGAGGGCCGCTTTCGCCTGCCAAAAAGGGAAAGAGCGTGCAGAGAGAATCTCTGCACGCCCCCGTCATTGCTTTTTTCTGCCCGGCAGCCTTCGGCAAACGACCCACCGCCCGGCTGCGCCGCTTTTCTTCGGCGCAGTTGGCACCGCAAAAACCGTCTGCTCCGTTCTCCGGGCACAGCCCCGGTACCCGCAGGCTTCGCCGCTGTCGGCGCCGCCTTAGTTGCCCTGCAGCTCGCCCCGGCTCAGCGCCTTCAGATAGGCATTGACAAAGCCCTCCAGGTCGCCGTCCATCACCGCATTGACGTTGCCGTTTTCATAGCCGGTGCGGTGATCCTTCACCAGCGTGTACGGCATGAACACATAGCTGCGGATCTGGCTGCCCCACGCAATCAGGTTCTGCACGCCCTTGATATCCTCAATCTTCTCCAGATGCTCCTGCGTTTTGATCTGCAGCAGCTTGCTTTTCAGCATTTTCATGGCCGTTTCGCGGTTCTGCAGCTGGCTGCGCTCCGTCTGGCAGGAGACCACGATACCCGTGGGCTTGTGGATGAGGCGCACGGCCGAGGAGGTCTTGTTGATGTGCTGGCCGCCCGCGCCAGAGGAGCGGTACACCTGCATTTCAATATCCTCGGGGCGGATTTCCACCTCGATGTTGTCGTCGATCTCCGGCATGACCTCCACGCTGGCAAAGCTTGTCTGGCGGCGGCCGGAGGCATCAAACGGCGAAACGCGCACCAGACGGTGCACGCCGTTTTCACTTTTCAGATAGCCATAGGCATTTTCGCCCGAAACCAGAATGCTGGCGCTTTTGATGCCTGCCTCGTCGCCGTCCAGCAGATCGAGCACCTGCACGGTAAAGCCCTGATCGGTGCAGAAGCGCGTGTACATCCGGTACAGCATCTCGACCCAATCCTGCGCTTCGGTGCCGCCGGCACCGGCGTGGAAGGTCAGAATGGCGTTGGAATGGTCATATTCGCCCGTCAGCAGGGTGGACAGCTGCAGCTTTTCGGTTTTCTGCTGCAGATCCTTCATCTGGGCCTGCAGCTCCGGCACCATGCTTTCGTCGTCCTCTTCCTCGGCCAGCTCGATGAAGGTCTCCACATCCTCCGCTTCCGCGCACAGGCTCTCATAGCCCTCGATCTTCTGCTTCAGCGCGCCCAGCTCGGACAGCACCGCGCGCCCGGCGTCCGCATCGTTCCAGAAATCCGGCTGCGCGCTGCGCTGCTCCAGCTCCTCCCGGCGCAGGCGCAGCTGCTTTAAGCCCAGCGCCTCGCCCAGATCGCGGATGACGGGCTGCAGCTCTGCCAGCTTCTGCTTGTATTCGTCCAGCAATACCATAACGTTGTCTTCCTTTCCGACGTTTCAAAAAAGCAGCGGAATGCCCCGGCTTTCTCCGCAGGCCGCCGCCCCTTGTGCGGACGGCTGCGCCCTGTGCCGCCATGCGGCAGGCGCGCTTTTCAAACATTCCACTTTATTTGGCCATACTATAGTAACAATTTGCAGTAACGGTTATAGTATACTAAACACAAAGGTGTTTTGTAAAGAGAAAACCTTTGCTTTTTTGCTTTTTTTCCGCTATACTACTCATTAGTATACCGTTTTGGGGCAGCAGGCGGCCGTGCCGCCCGCCGCCCTTGCCTTGAAGGAGCTTTGTATGACGTATTTTCACAATGCCGTCTGCCCTGTGTGCGAGCAGCCGCTGACCGAAACGGACGATGTGGTCGTCTGCCCCGAGTGCGGCGCGCCGTATCATCGGGCGTGTTATAAAAAGGCCGGGCGCTGCCTGTATGCCGAAAAGCACGGCGCAGGCTTTTCCTACCTGCCCGAGACCGGCGAAACGGAGGAGCAGCAGTTTGTGCTGTGCCCGCACTGCGGCAAGGGCAACCCCGTCGACGCGGCCGTTTGCGGCAACTGCGGCGCACCGCTGCCGCAGCAGCCGACGGAAGACGAGCCCCCCGCCCCGCCGAAGGATACCGCGCCCAACCCGACCCCGGCCTACCGCCGCACGCGGGCGGAGGTCTCGCCCGACACCGGCAAGTTCCGCCCCGTGGAGGATGACAGCCTGCACCTGACGCTGGACGACGAAAACGACCCCATGGGCCAGGTGCGCGCCCGGCTGAAGGAGGGCGACACACTGGACGGCTTTACCGTGCCGGAGTGGCTGGCCTATCTGGGGCCGTCCGGGCCGGTCTACCTGTTTCAGTTCAAGCAGATGGATTCCAACCGCAGCGGCCGCAGCTTTTCGCTGAGTGCCATGCTGTTTGCCCCGCTGTACTTTTTGTACCGCAAAATGTGGGGCTGGGGCATTGTGGCCCTGCTGTGCCGCCTTGTCTGCGGCCTGCCCGACGCACTGCTGACCCTGTATGAGGCCGGGGCGCTGCAAATTCCCGGGCTGTCACTTTCGCTGCTGAACAAAGCTTCGGTGGGGGCGCTGTATCTGGGGCTGGCGCTGAACATTTTCTGGGGCATTGCCGCCAGCACGCTGTACCGCCGCCAATGCGTGCGCAGAATGGGGCGTATCAAGCTGCAATATGCGCAGCAGCCCCCCGCGGAGGATGACGCGGACGGCAGCGGCCTGTACCGCCTGCTGGCCCGGCAGGGCGGCGTCAGCATGACGGCCGCCATCATCATTGCCGTGGTGCTGGCCGCCTCGGCGCTGTTCTCGCTGGTGTGGATGCTGCCCGCCGCTTAAAGCAGCGGCCCAACCGCCCGCAAAACCGCATTTTTTCGGGCGTTTGCTCTTGACTTTAACCAAATTACCTGTTACAATTAGTTGTCGCCTTATGAGGTTCTGTAAGGCGGCGATCCTTGCCCCCACGGGGGCCATATGTCCAAAAGGAGGTGTACAACTATGGCAAAGTACGAAACCATGCTGGTCGTTTCCACTGCACTTGACGAAGAGGCTACGCAGGCCCTGATCGCGAAGTTCAAAACGCTGATCGAGGAAAACGGCACCATCGAAAACGTGGAGGAATGGGGCAAGCGCAAGCTGGCCTACCCCATCAACGACGAGACCGAGGGTTATTACGTGGTCACCACGTTTGAAGCCGCCCCCGAGTTCCCCGCCGAGCTGACCCGTATTTACCGCATTACGGACGGCGTTCTGCGTGCGATGACCGTCGCAAAGGAAGACTAAGGAGGAACCGCATTATGTTGAACTGCATTGTGCTGCAGGGCCGTCTGGTGGCTGACCCCGAGCTGCGCCAGACGCCGCAGGGCGTTCAGGTTGCGAGCTTTCGCATTGCCTGCGACCGCAGCTTTGCCCGGCAGGGTGAACAGCGTCAGGCTGACTTTTTCAGTGTGAGCGCCTGGCGGAATACGGCAGATTTTGTCTGCAAGTATTTCCACAAGGGCGACATGATCCTGGTGGAGGGCCGTTTGCAGACCCGCACCTATCAGGATAAGGACACCGGCAAAAACGTCACGGCTTATGATGTTGTTGCAAACAATGTCAACTTCTGCGGCGGACGCAACGGCGGCGGCAATTACAGCGCCCCCAACGGCTCCGCACCTGCTTCCGATTATTCCCGTCCGGCCGCCCAGGAGGCGCCTGCCTACTCGGCCGGAAACGCCGATGATTTTGCCATCATCGACGACAGCACCGATCTGCCGTTTTAAGCAGTGACCATCTTACGATAAAGGAGGTTTCATGAACCATGGCTTTTGAAAAAAGAGAGCAGAGCGACCGTCCCGGCCGCCCCGTGCGCCGCAGCCGCAAAAAGGTCTGCAGCTTCTGCGTAGATAAGATCGAGCATATTGATTATAAGGACGTTAACCGTCTGCGCAAATATATCTCTGAGCGCGCCAAGATCATTCCCCGCCGTGTGACCGGCACCTGTGCCCGTCATCAGCGTGACCTGACCGTGGCCATCAAGCGTGCCCGTCAGGTAGCCCTGCTGCCCTATGTTGCCGATTAAACGGCTGCTATGAAGCAAAACAGCGAGCCTTTCTTCGGAAAGGCTCGTTTTTTGTACCGCGCTGCCCGGCAGCTGCGGCAAAGCCCGGCACGGAGAAAACGGTCGGCAGGTGGAAAGCAGGCTGTCGCCAGGGGCCCATGCCGCCCGCAAAGAGTGCTGCTGCAGAAGCTGCAGAAGCTGCGGTAAAAAAGCTCTGTGGCAGAAAAAACAGGGCGGTTTTCAAAACGCTGTCCCGGCTTTGGCGGCGGCGATTGATGCCAAAGGCGCTGACGGCAGGCAGGCTTTTCCGCTGGCGACTGTTCGATGGCGTCTGTTTGGAATATTTAATATTGTTTATACTTAAAGTATTTTTGTAAAAACGGTTTTTGCGCACAAAATACAGGAAAGTGAGTCTTTTCCAAACCTGCCGCAGCGCCCCTGTTGCAGCGGCTGCGGCTGAAAGCGGGTGTTTTATGCACAAGGAAGTTGTTCCAGAACCGAAAACCGAACCAACCACCACGGCGGCCGATGCACGTGCAGCGGCCTGCGGCGCCGCACACGGCGCGGCGGTGCACAGCATGGCCCCGGCCGCGGATGCGCCCGAACAGGCAATGGCTGGCTGCGCCAGCACGGAAGCGGCTGCTGCCCTCAACGGCGGCGATGCCGCATGGCACAAGGATGCGGCCAACGATACCACCGCAAAGGCCGCGAATGGCAGTGCTGTGCTGCTAAAGGCGGCAGGCACCTGCGCCAGCACGGAAGCGACCGCTGCCGCTGTCACCGGCGGCGATGCCGCATGGCGCAAGCTGGCGGCCACCGATACCACCGCAAAGGCCGCGAATGGCAGTGCTGTGCTAAAGGCGGCAGACAGCCACACCAATACAAAAGCGGCCACAGCCCCCGCGGAACCCCCGGCGCGGCCAAGTGCAGGCAAGGCAGTGCTGCGCTTTTTGCAACACAACGTTTTTCTGCTGCTAATCGTGGCCGGGCTGGCAGCCGCGCTGCTGCTGACAGGCAGCGGACACCGCATTGCAGTGCAGGATATTCTGGATTTTACGCCGCGGAATCCGTGGCTGGCCGCCGTGCTGCTGCTGGTGCTGTTTGGCCTGAAGGGGCTGACGGCGGCTTTGCCGTATAATGTGCTGGTCGTGGCAGCCGGGCTGCTGTACCCGCTGCCCATTGCGCTGGCCATTAACATATGTGGCACGGTGCTGTGCATCTGGGTGCCCTACCTGACCGGGCGGCATTCGAAAGAAAGCCTGGTCGACCAGCTGCTGAACAAAAACAAGCGGCTGCGGCAATGGTACGAAAGCCAGCGCGGCTACACCTTTTTCTTCTCGGTGTTTCTGCGGGCCATTGGCCTTTCGAATGAGCTGCTGGGCCTGTTTTTTGGGTCGCTTGGGGCCGATCCGGGCAGCTATTTCTTCAGCAGCCTGCTGGCCATTACCCCCAACATGCTGTTTTTAACGGTGCTGGGCGGCACGCTGGATGACCCGCTGAACCCGGCCACCATTGCGCTGTGCGGCGTGATGCTGTGCATGAGCGGCGGTGTGGTGATCGCTTATTTTCTCAAGCGGCGGCACGACACACGCGCCAAAAAGGCCGCTGCGGCCGCCTGCCCGGTGGAGGATGCTTGTTTCCCTGCAGCAGAAGCCGGAGCGGCCATAAAAAGCCGCACAGGGCCGGAAAAGCGGTTTTCTCCGCAGCCACCGCCGCAATGATTGCGGCCCTATGGATAAGCACCCCAAGGTTTTCCTCCGCTCTGCCACAATTGGCCCCGATGGTAAAAAAGGGCCTCTGCGGCCGCCTTGCCTGACGCAGGCAGCGCCTGTTCCACCCGAAGCCAGCCCAAGCAGCGCCCTGCCCCCTCTCCCTTTCAAGCAAAGGGCAGCTGCTCTTTTCTACAGAGGCACAGCTGCCGCAGCTGCGGGCCAAAAGGGATGGCACTGGGCCACTTTTCGACAGTCTGCCGCCATATAAACGCCCCTGCAGCAAGCGCCGCTATACAACCATTTGTATAGCGGCGCTTCTTTTATACAAACAAAATCCATTCTTTGCTTTTTTCTGCCAGCCTTTCGCATGGTCCGCTTTTCTGCTGCCGCTGCTTTGGTGCAGCCAAAGCCTTTGCGCTTTGCGGCAAACCTTTTTCACTGCAGCGGCCCTTAAATGCCGCTTTGCTGCAGCAAAGCATTTGCGGTATTGCAAAGTATTTGCGCTGCGGCAACCCCTAAATGCCGCTTTGCTGCGGCAGAGCATTCGCGGTATTGCAAAGTATTTGCGCTGCGGCGACCCTAAATGCCGCTTTGCTGCGGTGTTGCAAAGTATTTGCGCCGGACGGAAAAGCATTCGCTCTGCAGCAAAAAAGCGCCCCCAAAAGTGCCCCCTCCATATCACAAAAGCCGCCGCAGATACTTCTGCGGCGGCCTTTTTTGAGAAAACCTTGAAAAGCGAACCGATCAACCCTTGACAGCGCCTGCGGTCAGACCTTCCATGTACAGACGGGAGGTGAACAGGAACAGGATCAGCAGGGGGATGGTTGCGAACACGAAACCGGCGACCATGGCGCCCGTATCCGTACCGGTCAGCGAGGACTGGAAGGTACGAATGGCCACGGTGATCACCTGCTTGGTGTTCGACTGCAGCACCATCAACGGCCAGATAAAGTCGTTGTAGTACTCGATCATCTTCATAACCACAACGGTGGCCAGAATGGGCTTGGAAAGCGGCAGAGCAATGCGGAACATGGCGCCCATTTCCGAGCAGCCGTCCAGACGGGCAGATTCGAACAGCTCGTTGGGCAGGCCCTCCATGTAGTTACGGGTCAGCATAATGCCCCAAACCTGACCGCCCGAAATCCACGGCAGAATCAACGCCCACCAGGTGTTGTAAATGCCATAGGTTTTGGTCAGCGAGTAACTGGAGGTCAGGGTCAGACAGCCGGGAATCATCATCAGCGCCAGCAGCAGCAGATAGAAGAATTCCTTGCCGGCAAAGGGCAGACGTGCAAACACATAGCCCGAAACCGTCGACAGCAGCAGCACCAGCGCCGTAGCGATGACAACGACCACCATCGAGTTGATCATGTTGGGAATGAGCTTGACAATAGCCGTGTTGTAGTTGTTCCACAGCACCGGCTTCGGCAGGCCGAAGAAGTCACGGTAGATCTGAGCCTGACCCTTCAGCGAGAGGACGAACATGGCGTAGATGGAAACGAACGAGAGAACCAGCAGGATCAGCGCAATGATGGTGATGATCGTCTGGAAAATGGCATCCTGACGACGCTGGCTTTTCTGTCGCTTCGAAGACTGAGTAACGACTGTATTTGACATAGCGTGTTCTTCCTCCTTTCTTTAGCTTCCGTAGTTTTCGGCCTTGATCTTGTTGTTGAAGTAAGTGCCGATCATAATAACAACGAACATCATGATGCCCATGGCGCAGGCGCGGCCGTACTGGCCGTTTGCCGTGGCATCATAGTACAGCGCCAGACCGGGCGTATAGGTCGAGTGACCAGGTCCGCCGCCCGTCATCAGGTAGACGCCGCCGTAATCCTGAATGGAGCCGATGAACTGCAGCATGACCAGCAGCTTGACCTGCGGCATGATCATGGGCAGCTGCACGCGCCAGAAGATCTTCCAGCGGGAAGCGCCGTCGATTTTGGCAGCCTCGTACAGAGAAGCGTCGATACTGGTCAGACCGCCGTAATACAGCAGGAACGGCATGGCGCCAATGTACGGAATGCCCATGAACACGATGGACCACAGCGCGGTTTTTTCTTCGCCCAGCCAGACATGGATCCACTCGGGACGGCCGAGGGCCTTCAGGATCTGATCCAGACCGCCGCCCGGGTTGTAAATTTCGACCCACATCAGGCTGCCGACAAC
>CAKTAM010000049.1 GCA_934527255.1 uncultured Oscillospiraceae bacterium | reverse complement strand
AGAATGTACCATCGGATAAGCTTTTCCGTCTTCATTTTTTCGCCTCCAACTGCCGTTTTATGATCCCGTGTTCGTTTTGCCGATGCCGTAAAGGCCGCCGCACGCGCACCCCGCGTGTGCAGCAGCGCCGCGCCCGCCTGCACGGCAGAAAGCCCAGCCTTGAGCCGCCCGCGGTATTTCCGGCCCGCCCCTGCCGTTTGGCACTTTTGCCGGATGCGCCAAAAGCGTCGGCGCGTTTTACACCCGGCAGACGGCATGCCGCATCAGCTGCCGCTGGGGGCCGCCGCCTCGCCCGGCTCCATGCGCCAGCCCTCCGCCTGCTCGCGAATGGCGGTAAAGCGCCGGTACAGGCCGTTTTGCCGTATCAGCTGCGCATGCGTGCCCTGCTCGACGATCCGGCCGTTATCCACGACCAATATCTGATCGGCGTTCTGGACGGTCGCCAGCCGGTGGGCAATGGTGATAATGGTTTTGCCGTGGGTCAGCTCGGAGATGGCCTGCTGGATCAGGTGCTCGTTTTCCGGGTCAATGCTGGCGGTCGCTTCATCCAGAATGACGACCGGCGCGTTTTTGAGAATGGCGCGCGCAATGGAAATGCGCTGCCGCTCCCCACCGGAAAGCGTGCCGCCGCCCTCGCCGACAACCGTGTCATAGCCCTGCGGCAGCGCCATAATAAAATCGTGGCAGCGGGCCTTTTTGGCTGCGGCGATCATTTCCTCCTGTGTGGCATCCGGCCTGCCGAACAGGATGTTGGCGCGGATGGTGTCGTGGAACAGATAGACGTTCTGAAACACCATGGAAAGGTTGGAAAGCAGGCTGTCACAGGTAAACTCGCGCAGGTCATGGCCGCCGAGTGTAATGCTGCCGCTTTGCGGGTCATAAAACCGGGCCAGCAGATTGCAGATGGTGGTTTTGCCCGAGCCGGACGGGCCGACAATGGCCGTAGAGGTCTTTTCCGGAATGGTAAAGCTGACATGGCGCAGTACCTGCCGGGAATCGTACCCAAAGCAGACATCCCGGAACACAATGTCGTGCCGGACAAGCGGGATCTCTTTGCCGTCCGCATCCAGAAAGCTTCCGCCGCGCAGTGCATCCAGCTGATCCATGGCATCATTGATGACCCCCAGCGTGTGCGCGCTGTCGCTGATGGGCTCCAGACTGGCAAAAATGCTGAACGAACAAAACACAAACAGCAGCACCATGGAAAGGCTCATCCGGCCGCACAGCCCCTGCAGCACCGCCGCCAGCGCCAGCCCGACCGCACCGCACCGCAGTGCCGCCAGATGCAGCGCATTGCCGGGCACATAACCCCACTCGATTTTCAGATGAATGTTTTTGCTGTCGGCAATGGCCCTGGTCACGGCCGCCATGGCGGCGCCGCCCTTGCCGAAGCTTTTGACCACGGCAAGCCCCCGCACATATTCGAGGACTGCGCCGGTCATATCGCGGTTGGCCTGTGCTTCAACAGGGGCGTTGCGGCGGCTGTAATGCGAGATCAGCAGCAGGCACCCCATCGACAGCGCGGCTGCGACCAGCGCGATGAGCGCCGTCACCGGGCTGCAGACAGCCAGCCCGAGAAACACGACCAGAAAGTTGAGATAGCCGCCGACAAAGTTGTCGATCATTCGGATGCCCATGGTCTCCAGCGTGGACAGGCCGGTGGTGATGGAGCTTAATACCGTGCCGGTGCTGACCTGCTGAAAATACCCCAGTGATACGCGCTTGAGCGCCTCGCCGACCGCCAGCCGGTCGCGTGCGGTCAGCTGATAGCCGATCGGCTCCTGCAGGCGGGCGCGCAGATAATCGAACAAAAAGCGCAGCAGCACCAACACGGCCTGCGCGGCCGTGACCCGCCAGATCCATGCGCGGTCAAACGGCGCGCCGCCCTGCTGCGCCTGTATCAGCAGCCCGATGGTATAGGCTGCCAGCGCCAACGGCAGCGCGGCGAAAATGTGAGAGAAAAAGGTCATGACAAACCCCGCATACAGCCTCTCTCTGTATTCTCCGCACCAGTCAATGATACGCTTTACGGTTTTGAACATGGTCTCACTCCTCCCCTGCGGCAGACGATACCGCCCAGTCTCTGGCGCCGATGTGCGCCTGCCACATGCTTTGGTACAGCGGGCAGCTTTGCAGCAGCTGTGCCTGCGTGCCCACGGCGCGGACCGCCCCGTTTTCCAGCACAACAATAGAGTCGGCATTCTGAATGGTGGACAGCCGGTGCGCGATGACCAGCAGTGTTTTTCCCCGCGTCAGCGCGGCGATGCTGCGCTGCAGCTTTTCCTCGTTTTCCGGGTCAGTAAAGGCAGTCGCTTCATCCAGAATGACGATCGGCGCGTTTTTCAGCAGCATGCGCGCAATGGCGATGCGCTGCTTTTCACCGCCGGAAAGCCGCCTGCCCGCCTCGCCGGCCGGTGTGTCATACCCCTGCGGCAGCCGCCGGATAAACTCCTCGCACTGCGCGGCCCGCGCCGCCTGCCGAACCTCTTCGTCGGTGGCATCCGGCCTGCCCAGACGGATGTTTTCCAGCAGTGAGCAGCGGAAAAGGAAATTATCCTGCGTGACAAAGCTGACATATTCGGAAAGCTGTGCAAGCGGCAGCTCCTTCACATTGACCCCGCCGATGGTGATGCTGCCGGAGGTGACATCCCAGAAACGGGCGATCAGCTTTGCCACGGTGGATTTTCCGCCGCCGGACGGCCCGACCAGCGCGGTGAAGCTGCCCTCCGGCAGCCGCAGACTGATGCCGTGCAGCACCTCGTCCTCCTCCCTGCCGGTGTAGGAAAAGTGCACGTCCTTCAGCTCTATCTGCGTGTGCGTCAGCGCGGCGCGGCAGGCAGGCTCGGGCAGGGCGGGCATTTTCAAAAGCGTCTGCAGGCTTTCCACCGTGGCCTTGACCTGCCGCATATTTTCGGAAAAGACCTCCAGCCTGGCCAGCGAGCCCACCATGGAAATGGAAAGCATGACTGCAAGCGCGGCCTGCGGAACGGTGATAACGCCGCTTGACGCCAGCGCCAGCGCCACCGGCAGTGTGCCGATGAGCGTGGAGGGAAACAGGGCGAAGCTGAGCTTCATGGTCACGAGGGTACTGGTGAGCCACTTGACCACAAAGCCGCGGAAACGGGTGATGGCCCCGGCATATTTTTCATAGCTGCGCCCGGCGCGGCCAAAGGCCTTGATGACCTCGATGCCCTCGATGTACTCTACAATGGTGCTGTTCATTTCGTTGAGAGAGGCATCGTACTGCTGAAAGCTTTTGCCGCTGATCTGAAAGGTCAGCCCCATGCACACCAGCGACAGCGGAAAGGTGACCAGCGAGGCCAGCGCCAGCCGCCCATCCAGCAATGCCAGCGCCAGAATGCTGACGATGGGCAGCACCACATGCCCGGCCCCCTCCGGTATCATATGGGCAAGCGGGGGCTCGATGCTTTCGATCTTATCGACCATGCTGTTTTTCAGCTCGCCGATGGTGTGGCCCTGCACATCGCCCAGCGGCGCGTGAAGAAAACGGTCGGCCATGCGCAGGCGCAGGCTTGCCAGCACGGCATATGCCATGCTGTGCGAAACGCCGGTAGACAGGCTGAACAGCAGAATTTTCAGCAGCCCGGCCGCCAGCGCCAGCAGACACCAGCGCACCGCATCGGCCGCCGAGGCGTTTTTCTCCAGCAGCTGCCCCAGCAGCGCGTACATGCAGTAAAACGGCACAAGCCCGACCAGCACGCTGGCGACCGACAGCAGCACCGACCAGCCAAGGCGCTTTTTTTCGCCCTCGGCATAGGCAAAAAGCGCGTTGATCCAGCCTTGTTTTTTATTTGGCATAACGGGTTCCCCTTTCTCTGCGATATTCCGTCGGCGTCAGCTTCATCTCCCGTTTGAAGGCGGCGGTAAATTTTCCCGCGTTGTCATAGCCGACGCGGCAGCCGATCTCCGCCACGCTCCGGCGCGGCTCCTTCAGCAGCAGCTCCGCCGCCATGCTCATGCGTGCCGCGGTCAGCCACGCGCCAATCGCCGTGCCGTATACCGAGCGAAAGCAATCCTTCATGGCCGTCATGGAAAGCCCGAACCGCCGTGCAAGCTCCTCCTGCGGGATGCTTTCGGCGATGTGGTCAAGCAGGAACCGCCGGATGGCCTTGACCTTTTCTACCTGCGTTTTGTAGAAATAGGGCGGCTCTGATTCCTTCTGCGGCAGCTCCATCGCGTCCAGATACAGCAGCAGCTCCAGAATTTTGATTCGAAAGTACGGAATGCGTATTTTTTCCGGCACCTGATACAGCTCGCCGAAAATGTGCTCCAGCCGCTGCGCGCCGTGCAGCACGCGGGGGTATTCCCCCAGCGAAAAGCGGGCAATGACGCTTTCCGGCGTCAGCGGAAAGCAATGCATCTCCTGCGGCAGCGATTGGGCAGCCACAGCGCGGTCAAACGCAATGGTCAGCCCGTGGTAATGGCCGGATGGGAACAGGAACCGCCCCGTGTGCTGCCGCCGCAGATCCAGCTTGACATCCCCGGCGGCATATTCCATGCGCCCCTCCCGGCAATGGTCGATGGCAAACAGCTGCCGGTCGGCAACATAGCGGCTGTCGTAATATTCCATGTGAAAATCGTTGAAGCTGAGCAGGACGCCCGGGAACACCTCATACGTTGTCATGGTGCCCTCGCCCGTTTCGTTGCTCAACTGCCAGACCGTGCACCCGTCGCTTTGCGCCAGCCGGATGGCGCCCTGATCTTCCGGCATTGCAGCTGTCGGCATGGTTGTGCTCCTTTTTATCCGATTTGTGGTTAGCCAGCGCTAACCTTCAACAGGCAGTATACCATGCACGCTGCGCCGGTGTCTATACCGTACCGCCGAAAATGTACCAAAACGACAGGATTTTTTGTCCGGGCCCAACGGCGCGCTGCAGCTTATTGCGCCCCGGCCGAAAATGTGCTACAATGGCGCAGAGTTCTTTCCCACCAGTGAAAAAGCGCGTTTTGCAAGGAGCTGCGTATGTTTACCGCAAAGCATTTTATCTGGATCGGACTGTGCGCCGTGACAGTTGTTTTTCTGTGCCGCCTCAGCCTGCGCAAGAGCTGGAGCCTGCGGCAGGCAGGGCTTGTGATGATGGGCATCGGCGCCGTCAGCGAGATCAGCAAAATTTTAAGCCACATGACAGAAAGCCCGGCAGGCGGAATGCACCTGAACCCCAAGGCTCTGCCCTTTCACCTGTGCAGCCTGATGCTGTTTCTTCTGCCGCTTCTCACCTTTGGCCGCACGGGCCGGGTCAAGCAGCAGCTGATCGATTTTGTCGCCGCCAT
Source organism: uncultured Oscillospiraceae bacterium (assembly GCA_934527255.1). Taxonomy (GTDB): domain Bacteria; phylum Bacillota; class Clostridia; order Oscillospirales; family Ruminococcaceae; genus UBA1762. Next base: position 7,549 of record CAKTAM010000049.1, on the reverse strand, counting down.
GGGCGCAATCGGCAGCATCTGCGCCATTCTGATCCCCACAAACGGAACCAATTTTTCCACGCTGCCCGCCTACCAGTGCTTTGTGTACCACGCCGGGCTGCTGTGGTTTTCGCTTTATCTGATCGCCTCCGGGCAGACCTGTCTGAAGGATTGGCGCAGCTTTGCGGCAAACGTTGGGCTGCTGCTGGGGCTGGTGTTCGCCGCGCTGTATCTGAACGGGGCGCTTGCCGCCTATGATACCAACTTTTTCTACCTGACACGGCCGCCCATGGCGGGCCTGCCCTATCTGAACCTGCGGCAGGGGTGGTACGCCTATTTCGGGCGGCTGCTGGTGCTTGGCTTTGGCGTGCTGGCGTTGTTTTATCTGCCGTTTGTCTGCGCCGGGCTGCGCAGGCGCACGTCGGCCGCGGCACGCTGAAAACCGCCTGTGCCCGGCAGACACCGCCGGTATGCGCGGCGCACGCCGCCCCACATCGTCGGCGGAATGACCGGCTGTCAGGCGGACATGCCGCCTGTGCCCGGCGGCTGCCCCCGCTTTTGCCCAAGCCCGACCATTCCGGAAAGGACAGGTGATATATGATGCTTCGCTCGCTGAGATATTTTCAATCCGTCGTTCGGCTGAACAGCTTTTCCGCCGCCGCGGAGGAAAACTATATCTCCCAATCGGCCATTTCTCAACAGATACAGGCGCTGGAGCGTGAGCTTGGTTTTCCGCTTCTGGAGCGCCGGAACCGCAGCTTTCTTCTGACGCCCGCGGGCGAGTACTTTTATCAGAAAAGCCTGATTCTGACGGCCGATTATGAGCGGATGTGCCAGGAGGCGCAAAACATTGCACAGGGCGGACAGTCGGCCCTGCGCATCGGATACCTGCGCTGCTATACCGGCGGAGAATTTCAGCGGGCGCTGGAGGCGTTTTCCCTGCGGTATCCGCAGGTCAGCGTCAGCGTGGAATACGGCAACCACGAGGAGCTGTATGATATGCTGCGCTCCGGCCGGGCCGATCTGGTCCTCAACGACCAGCGGCGCGCCTTTTCGGAGGAATATGTCAACCTGGTTCTGAAAACCTGCTCCGCCTTTGTGGAGGTCTCGGCACACAGCCCCCTGGCACGTCTAGCGCGCATTTCGCCGCAGGAGTTGAAAGAGACCGCCTGCATTCTGGTCGCCTCGCCCGCCCAGCGGGAGACCGAAACGGAATATTACCGCACCGTAGTCGGCCTTTCGGGCGAGTTTCTGTATGCGGAAAACCTGGAGGAGGCGCGAATGATGGTCATTGGGCGCAAGGGCTTTTTGCCGGTGGAGGGCAGCGGCACCGCCCCGCTGTTCAGCGCCTCCATCGCCCGCATTCCGCTGGTGCGCGGCGGCACGCCCATCCGGCGCACCTACTGCGCTTTCTGGAAAAAGGAGAACCGCAGCCCGGCTGTGACGGCCTTTGCCGACCTGCTGCGCCTGCAGTTTGCCGACGGCGAAGGCGCGCCGCGCGGCTGACCGCGCCACAGTTCGGCCGCCCATAACGACTGATGTCCAAAAGGGCCCGCCTGCTGCAGGCCGAGACCGGCGGCAGACTGCTGCGGCTGGAGACCGCCGTACCGTATACCGGCAGCTATTCACAGGTGGTCGACCAGGGCCAGCGGGAGGTCGAGCGCGGCTATGAGCCGCCGCTGAAGCCGCTGGAGCTGGATCCGGCCGATTATGACGTGATCGCCGTCGGCACCCCCACCTGGTGGTATACCATGGCCCCCGCCGTCAAGACCTTTCTGGACCGGCAAAGCTTTGCGGGCAAAACGGTCGTTCCGTTTATGACCAACGGCGGCTGGCCCGGTCATGTGATCACCGATATGAAAAAAGCCTGCCCCGGCGCGGTATTTGCCTGCGAGCTGCAGGCCCGGTTTGACGCACAGGGCGGCGACCGGCTGGAAACGCCGGAGGCGGAGCTGACCGCATGGGCGCAAAGCGTCCGCAAGCTGTTGGAGAACAAGGAATGAAAAACGTTATGCTGTGGGCCGGCGCCGGGCAGATCGGCCTGGCCATTGCCCGGCGGATGAGATTGCCAACGCGGCCGAGCTGCTGATGAGCGACCGCGGCGCTTTCATCACCAGCTCTACCCTGCTGATGGACGGCGGCGCAACGGCAAGCTATTATTACGGCCCGCTGAAGCCTGACGCCCAATAAAAGCCGCACGGCGGCAGCGCCGTCCCCAAAAGCAGTATTCTTGTGCTTTTCGGCCGCTCCTTCCGGCTGCCCGGCATATTTTCTTTGCCGGATGACTGGGAAGAACGGCCGATTTGTGCTATAATGGAAAATAACGATTGATACACCGCCCCCCCATTGCACCACATTGTCAGGAGGCCAGACACGCACCATGGCAGATACCGACCGCAGCGCCCCCGGCTTTATTCGGGTAAGGGGCGCAAGAGTACACAACCTGAAAAACATTGACGTGGATATTCCGCTGAACCGCATTGTCGGCATCGCCGGGGTCTCCGGCTCGGGCAAATCCTCGTTGGCGCTGGGCGTGCTGTATGCCGAGGGCTCGCGGCGGTATCTGGAGGCGCTTTCCACCTACACCCGCCGCCGGATGACGCAGGCGGAAAAGGCGCAGGTGGACGAGCTGTGCTATGTACCGGCGGCGCTGGCGCTGCACCAGCGGCCGGGCGTGCCCGGCATCCGCAGCACCTTCGGCACCTCGACCGAGCTGTTGAACGTGCTGCGGCTGATGTTCTCGCGGCTGGCCAGCCACTACTGCCCCAACGGCCACTATGCGCCGCCCTCGCAGAATGTAGCGGCCGGGGCGCAGCTGGTCTGTCCGGTATGCGGCGTATCTTTTTTTGCGCCCTCCGCCGAGGAGCTTTCGTTCAACAGCACCGGAGCCTGCCGCAAATGCGACGGCACCGGCATTGTGCGTACGGTCGACGAGACCTCGCTGGTGCCGGACGACACGCTTTCCATCGACGAGGGCGCGGTGCTGCCGTGGCAGACGCTGATGTGGTCGCTGATGAAGGATATGGCCCGCAAGCTGGGCGTGCGCACGGATGTGCCGTTCCGGCAGCTGACCGAAAAGGAAAAGGATATTGTGCTGCACGGCCCGGCGAACAAAATGCACATGGTGTACCAGAACCAGAAGACCGGCGCAGCCGGAGAGATGGATTTTACCTATTTCAACGCGGTGTACACCGTTGAAAACGCGCTGGCCAAGGTGAAGGACGAAAAAGGCATGAAGCGCGTCGAGCGCTTTTTGAAGCAGGCGGTCTGCCCGTGCTGCGGCGGTACGCGCCTGTCAGAGGCTGCCCGCGCCCCCCGCATCAACGGCGTTTCCCTGCCGGATGCCTGCCGCATGCCGCTGCAGGCACTTGCCGACTGGGTCGTCTGCGTACCCCAAACGCTGCCTGCAGAAATGGCCGCCATGGCGGAAAGCATCTGCGATTCCTTTCACGGCATGGCGACGCGCCTGCTGGAGCTGGGGCTTGGCTATCTGTCACTTGACCGTGCGGCTGCCACGCTTTCCACCGGCGAACGGCAGCGCGTACAGCTGGCACGCTCGGTACGCAACCGCACCACCGGTGTTTTGTATGTGCTGGATGAACCCTCCATCGGGCTGCACCCCTCCAACATCGAGGGGCTGCGCGGCGTTATGCGCGACCTGATCGCCGACGGCAACTCCATCGTGCTGGTCGACCACGACACACAGATTCTGAAGGATGCCGACTGGCTGATCGAAATGGGGCCGGGGGCCGGCGAAAAGGGCGGCCGCATTCTGGCACAGGGAACGGTGGACGAGCTTGCCCGCAGCGAACACTCGCTCATCGGCGCGTTTCTCTCCGGCGCACGCACCCTGCCCGCGCGGCCGAAAACGCCGCCGGAGCAGTTGTTTTCCCTTGGCTGCATCGAGCTGCATACTGGGGCGCTGCACACCGTGCAGCCGCTGACGCTGCGGCTGCCCAAGGGGAGGCTGACCGCCGTCACCGGGGTTTCCGGCTCGGGCAAAACGACGCTGATTTTGGAAAGCCTGATCCCCGGGCTGCAGGCCGCCCTTAGCGGCAGCGCCCTGCCCGCGCATGTTCTCTCTGTCAGCGCGCCCAGCATTGCGCAGATCAAGCTGATCGACGCGACGCCCATCGGCATCAACGTACGCTCTACCGTGGCCACCTATGCCAATGTACACGATGAACTGCGCAAAATATACGCCAGCCTGCCCCAGGCGCGGCAGCTGCAGTATAAAGCCGGAGATTTTTCCTACAATACCGGCCGTCTGCGCTGCCCGACCTGCGACGGCACCGGCAGCATCAGCCTGGACATTCAGTTTCTGCCGGATGTGGAAATTTCCTGCCCGGATTGCGGCGGCTCACGCTACGGACGGGATGCCCTGCAGATCACCCGGCCGCAGCCGGACGGCAGCGCCTGTTCGCTGCCCCGCCTGATGGAAATGAGCGTTGACGAAGCACTTGCCGCCTGCAGCGACCTGAAGCTGGTGGCCGGGCGGCTGCAAACGCTTTCCGCGCTGGGGCTGGGCTATTTGACGCTTGGCGAGGCCACGCCCAGCCTTTCGGGCGGCGAGGCCCAGCGGCTGAAGCTGGCCAGCGAGATGGGCCGCGGGCAGGAGGACGCCGTTTTCGTCTTTGACGAGCCGACCATCGGCCTGCACCCGCTGGATGTGCAGACCCTGCTGGGCGTTTTTCAGCGGCTGATCGACCGCGGCGCGACCGTCATCGTCATTGAGCACGACCTTGACCTGATCCGCAATGCCGATTATGTGGTGGATATGGGCCCCGGAGGCGGGCTGGTCGGCGGGCGCATCGTCGCCTGCGGCACGCCGGAGGAAATTCGCGCCAATGCCGCCAGCCTGACAGGGCGGTATCTGTAACCGTGCCGCCGCATCCGGCCATTCTGACCGCCCTGCCGGGCAGGCGAATGTGCCAACCGAAAAAAGGCCCGCTGCCCTTGGGGGCGCCTGTCGGCCGCAGCCGACAAAGCCGCCAAAGGCAGCAGAAAGGATCGCCATATGGAAATTGAACGCCGCTGGCTGCTGAACGGGTTTCCGCAGGAGGGCGCGCTGTCGCTGCTGGCAGAGGTGGAAAAAGCACAGGGCTATCTTTGCACCGCGCCGGTGGTGCGCATTCGCAGCGAGCACACGGCCGCCCAAAACGACCGCCCTGCCGCCGATGCGTATATCTTATGCATCAAGGGAAAGGGCACGCTGGCCCGCGAGGAGATTGAAACGCCGCTTTCGGCCGAGACCTTTGCCCGGCTGCAGGCGTTTCTGGGCGTGCCGCTTATCCGCAAGCGTACCCGGCTGTACCGGCTGCCCGACGGCCATATTCTGGAGTGCAGCCATGTGGACGAAACCGAGCCGACGGCTTTTTACTATGCCGAGGTGGAGTTTTCCAGCGTGGAGGAGGCCGCCGCATTTTCGCCGCCCGCTTTTCTGGGCGAGGAAAAAACGGAGGATTCCACCTTCAGCATGAGCGCCTACTGGCGGCAGAAATGCGCGGCGCACACTGCACCGGCAGAATGCGAAAGCAGAACAGGAGACAAGCAATGAAACAACAGCGCAGTTACCCCCGCGTGACCGTCACCAAAAAAGCCGAGATCTCGCTGCAGCACGGTCATCCGTGGGTGTATGACACCGAGCTGCTTGCCACCGACGGGCAGCCCGAAAACGGCGGGTTGGTGGATGTGGTAAGCACCAAAGGGCGCTATCTTGGCACGGGCTTTCTGAGCGAAAGCTCCAAAATACGCATCCGGCTGATCTCCCGCAATGCCAACGACACCTTCGACACCGCCTTCTGGCAGCGGCGGCTGCGGTACGCATGGGAATACCGCAAAACCGTCATGGGCCCCGATATTGACTGCTGCCGCATCATTTTCGGCGAGGCGGATCAGTTTCCCGGGCTGACGGTCGACCGTTTTCACGACCTGCTGGTCACGCAAACGCTTTCGCTTGGCATGGAGCGCCTGAAAGGGCTGCTGTTTCCCCTGCTGGTGGAGCTGCTGCGGGCGGATGGGCAGGATATCCGCGGCCTGTACGAGCGCAACGATGTGGCCCTGCGCGCCCACGAGGGCCTTGCGGAAAGCAAGGGCTGGTACCCGCTGCCAGGCCTGCCCTGCCCGGAAAGCCCCGTGACCGAAATTTGCGAAAACGGCATCCGCTACCGTGTGGACGTGGAAAACGGCCAGAAGACCGGCTTCTTTCTGGATCAGAAATACAACCGGCTGGCTGTGGCACGGCTGGCGGCCGGGCGGCATGTGCTGGATTGCTTTACCCACACCGGCAGCTTTGCGCTGAACGCCGCCGCGGGCGGCGCGGCCCATGTTACCGCCGTGGATATCAGCGAAAGCGCCGTGGAAATGGCGCGGGCCAACGCCGCGCTGAACGGGCTGGAGGATCGGATGGATTTTCTGGCCGAAAATGTTTTTGACCTGTTGCCCCGGTTGGAGGCGGCAGGCAGCAGCCCGTATGATTTTATCATTCTTGACCCGCCCGCCTTTACCAAAAGCCGCAAAACGCTGCAAAGCGCCCTGCGCGGGTATAAGGAGATCAACCTGCGCGCCATGAAGCTGCTGCCGCGCGGCGGCTATCTGGCCACCTGCTCGTGCAGCCATTTTGCCGACGAAACGCATTTTCGCCGCATGCTGGCCGATGCCGCCCATGACGCCAATGTGCAGCTGCGGCAGATCGAGGCGCGCCAGCAGGCGCCGGATCACCCCATTCTGTGGGGCGTGGACGAAACCGACTATCTGAAATTCTTTCTGTTCCAGGTTGTCTGAAAGACAACTTGGAACATTCCAACAGTATCTGAAAGACAATTTGGGACACCCCGGCATTGTCCGGAAGGTCATTGCGAATATTCCGGCGCTCTGAGCAGGAGTGCTCCAACCCGCTTGAATGGGCAGGATAGCCGCTGCGCATATTCCGGTGTTTCCAAAAGCACAGCCGGGTATTGCAGCGCGTTCTGCAGCGCACGGCGAAGCTGCCCGCTCCCCCGTCAAACCGCCCGGCGCTGTCAGGGCTGCCGCTTTTCCGGCACGGCAAGGCCGCCCGCGGCAGCCGCACCGTTTTTTCACCGTACGGCCGCACCCCGTCGGCCGACCATCCCGAAAGGAGGGCTTTTTCTTGATCGAGCTGCTGTATCAGGATGCGCACCTGCTGATCTGCCAAAAGCCCGCCGGGCTGCCGACCGAGGGCAGCGGCCCCGATACCCTGCTGGCCCGGCTGGCGGCCCAGACCGGCGGCCGCGTTTACCCCGTGCACCGGCTGGATCAGCCCGTGGGCGGGCTGATGGTCGTTGCCCGCACCCCGCAGGCTGCTGCCGCCTTGTGCAGCGATGTTGCCCGGCGTGCCATGCAGAAAAGCTATTACGCCGTGGTCGGCGGCGTACCTGCGCCTGCAAGCGGCCAGCTGCGCGACCTGCTGTACCATGATCCACGCACCAACAAAACCTTTGTGGTCAGCCGCCAGCGCCGCGGCGTGCGCGAGGCCGTGCTGGAATACAACACGCTGGCAACCGCCCCCGCCGCCGAAAACACCCCGGCAGCGCCCGCCGCAAACCCCGAC
>CAKTAM010000048.1 GCA_934527255.1 uncultured Oscillospiraceae bacterium | reverse complement strand
GTGCTGGTTTTCGGCACAGCGCTTTCCGTTTCGCAGCGCCCGCTGGGAAAAGGACGGCCGCGTTTATAAAAAGCTGGGCGTCCACCGTTGGAAAGACCACGTGCCGGATATGAGCCGCATCATGAAAGATATGCGCCCGAAGCGTCTGGAGGGTGCCGAGCTGACGGCGCAGACGCTGCAGACACTGGTGCAGGAGACTTGTGTGGCCGAGTGTGTGCATGCGGTGCTGATCCTGTTGTCGCCGGTACTGCTGGTGCTGTGGCCGGGCTGGGGCGGCGCGGCGCTGTGCGCCTTTGATATTCTGCTGCTCAATCTGCCGTTTATTTTGATCCAGCGGTACAACCGGCCAAAGCTGGCGGCATTGGCGGAACGCAGGCAGCGCCGTGCCGCACCGGCAAAGGAGCGTCTATCATGAAGGTGCTGATCTTATCCTGCAATACCGGCGGCGGGCACAATGCGGCAGGCCGTGCCATCCGCGCCAGCTTTGCCGCAAAGGGCATCCCCTGCGATCTGCAGGATACGCTTTCCTTCGCCAGTCCGCTGCGGGAAAGCTTTGTTTGCAAGGGCCATGTTTTTGCTTATCGCTATCTGCCCCGGCTGTATGGGCAGGCGTATCAGTTTGTGGAAAACCATCCCCCGCAGAAGGGACGGAAATCCGGCGTGTACCGCAGCAATATCAGCTACGCTGACCGCATTTACCAGTTTATTCAGGCGCAGGGCTATGATACGGTCATCTGTGTGCACATTTTTGCGGCAACGGCGCTGACGCGCATTCTGCAGCAGCACCCAGGGCTGGTGCACAGCTATTTTGTCGCAACGGATTATACCTGCAGCCCCGGTGCATCGGATGCCGAGATGGATGCCTATATCATTCCGCACCCGGCGCTGACGGCCGAGTTTGCCGCGGCGGGCATCCCGGCCGGGCGCATCTGGCCGCTGGGCATTCCGGTAGGGCAGGCGTTTTGCCAAAAGGGCAGCCGCGCGCAGGCGCGGCAGCAGCTGGGCCTGCCGGAGCAGCGGCGCGTGGTGCTGATGATGTGCGGCAGCATGGGCTGCGGCCCCATGCGCCAGTTGGCCGAGGGCTGCCTGGCCGAGCTTCCGTCGGACAGTATGCTGGTGGCCGTCTGCGGCGATAACCGCAGGCTGTATGAGGAGCTCTCCGCCATTCACAGCGAGCGTTTGCGCGTGGTGGGGTATACCAATCAGGTCAGCGCTTATATGGATGCCGCCGACCTGCTGCTGAGCAAGGCGGGCGGGCTTAGCTCGACCGAGGCGGTCGCCAAGGGCCTGCCCATCCTGTTTGTGGATGCGGTGCCCGGCGTGGAAAGCCGCAACCGCGATTTCTTTGCCGCGCGCGGCTGCGCGCTGACGGCCGATGGGACGGAGGCGTTGGTGGCGCTGGTGGCGGAAAGCCTGAACCGGCCGCAGCAGCTGCAGGCGTTGGTGGAAGCCCAAAAGGATTTCCCAAAAAATGCCGCCCGTCAGTTGACGGAGGCCATCTGTCGGCAGGCGGCCATTCCGCCGCGCAGCGCGGCGACTGCCCCGGCCAGGGAAGAAAACGGGTGATTCTTTCAAAAAACGGCGCTTTCTTGAAAGCGCCGTTTTTGTTTGCAGGGGCTTTTGCGCTTTTTTCTTTACTTCCATGGGGCAGAATGGTACAATAATAAGGTAATTCGGAAAGCGCGCCGTCACGCGGCGCTCTTTTTGCACAGAGAAGAGGAACTGTGTACTATGGGCTTTTCCGCAAAACTCATTCGTTCCCAATTGAATTTCTTCAAGCCGCTGGTGACCAACTGCTCGCTGGAGACCACCCGCAAGGGGCAGGATAAGCTGGGCGAGCTGATGGAGGCGCTGCACCGCCGCGAAGTCATCGTGCGCGATCACCCGTTTGAACAGTTCGAGGGGGCGTGGGTCATGCCGCGCGACGAGCGTCGGCAGGGGGTCATCCTGTATCTGCACGGCGGCGGCTATACCTGCGGAGATCTGGAATATGCCAAGGGCTTTGCCTCCACGCTGGCGGTGGAATGCGGCGTGCGGGTGTTCTGCGCGGCCTATCGGCTTGCGCCGGAAAACCGCTATCCGGCTGCATTGGAGGACGCCCTGACGTCCTACCGCTATCTGCTGGAAAAGGGCTATTCGCCCAAGCAGATCGCCCTGTGCGGCGAAAGCGCGGGCGGCGGGCTGATCTATGCGCTGTGTCTGCGCCTGAAGGAATGCCAGCTGCCGCTTCCGGGCGGGCTGATCGGTATTTCACCGTGGACGGATCTCACGGCCTCCGGCGAATCTTATCAGACCAATAAGGAAGCGGACCCCTCCATGCTGCAGGAGCTGCTCTCCTTTTACGCCGACTGCTATACCGACGATCGCACCGACCCGCATGTTTCGCCCCTGTTTGGCGACCTGCAGGGTCTGCCCCCGTCGCTGCTGTTTGTCGGCGGCGACGAGATCATGCTGGATGATACGCGGGCGCTGCACGAAAAGCTGCTGGCCAGCGGCTGCAAAAGCCAGATGGTGGTCGCGCCGGAGCGTTGGCATGCCTATGTGCTGTATAATCTGAATGAAAACGCCGAGGATTTTGATACCATCAACCGTTTTTTGAACCGTGTCATGTCGGCCGAGCGCAAGCTTCGCTGGATGCGGCTGGACAATGCGGCCAAAATTTACCCGGCCGCGCTGCGCCGCAACTGGAGCAATGTGTTCCGGCTTTCGGCCACCCTGACGGAAACGGTGGATGTGGCGGTGCTGCAGTCGGCGTTGGATGTGACGGTGCGCCGCTTTCCCTCCATTGCCGTTCGGCTGCGGCGCGGCGTTTTCTGGTATTATCTGGAGCAGGTGCCGCAGGCCCCGGCCATACAGTCGGAAAAAAGCTATCCGCTGGTGCGCATGCCGCTGAAGGAGATCCGCCGCTGCGCTTTCCGGGTGCTGGTTTACGGCAGCCGTATTGCCGTAGAGTTTTTCCATGCGCTGACCGACGGCAACGGCGGGCTGGTCTTCCTGAAAACGCTGCTGGCGGAATATCTGGGCCAGAAGTACGGCGTCAGCGTGCCCGCTGGCGGCGGGGTGTTGGGCCGTCTGGAGGAGCCTTCGCCCGAGGAGCTGGAGGACAGCTTTCTGAAATATGCCGGTACGGTGTCTGCCAGTCGGCGCGAGGCGACGGCGTGGCATCTTTCCGGCACGCCGGAGCATGACGGTTTCCTCAATCTTACCACCATGATGGTACCGGTCAAAACGGCGCTGGAGGCTGCGCACCGGTACGGCGTCAGCCTGACGGCGTTTCTGTGTGCGGTGATGATGCAGGCCCTGCTGGAGCTGCAAAGCGAAAAGGTGCCGCTGCGCCGCCTGCGCAAGCCGATCAAGGTGCTGATCCCCGTCAACCTGCGGCGGCTGTTCCCAAGCAAAAGCCTGCGCAATTTCGTTCTGTTTACCACGCCGGAGGTCGACCCCCGGCTGGGCGATTACACGTTTGAGGAGATCTGCCAGGCCGTGCATCACCGCATGGGCATGGAGGTCAATGCCAAGCACATGAGCACGCGTATTGCCGCCAATGTCAACAGCGAGAAAAACTGGCTGCTCAAGGTAATGCCGCTGTTTGTCAAAAACGCGGCGATGAAGGCGGTATTCAACGCAGTGGGCGAGTGCAAATCCTGCCTGTGCATGTCCAACCTTGGGGCGGTGACGCTGCCGCAGGCCATGCAGCCGTATGTCAGCCGGATGGAGTTCATCATCGGCACGCAGGCACGCGCCCCGCACAATTGCGGTATTCTTTCGTACGGCGATACGCTGTATATCAACTTTATCCGCAATACGCAGGAGCCGGAGCTGGAGGCCCATTTCTTCACCGTGCTCAAGCGGCTGGGCATTCCAGTCTGTGTACAAAGCAACCGGCCGTAAAGCCGGTTTTGACGCAACAAGAAAAAGGAGGTTATAACGCCCATGTATTGTGTGAAATGCGGCGTGGAGCTGGCCGACAGCGAAAAGCAGTGCCCCCTGTGCGGGACGGCGGTCTTTCACCCGGAAATGCCCCGCCCGACGGGCGAAAAGCCTTACCCGACGGACCAGCGTCCGCCGGAAAAGGTCAGCCCCTACGGCGTACTGTTTGTGGTGACCATGCTGTTTGTGCTTTCCATGGTCATCACCTTTCTGTGTGACTGGCAGATCAACGGCGGCGTTACCTGGTGCGGCTATGCCATGGGGGCGCTGCTGACAGGGTATGTGCTGCTGGTGCTGCCCTTCTGGTTCCGGCACCCCAATCCGGTCATTTTTGTTCCGGCCGGGTTTGTGGCCATCGGGCTGTATCTGCTGTATATCGATCTTGCCACCGGCGGGCACTGGTTCCTCAGCTTCGCTTTCCCGGTGACGGGCGGGGCCATGCTCATCACCACAACGGTGGTGACGCTGACGCGCTATCTGCGCCGCGGACGGCTGTACATTTATGGCGGCGCCCTGCTGGCGACCGGCGCGTTCATGCTGCTGATCGAGTTTCTGCTCAATGTGACCTTTGGGCTGCACCGCACCTTTGTCTGGGCATTTTACCCGCTGACGGTGCTGGCCATGCTGGGGGTCATGCTGCTGGTCATTGCCGTCTGCCGTCCCCTGCGCGAATCGCTGCACCGGCGGTTCTTCCTGTAAAGCGCGCTTTTCTTTACAAAATCTGTCGACGCCGACTCTGCGGTATGCTGCCGCGGGGCCGGTGCCTTTTTTTGTGCGCCGCGGGCCGAGGACGGCGCAGCGCCTGCCGCAGGGCCGCCTTGTACAGCGGCGCTTTTGCGGCAGAAAGCGCTGCGTGGGACAGCGCGCTTTTTACCTTGATTTTACATGGCTGCGATGGGAAACTTAACACACTGGTTTTATAATAATGCCGTACCCAAGAGAAAGAATAAAAAAGCAAACCATGAAATGGGAGGAAACAACAATGAAAAAGATATTGGCTATTCTGATGTGTGCCGTGCTGGCCTGCGGCCTGCTGACCGCCTGCGGCAGCAAGAGCACGACGGGCAGTATTCATGTGGTATCCCGCGAGGAGGGCTCCGGCACGCGCGGCGCGTTTGTCGAACTGCTGGGCATTGAAAAGGACGGTGCGGATGCCACGACCTCTGCAGCCGAGATCGCCAACTCCACCGCGCTGGTGCAGACCACGGTCAGCGGCAATGCGGATGCCATCGGCTATATTTCGCTGGGCTCGTATGATGCCAATGCGGTCAAGGCCGTGCAGGTGAACGGCGTGGAGCCTACCGTTGAGAACATCGTCGCGGGCAGCTACGCGGTGGCGCGTCCGTTCAATATCTGCTATAAGGAAGAGAACCTGACGGAGCTTGGCAAGGACTTTGTCGCTTTCATCCTCAGTGCCGACGGGCAGGCCATCCTCAGCGACAAATACATCCCGGTGGATGATTCCGCCGCGGCCTATACGCCGTCCGGTCTTACCGGCAAGCTCAGCGTCAACGGCTCTACCTCCGTCGGCCCTGTGATGGAGCAGCTGGCAGAGGCCTATATGAACCTGAACAGCGGCGTGACCATCGACATCCAGCAGACGGGCTCCGGCACCGGCATCACCTCCACCATCGACGGCTCGTGCGAGATCGGCATGAGCAGCCGTGACCTGAAGGACGAAGAGCTGGCTGAGGGCCTGACGCCGGTCACCATCGCCCGGGACGGCATCGCCGTTATCGTCAACAAGGCCAACGCCATCGAAAACCTGACAAGCGAGCAGATCCGCGCCATCTATACCGGCGAGGTCACCAGCTGGAGCGAGCTGGGCTAACAAAAAAAGCCTGCGGGCGCAGCGCCTGCCGGGCCGGAACACAGGGGGCGGAGAATATCCGCCCCTGTTCCGCTATCCGGCCGCACGAGGAGCGGCGTTCGGCGGGCATCTTTTGGCGGAAAGGAAAAGAACGAATGGCGAAATTTCGAGAAACTGCCATGCGGTTGGTGTTTGCGCTGACGGCCTGCGTTTCCATTCTGGCGGTAGCGCTGATCTGCGTCTACCTGCTGGGCAACGGCATCCCGACCATTTTTGAGATCGGCGCCGGCAACTTTTTTGGTGAGGTCTGGCGGCCGGGTCAGCAGCAGTTCGGCATTCTGCCGTTTATCATCGGCTCCATCTATGTGACGGCCGGGGCCATGGTCGTCGGCGTTCCCATCGGCGTGCTGTGCGCGCTGTATCTGGCCCGCTTCTGTCCCCGGCGGCTGTATCGGGTGTTTTCCCCCGTCGTTCGGCTGATGGCTGGCATTCCCTCCATTGTGTACGGCTTTTTCGGGCTGATGGTGCTGGTGCCCGCCGTGCAGCAGGCGACCGGCACCTCCGGCAAGGGCCTGCTGACCGCCTCGCTGCTGCTGGGCATTATGATCCTGCCCACCATCATCGGCACGGCTGAGCCCGCCCTGCGTGCGGTGCCGTCCAGCTATTACGAGGGTGCGCTGGCACTGGGGGCCACCCATGAACGCAGTGTTTTTACGGCGGTGCTTCCGGCGGCAAAGTCGGGGGTGCTTTCCGGCGTTATTCTGGGGATCGGCCGCGCCATCGGCGAGACGATGGCCGTCATCATGATCGCAGGCAACCAGATCGGCATGCCGGGCGGCCTGCTGGATGGGCTTCGCACCATGACCAGCAACATCGTGCTGGAAATGGGGTATGCCACAGGGCTGCACCGGCGCGCGCTGATCGCCACCGGCGTGGTGCTGTTTGTGTTCATCCTGCTCATCAACCTGTGCTTTTCGCTCATCAAACGGAAGGAGAACGCATGAAAAAACAGGCAAATTCTCCCGCGCTGCCCGCTGTCAACGTCACCACGCGAAAGCAGCGCTGGCAGGCGTACCGGCGGCATCCGGGCGCGTTGGCGCAGTATCTGCTGGTGCATCTGGCTGCGCTGCTCACCGGCGGGGCGGCGCTGGCGCTGGTGGGGTATATTCTGGTCACCGGCGTTCCGCAGCTGACGCCGCAGCTGTTTGCGTGGCGCTTCACCACCGAAAATCAATCCATGATGCCCGCGCTGGTCAACACCGTATGCATGACCCTGCTGTCACTGCTGCTGGCGGTCCCCATTGGGGTGGGTGCAGCCATTTATCTGGCCGAATATGCCCGCAGGGGCAACCGCCTGGTGCGCCTGGTACGGCTGACTGCCGAAACGCTGGCAGGCATTCCCTCTATTGTCTACGGTCTGTTCGGATGGATGCTCTTCAATATTGCGCTGGGGTGGGGCTATTCCATGCTGGCAGGCTGTGTGACGCTGGCCATAATGATCCTGCCGCTGATCCTGCGCACCATGGAGGAGGCGCTGCTGGCCGTGCCGGACAGCTACCGCGAGGGCTCGTTCGGGCTGGGGGCCGGCAAGCTGCGGACGGTGTTTCGCATCATACTGCCCTCGGCCATGCCCGGCATCCTCTCCGGCGTCATTCTGGCCATCGGGCGCATTGTGGGTGAATCCGCCGCGCTGATCTTCACCTCCGGCTCCGGCAAGGATAATCTGGCCTTCGGGCAAAGCGGCCATTTCTTCAAGGATCTGTTTGCGCCGCTGTTTCAGTCGACCCGCACGCTGTCGGTGCATATGTACAACCTGATGAGCGAGGGCCTGTACACCAGGCAGGCGCAGGCGACCGCCGTGGTGCTGCTGGTTCTGGTGGTCGGCATCAATGCGCTTTCCGGCTTTCTGGCCGGAAAGCTGACGAAAGGAAACGGGAATGGATAAGATCACAATTACCGATCTCAACTTGTACTATGGTGACTTTCAGGCGCTGAAAAGCATTCGCATGGGCATTCCGGCCAACGAGATCACGGCGCTGATCGGGCCGTCCGGCTGCGGAAAATCCACGCTGCTGAAATGCCTGAACCGCATGAACGATCTGGTGGAGGGCTGCCGCATTACCGGCAGCGTCCGGCTGGACAACGACGAGGTCTACGGCGGGCTGGATGTCAACGACCTGCGCCGCCGGGTGGGCATGGTGTTTCAAAAGGCCAATCCGTTCCCCATGTCCATTTATGACAACATCGCCTACGGGCCGCGCACGCACGGGGTGCGCAGCCGTGCCCGGCTGGATGAGCTGGTCGAGCGCAGCCTGACGCAGGCTGCGCTGTGGAACGAGGTAAAGGACCGTCTGAAAAAAAGCGCGCTGGGGCTGTCGGGCGGCCAGCAGCAGCGGCTGTGCATTGCGCGCGCGCTGGCGGTCGAGCCGGAGGTGCTGCTGATGGACGAAAGCACCAGCGCACTGGACCCGATTTCGACCGGAAAGATCGAAGACCTTGCCATGGAGCTGAAAAAGCAGTATACTATTGTCATCGTGACCCACAATATGCAGCAGGCCGCCCGCATCTCGGACAATACCGCCTTTTTCCTTCTGGGAGAAATGGTGGAGATGGGAAAGACCGAGGCGCTGTTCTCCATGCCGGGGGATAAGCGCACGGAAGACTATATTACCGGGAGGTTCGGATGATGAGAAACCGTTTTGACGCGCAGCTGGAGCAGCTGAATGTAGAACTTATCACTATGGGGGCGCTTTGCGAGGATGCCATTGCCGCGGCGGTAAAGGCGCTGTTTGACGGCGACGAGGCTCTGCTGGAAAAGGTGTTTCAGACAGACAGCGAGATCGACCATAAGGAACGGGAGATCGAAAACATCTGCATGAAGCTGCTTTTGCAGCAGCAGCCCGTCGCACGGGATCTGCGCACGGTGTCCTCGGCGCTGAAGATGATCTCCGACATGGAGCGCATCGGCGACCAGGCATCGGATATTGCCGAGATCGCCCGCACCATCGGCAGCAGCGGCGATATGGGCCGGGTGCACATCCACGATATGGCGCTGGCGGCCATCCGCATGGTCAGCGACAGCATCGATTCGTTCGTCCGCAAGGATCTGCAGCTGGCCCGCACGGTGATGCGCAACGACGATATCGTCGACGAACTGTTTGACCGCATCAAGGCCGAGCTGATCCGCCTCATCGGCGAAAAGGATCGGGACGGCGAATTCTGCGTGGATCTGCTGATGGTAGCCAAATATCTGGAGCGCATCGGCGACCATGCGGTCAATATTGCCGAGTGGGTCGAATATTCCATTACGGGGGTTCACCAGAATGCCTGATTCGGGCTTGTCTGTCAATGCAACGGGGCTGCGGCGCGCCGCGCTCCTCAACGATCTTTCCTGCTTCGGTAAGTGCTCGCTGACCGTGGGCCTGCCCATACTGGCTTCGGCCGGGGTGGAGGCGCTGCCGGTGCCGACGGCGCTGTTGTCCACGCACACGGGCGGCTTTGAAGAGTATACCTGCTGCGAGCTGACGCCGGAGCTGGAAAAGATTCTGCGGCATTGGCAAAGCCTGCAGCTGCATTTGGATGCCATCGCCACCGGTTATTTCTGCAGCGCGGCGCAGCTGGCGTTTGCGGCGCGCTTTGCACGGGCGTTTGCCGCGTCGCGCCCGCTGCTGCTGGTCGACCCGGTCATGGGCGACGGCGGGCGGCTTTACCCAGGCTTTGATGCGGCGTTTGTCGAGGGCATGCGGGGGCTCTGCCGCGGGGCGGGGGTCATCACGCCCAACCTGACCGAGGCACTGTTGCTGGCCGGGCTGCCCGGGACGGCGCAGCCCACGGCGGAAAACGTGCAGCTGTGCCTGCAGCGGCTGCTGGCGGCCGGGGCGCAGCGGGTGGTCATTACCGGCGTGCCGCGCACCCCGCAGCTGGCGGCGGCCTTTGAGGGCACGCAGCTTGTCCCGGCGGCCGAGGACGGGCAGATCGGCTATCTGTGCGCCGACGAACAGCGGCGCTTTGCCGTGTGGCACCCCGTGGTTCACACCTCACTGCACGGCTGCGGTGATGTGTTCAGTGCGGCGCTGCTGGCTGCGGCGCTGGGCGCGCCGCCCGGCGGCCCCGTCGGCGTACCGCCCGCCTGCGCGCTTTCGCGGGGTGAGGCGTGGTTTCGCCCGGCAGTGACGGCGGCGGCAAGGTTTACGTTTCGCTGCGTACAGGCGACCGTGCACGAGCAATACCCGGGCCACTGGTACGGCCTGCGGCTGGAGGCATGCCTGACACATGGCTTCTGCGCGGCGTCGGCGCCGCTGTCTGCACAGGAGGAGAAAGCATGATCACACTGGAAACGCTGCGGGAAAATGCCGCGGTCAACACCTATATTGCGGCGGCGGACCGTTCGCTGGCGGCGTTGGGCTATACCGAGCACAGCTTTGCCCATGTTCTGCATGTGGCCGATACGGCCGGGTATATTCTGCAGACGCTGGGCTACCCGGCCCACCAGGTGCAGCTGGCGCGGGTGGCGGCCTACCTGCACGACATCGGCAATCTGGTCAACCGGGTCGATCATTCCCAAAGCGGCGCGGTCATGGCGTTCCGAATTCTGGACAAGCTGCACATACCCCCGCAGGATATCGCCACGGTGGTGACGGCCATCGGCAACCACGACGAGGGCACCGGCGTGCCGGTGGACGAGGTGGCGGCCGCGCTGATCCTGGCCGATAAAAGCGATGTGCGCCGCAGCCGCGTGCGTAATACCGACCCTGCCACCTTTGATATTCACGACAGGGTCAACTATTCGGTGAAAAAATCGGTTCTGAAGATCAACGAGGAGCATACGCTGGTCAAGCTGAAGCTGAGCATCGACACCAAATACGGCACCATTATGGATTATTTTGAAATTTTCCTCGAGCGAATGATCCTCTGCCGCAAGGCGGCGGAGAAGCTGGGGCTGGAGTTTAAGCTGATCATCAACGAGCAGCAGCTGATTTGACCGAAACAACGCAGGACGCTTCTGCGCTTGCCGCAGAAGCCGGGAGGAGAACGCCGTGATCTATCTGCTGGAGGACGACGAAAGCATCCGTAAGTTTGTTTTGTACGCGCTGGAAAGCACCGGCCTGCAGGCCAGGGGCTTTTCGCAGGCGTCAGAGTTCTGGCTCGCGGTGGAAAAAGAGCTGCCGGAGCTGGTGCTGCTGGATATCATGCTGCCGGGGGAGGACGGCCTCAGCGTGTTGCGGCACCTGCGCGCCGCGCCTGCCACTGCACAGGTGCCGGTCATTCTGCTGACGGCCCGCTCGACCGAATACGACAAGGTCGTGGGACTGGACAGCGGCGCGGATGACTATGTGACAAAGCCGTTCGGTACCATGGAGCTGATCTCCCGCATCCGGGCGCTGCTGCGCCGTGCGGGTGTGGGGCGGCAGGCGGGGTTTGCCATGGGCGGCCTGCGGCTGGATGTGGAAAACCGTCAGGTGACGGCCGATGGGCAGCTGGTGACGCTTACTTATAAGGAGTTTGAGCTTCTTCGCCTGTTTTGCAGCCGTCCGGGCCGCGTTTTCACGCGGGATGAGCTGCTGCAGCACATCTGGGGCTATGATTATGATGGGGAAAGCCGCACGGTGGATGTGCACATCAAAACGCTGCGCACAAAGCTTGGGCCCTGCGGCGCGCTGATCGAAACGGTGCGCGGCGTGGGCTATCGCCTGCACGCACCGACGGAATAAGGCAGCGGAGGCTTTTTATGACCAGACGCATTTTCCGTTCCATTCTGTGCACCAGCCTGTGCACCCTGCTGGCCAGCCTGCTGCTGGCCATGGGCATTCTGTATCGCTATTATGACGCCCGCCTGCTGCAGGAGCTGTACACCACGGCGGAATATTTGGGGCAGGGAGCAAGCGAACAGGGAAGCGGCTATCTGGCCGCGCTGCCGGATGTCGGCGACCGCATTACCCTCATCGCAGCGGACGGTACCGTTTTGTACGACAACCGCACGCAGGCGTCGCAGCTGGCAAATCATGCCGACCGTGCCGAGGTGGCCGCGGCGCTGGCGTTCGGCCGCGGCGAGGCGGTGCGCCGGTCGGATACCCTTTCCCAAAAAACCTGTTATTCTGCTCTGCGACTGCCGGATGGCAGCGTGCTGCGGCTGGGCAGGGCACAGTCGACCGTATGGGCGCTGCTGCTGCGGCTGCTTCCGGCGTTTCTGCTGGCGGCAGCCCTGCTGGCTGGGTGCAGCGCATGGGTGGCCGCGCGGTTGTCGCGGCGTATCATGCAGCCGCTGGATCAGCTGGATTTGGATGCGCCCGCCCAGCAGGAGACCTATGCCGAGCTGTCGCCGCTTTTGCGGCGGCTGAGCGCGCAGAACCGGCGCATTGCCGCCCAGATGGAGGAGCTTCGCCGTCGGCAAAAGGAGTTTGCCGTTGTGGCGGATAATATGAGCGAGGGCCTTCTGATGGTGGACGCCGCCGCCGCGGTGCTGCTGTGCAACCGCAGCATGGCGGAGTTTCTGCAGGCCCCGCAGAAGGACGGCCAGGTGCAGGCGGTTGGGCAGAACGCCCTGCTGCTCAATCACAGCGAGGTGTTCCGTCAGGTGACGGGGCAGGCGCTGGCAGGCGTGGGCAGTACCGGCATTCTGCCGCTGAACGGCCGCAGCTATGAGCTGCTGGCAAACCCCGTGCTGGATGCCGCGCCTGCGCCCGAGGCAGGCGCGCCCACACCGGAGCAGCATGTGACCGGTGCGGTCGTGCTGATGGTGGATGTGACCGAGCGCGAGCAGCGCGAGCGCCTGCGGCGTGAGTTTACCGCCAATGTATCGCATGAGCTGAAAACGCCGCTGACGGCCATTTACGGCTCCGCCGAGCTGCTGGCAAACGGCATTGTCCGGCCGGAGGATGTTCCCGGCTTTGCGCGCGATATCCACGCGCAGGCCGAGCGGATGATCCGGCTGATCGAGGACATTCTGCGGCTGTCACAGCTGGATGAGGGCGGCCTGACCGCGCAGAAGGAGCCGGTCGACCTGTACGCTGCGGCGGTGCAGGTCTGCGGCGAGCAGCAGGCTGCGGCAGAGCAGGCCGGGGTGCACCTGACCGTCACCGGGCAGCAGGTCGTCATACAGGGCGTACCGGCCATTCTGCACGAGCTGGCGGCCAACCTGTGCGACAACGCCATCAAGTACAACCGGCCGGGCGGCAGCGTGCAGGTATATGCGGGGCCGGGCGGCGACGGCCGCCCGGTACTGCGCGTGGCCGATACCGGCATCGGCATCCCCAAAGAGCACCAGAGCCGGGTGTTCGAACGCTTTTACCGGGTGGATAAAAGCCACTCCCGCCGCATTGGCGGCACCGGTCTTGGCCTTTCCATCGTCAAGCATGCCGCCATGGTGCATGGGGCCGAGCTTTCGCTGGAAAGTCAGCCCGGCGTCGGTACGACCATTACGGTGACGTTCCCCTGAAAAAGGTTGTCGGACGGCATAGCGGCCAGCCGCTGCCAATACACTGCGCCAAAGGCGGTGATGAAAGA
>CAKTAM010000047.1 GCA_934527255.1 uncultured Oscillospiraceae bacterium | reverse complement strand
GTGTATGCGTCCCTCTCACCGTTATCTGTTCTTCGGCTGGCACCCGCCGCACACTTTCGGATTTATAACTGACCTTTTCGCGCAAGTGCTGCCGAAGCATTCCGCAATACACCGGGTTGGCAAGAATGGCCCGCACCGTGCTGCCGCTCCATTGCTGCCCCGGCCGCCCGGCCCTGCGAAAATGCGCGTAGCGTGCCGCTTTATATGTGCTTGGGTTGGGTATTCCCCTGTCGTTCAGCAAGTGAGCCACTGCGGATGGCGTCAGCCCCTCGGCGCTGTTTTGAAAAATCTGCCGCACCACTGCGGCTGCCTGCGGCTCCGGTATCAGGTGGTTTTTATCCTCCGGGCTTTTTTCGTACCCATAAGGAGCAAAGCTGCCGATAAACTGCCCCTGCCGCTGCTTGGTGCGAAAAACTGTTCGGATATTATCGGAAAGATCCTCCAGATACCACTCGTTTACCAGCCCGTTGATCTGCCGCGCCTTTTTATTGCCGTGGTTCGCGGTATCCGCATGGTCGGCATAGCCCACAAAACGAATTCCCCACTGCACAAACAGGCCGTGCAGATAGCGTTCCACCAGCTCCAGCTCACGCGTGAACCGGCTTTGTGACTTGCACAGCACAATATCAAAGCAGCCGCTGCGGGCATCCTTCAGCAGCTGATTGAAGGCCGGCCGGCTGCGATCAGCTCCGGTATAGTCCTCATCGCTGTAAACCTTCCAGATTTTCCAGCCCTGCTCGCATGCATACTGCTGCAGCATGGCTTTCTGATTTTGAATGCTTTCACTCTCCTCACCCTGTTTATTGCGATCCTCCTCGGACAGACGGCAATAAATAGCCGCCCGCAGCGTTTTCTCTTTTTCCATACCGCTGTTCCTCCTTTTGCATTCAGCGTATGAGGACAAAAGAAAAAACAGACCCGACAAAAAAAACGGACAGAAGCCACAAAGCCTCTGTCTGTTCCTTGCCTTTATCTCATGGTTCAGCAGCCGTTTTCGGTTCGCTTCTGCTGAATGATCTGCTGCAGCTGCGCAAAGGTCACGCCGTATTTCTCGGCAATATCCTGTGCGAAGCTCAGGCCCTGCGGCGGTGCAATGGAAATTTTATAGGAGCGCTTCCCTTCTTCCACACCGGTGATCAGGCTGACGGCCTGATCGGCACTGTCAGAGGAAGCGTTCATCTCATCCAGAGACGCCGCCAGCTCGTGCATATGCGTATTGAAAATGGTATTGGCCCCCAGATATTTCAGCGACTTTGTAATATCCTTTGCAATGTACAGCCCTTCGGTAAACGATGTTGTCGCGAACGATTCGTTCAGCAGCAGCAGGCTGCGCGAGGTCGCCATGGCAAAAATTTCGCTGAAGCGCTTGGACTCTTCGCCCAGACGCCCCAAATCGACCGTCTGGTTTTCATCGGCCGGGAAATGCGTATAGATGCTGTCGGCCGGGCTGATCGCCACATGTGTACCCGGCACATAAATGCCGTTTTGCGCCAGCAGATACAGAATGCCCACCGCCTGTGTAATCGTTGTTTTGCCGCCGCGGTTCGGGCCCGTCAGAATATAAATGCGGTGCTGTGTGCTGAAATCCAAATCATTCTGAACAATTTCTTCACCGGGGTTGTCCAGCTGCGGTGCTGTGTGCTGAAATCCAAATCATTCTGAACAATTTCTTCACCGGGGTTGTCCAGCTTATGAAGCGCCAGCTTCATATTGTAGATGCCCTCGCCGCGGAAAGCACGGGGCTCATCCAGAATTTCCGGTTTGGAAAGCACTGCCCCTGCTGCCAGCAGACGATCCACCAGCTCGGCCCACTTGATGTAAAAGGTGAACTCGGAGATCAGGGCGGAAAGCGCATATCCGCTGATGTTGACATACTTACTGAGTACCGATTTCAGATTGCGCACAACGCCCTGCAGCATTTCCGAAATGGTCAGATTCAGGTTGTTCATCAGCGGGTTGCCGCCAATTTGAGAAGCGGCATACTCCTTGCCCTGCTGCTTTTTAATGCCAAGGCCCGTCAGCCCCTCCAGCGCATTGGCCGCGCCCTCGCCCGCTTCCCGGGTAACCTTGGGCACATGGTACGGAGCCATACCGGTAAACTTTACGCCGTCGTGAATTTCTTCCTTGCTTCTGGTAAAATCCAACAGATTGCGAAGAATGCCCATTTCCTTGTAGGCTTCGTTATTGATGGAAATGATGCCCGTCTCAATGGGCCGCAATTCCTTATCCAGATTGACGCCAAGTGTCAGACTTTTAATCTTGCAGACATTCTGCTGCAGATGACGGATATCCTTTTTCAGATAATCAAAGCCGCTGTCGTTATAAATTTCTTCCACAAAATCGCGAAGATCCGAAAAGCCCTCCGAATGGATATCCAGCCCCTGCAGGCAATCGCGAATACCGGCAATGCAGTCAATATAATGATCCAGCTCATTCAGCCGGTTGATCAGCTGCCAGATGCTGGAAGCATCCGTATCCTTGGAAAGACGCTCGACACTTTTCAGAAAATCCAGCTGATCCAGCAGCGCGCCGATGCGCTTGCGAAGCTCCGGAAAGCGCAGAACATCCTCAAAAATATCGCAGCGATAACGAATGACCTCCGGGTCATCGCACAACTGCACCATAATATTTTTAATGACATTTTGCTCCCCGGCATTTCTGCTTAATTGAGAACAAATGTAGTTGACCGACAGATCGTTGATGGTTTCGTCTGTCAGAGTATGTACCGGCACATCCGTTTTTCCTGCCGGAAACAACAGGCTGATCGTTTTCAAATGCGTTTTCTTCCTTTCCTTTGGTTGCTTTTATCTACTTGCCCTTACACAAGAGCGAGTATTCCTTTCAATAGCGCGCCTTCCTCAAACCATAACAAAGTACAGCGCCAGAAAGCAGCCCAACAGCTGCAGAATAGCAAAGCGCGTCACCGTCTGCGTATCCGACCACCCCAGATTCTTTCTTACATGGTCATGCAGCGGCGTACGGACATTTTTCAATATGCGAATTTTCAAGAAACGCAGCAGCGACACCTTCAGCAGCCCCAGGCCGCCATCCAAAATCAAAACGGCGGCAGCCAGAAGATACAGCAGCGGGCTGCCTGTTTTCAGCACGGCCAATGCAATAAACAGCCCCATGGCCCGCGAACCGGCATCGCCCATCATCAGGCGACTGGGATGTGCGTTAAACCACAGATACGCCACAAGGCAGGCGCAGAAGATCGGGATCATTCCCCGGAATGCCGCAGCCGTCTCTGTGAGGCAGGAAACAGCAAACAGCGTGGACAGCGTAACAAGCGATACCGTAGCGGAAAGCCCATCCACGCCATCTGCACAGTTGGTCACATTGATGGAGACCCAGACCAGTATGACCGTCAGCAGGCCATAAACAAACGTTGGCAGCGTCACCGTCCGGTTCAACAACTCCAGCTGCAGCTGCGGTGGATTGAAGTTCAGATATGTCACTGCCACAAGAATGGCAATGAGAAGATCCAGCAGCCCCTTTTTGTATTCCCCCCACGGGGTTTTCGAGCCATCGTCCAAAAAGCCCGTTATCATCGCAGCGATCAGCAAAAAAAGATAAATGACATTTTCCCAGACAAAGGGCAAAAACACCATCACGACTACCGCAAAGGCCAGAATAAATAAAAAACCGGCCCCGCGCGGCTTACCGGCTGACAAGGAACCGTCATGCGCATATTGACGCCCGGCATCACGCGGCAGAAAGCGCGCACAGGTCTTCAGTAAAAGGCACACCAACAAAAAAGCGGCCAGCGCCCCAGCAAACACAAAGACGACCGGTTCGGATAGTTTTCCAGACAACATATGAACTCCCTACCTTTGTTGGGCGGCTTCCGGGTGAATCGCAGCACGCTGCCCATTCCGTATTTTCTGCATGGTAACATTTATATTATAACACCGCCCCCGTGCAAAATCAACCGCGGCTTTTGCACGAAACGACAGGCTATGGACAGAAAAAAGGCCATAGATCTCAGTTGAAATCTATGGCTTCTTCAAACGATTCCGAGGAGGCATGGCCGCCCTCCATCAGATAATCCATCAGTTCCGAAACACCTTCACCGGTATAAGAGCTGACACAAAAAATCTTCTTGCAGCCTGCCAGCTGCAGCCACAGCTTCGCCAGCTGCACACGCGCCGTCGGCTTTTCGATTTTTGTCACAATGCCAATGACCTCGCGATTGGCCTGACAGGTGATATTGGGGCTGAATAGTGAATATGGCTCATCCGCCGCACAAACCAGGCCTACCACATCCGCTTCATAGGAATACAGCGCCAGCACATACCCCAAATGGCGGTCTTCCATATATTCGCCCGGCGTATCAATGATCACGCTGCCGTATTTGATATACTGCGTTTTGTTATACTGGATCTGTTTGCCGTGCAGTACCTGCGTCAGAGTCGTTTTTCCGCTGGTAGAGCGTCCGGCCAAAATGATTTTCTTCATATCAGGTTCTGGTCAGCTCACAGGCCGTAAAGCCCAAGCGATCGCGCACATAGCCAACTACGGCGTTCATGGCGGACTCGACCTCTGAAACAAGGCCGGTGAAAATGACGGTGCCGCTGAAACGATCCACAAAGCTTAAATCAATATTACCGGCTTTGATGGCCACATCCGCCACAATAACAGCTGTTTCTGCCGGGCTGATGGTAATAATACCGATCGCCGATTTGGAATATTCCACTGCTGGATCCAGCCCCAGCTTGGTATAAAGAATTTTATCCGGGTTGGCTATGATGTGCGCCAGTGACAGCTGTTTACCGGGCACCAACTCCTGTACAATGCGCAGCTTATCCTGCAGCGTCAGTTCACCAGACATCCGTCTCTTCCTTTCTTTCGGCTTCAGTGCTTTTGTCAGCCGCCGATCTGACAGCGCAGGCCGGAGCATTCCGCCGCCTGCAGCAGATACTGCACCTTTTCCTTCGGCATCGGCTCAATATCCGAAAGCGTATAGTCACGCCCCAGACCGGCATACTTATCCTGTCCCAAGCGGTGATACGGCAGCAGATGCAGTTCCTCTACGTTGGGCAGCGAGTTGGCAAACCGGGCAATCGCCGAAATCTCCTCCGGCGTATCGTTAAAGGTCGGGATCACCGGCACGCGAACGATCAGTTTTTTGGCATCTACCGCCAAGCGGCGTGCATTTTCCAGGATCAACTCGTTCGGCTGCTGTGTAAAGGCCTTATGCTTTGCACTATCCATATGCTTGATATCCAGCAGATACAGATTCAGATACGGCAGCAGCTTCTGAATATTTTCATACTTGGCACAGGCTGTAGATTCGATCGCCGTGTTCAGCCCTGCCTCCTGCGCAGCCTGCAGCAATGCAGCCGAAAATTCCGGCTGGCAAAGGCACTCGCCGCCCGACAGCGTTAAACCGCCGCCGGAGCGCCGATAATAGGGCATGTCCTTCAAGACCTCTTCCATGACCTCCGCAACGGTAACGTCGCGGCCCATGACCTTGGTTTTTCCGCCGACGGTCATCTCCTGCACACGGTATTCCTGCGATTCCGGGTTGCAGCACCAACGGCAGCGCAGTACACAGCCTTTCAGAAAGACGATGGTGCGAATGCCTGGGCCATCGTGAATGGAAAAACGCTGAATATCAAAAATGCGTCCTTTCAGTTCCTTGTCCACGAAAATCCGGTCTCCTTTTCTGTCAAACTCATTGTGCGGCATGCTCAGTGCTGCTCGGTGCGGTTGATAATATCATCCTGCAGCGAACGGGACAGCGTGGTAAACAGCGCGCTGTAACCGGCCACACGCACCACCAGCGCCCGGTACTTTTCCGGGTGCTTCTGTGCATCCAGCAGCGTTTCACGGGTAACAACGTTGAACTGCATGTGCATGCCCTTCTGGTCAAAGAATGCACGGATCAGAGAGGTGAAATTTTCCAGACCGGAACGGCCCTCCAGCGCAGACGGATGGAATTTCTGATTGAACAGCGTGCCATTGGAAGCGATACCGTGATCCAACCGCGCAACCGAGTTAGCCGTTGCAGTGGGGCCATGGGTATCACGCCCGGAAGCCGGGCCGACGCCGTCAGCGATCGGCGTATTTGCCAGACGCCCATCCGGTGTGGCGCCGGTCTGATAGCCCAGCGGCACATTGGCCGAGACCGGATACAGACCGGCCTGATACTGGCCGCCGCGGGGGTTGCGGTAATTCTCCAGCGGCTTGGTATAGGTGTATGCAACCTCGCGTGCAAACAAATCGACCTCGCGCAGGTCGTTGCCATACTTGGGCAACACCTCGATCATGGCGCGGATCTCGCGATACCGGGCGCGCTTTTCTTCGCTCAGGTTGCCCTTGCGCACCATTTCATAAATGCGGCGGACATCCTCTTCATCCAGCTTCTTGCCATCGCGCACCATGGCAACAGCAATATTCTTTGTCAGCTCCTTGGCCTTTTTCTCATGCATCTCATAGCCAAAGTTGTTTTCAATGGCTTCCTTGTACTCTGCCATGGTCAGCTTCTTCTCTTCAAACACCAGCTGACGGATCGCCCAAAGCGAATCAGACATATTGGCAATGCCAAAGCCCTGCGGCCCGGTAAAGTTGAAATGCGCGCCGCCCTCCTGCACGCTCTTTCCGCGGGCAATGCAATCATCCACCATGCAGGATTCAAACGGCAGCGGGCAGCGGACGGCGTGCGCCGTATCAATGGCATTGTCCGAATTGACCATCATTTCGATGAAGTATTCCGTCTGCTTTTTATAAGCGTCAAACACCTCGTCAAACGTCTTCATCTTAGTGACATCGCCGGTGCGGGGGCCGATCTGCACGCCATTATCCATACCGTTGGAAAACACCATTTCCAGCGGACGGCACATATTGAAGAAAGCGGCATCGTGCCAGCCGTCAGTACGGCCGGGGCACTGCGGCTCTACGCAGCCGATGATGCAGTAATTCCGTGCTTCCTTCAGGTTCAGGCCACGGTTCATCAGGGCCGGGATAATGACCTCATCATTATAATATGCCGGCAGACCGACGCCCGTACGGGTCAGCGAAGCCGCCTTGAGCAGGAAGCTTTGCGGTGTACCGTTCCAGACACGCACCGACATGGAGGGCATGGGCAGCGCCACATGAATAGAGGCCTCCAACGTCATATAGGAAAGCTCGTTTGTGGCATCCATGCCGTTTTCATCCTGACCGCCCGCGATCAGATTCTGGAACAAACTGTAACCGGCAAAGCCCTCTGCCGAAGCAGCATCACGTACCTTGTTCAGATCGTTCAGCTTGACCCAGATGCAGTCCAGCAGCTCCTGAGCAGATTCCAGCGTAATCTTTCCCTCGTCCAGATCCTTCTTAAAGTAAGGATACATATACTGATCGAAACGGCCGGGAGAGATGGAATGGCCGCTCGACTCCATCTGCAGCAGCTGCTGCACAAACCAGAACGACTGGCAGGCCTCATAGAAGCTGCGCGCCGGTTTGGCAGGCACGCGCTCGCAGTTGGCTGCGATTTTCAAAAGCTCCTCACGGCGTACCAGGCTGCTGCAGCTTTCTGCTTCCTTGCGTGCCAGGTCGGCATAGCGCTTTGCATATGCCATAACTGCGTCGCAGCACTCGACGACAGCTTCCAGAAAAGCATGACGGGAGGCATAATCCGGGTCACTGACATGGCAATTTTCCATTGCCTGCTGCGCCTGTGCACGAATGCCCTCGTAACCGATGCTCAGCACCTTATCGTACTGCACACAGACATGGCCGACGCCATTGTAAAAATAGTTGCCGGTCGTAAAAATGTTATGCTGAAAGGCCAGAAGCGCTTCCGGTGCCATCAGCGCCGTAGCCAGCTCGCTGGTGCTTTTGCCTTTCCAGTAGGGATAAACCTTTTTCAGCTTGGCGATAGTTTCCGGAGAGATATGGAACGGATCCGCCTCCCGAGTCTCAAAGGTTTCGTACTCCTGCTCGACCCAATCGCCCGAATACTCCGGGAACAGCTGACAGCCGCGCGGCGCAATGCTGTTGCTTCCGACGATCAGCTCATCCGGCCGGATAACGATGGGAATATGACGCAGAATATGCGAAAACGCTGCCGAACGGCGCTTGATGATCGGCAGATTTTCCGTCTGCTGATACGATTCCGTCAACAGTACGGCACGATCCGCTTCGATCTCCGGCATTTTCGCATACAGATGCTCTACCAGCTTGGGAATACGCGCGCTTTTTTCGATCTGAAACAACAGATAGTCTTCCCGCTCCATATAGACACTTCTCCTTTTTATCAGAAATCTGCCCTGAAACTGTCACTCATCACACCAAACGGGAAACACCGCCTTTTACAGTTGCTTCCACAGATCGGCATGCGGCGCGGCGATCACGCTGCTGGAATGCAGCAGGCCCAAATCCTTTGCGTAATTGGAACCGGTCTCCACCGCCGCCGTCACATCGCTGACATCGCCCGTCAGCAGTACCAGACCCTTGCCGCCGATGCCGCGTGAAATGCGCAGGTCATACAGGGCGACATTGGCCGTTTTGACCGCCATATCTGCAGCCTTGATGGCACTGGCCGCCGAAAACGTTTCAATGACGCCCAAAGCGCCCTTGCCCGCTTCCTGCTGTGTACCAAACAAAGCCTTGACAACATTTTCGTCAATACGGCCCATTACAGAGGCATCAATAACATACTTTCCAAAGCCATTGCGGATATAATCGACCGAGGCCGTCACATTGGAGATGGAACCGGTCAGGATGATCTCATACTTGCCCGGACAGGACGGATGCGCGGATACCAGCCGGATATTTGCCGCTTTCAGTGCACCGTCGCATGCCTTGATGCCTTCGGCGATGCTTTTCAGTTCCACTACGCCAACCGCATACAACATATTTTAACTCCGTCCTCACTTTCTCTCGATTGTGACGCCCAGTTCATCCACTCGGGTGACAACACCATCAATGCCGCTGTGCATACCAATGGACAGACCACGGCTTTTCACTGCCACCGCGTCACCGACCTTTACGGTATCGCCCACGGATACGCAGGCCACGGCCGGTGCGCCGATGTGCTGCTTGAATGCCACAAAAATCTTATCCGGCACAAAGGGCTCCGGAAGATATTCCGGCTTTACGTCATAGCTATCCACACCCAGCATTGCCATCCAACGATAGCTGGGCAGCATTCTGGCATCGCGGCAATCCAGCGGCTGCACATCCTGCGTTGCCTGATACTTCATGCCCTTCTGCGCCAGCACCTTTTTATACTGAGCGATCACATTGCGCGGCGAAAGCCCCTGACAGCAGGAAGCCATCTCGCAAATACCGCAGCCGCAGCACAGTGTTGCCGTCAGCACCAGATCCGGATCCTCTTCCGCAATCGTTGTCATGCTACGAATCATCCGGTGAGGCTCCAACGGATACCCCAGCAGATTACGCGGACAGCGCTCGGTGCATGCCGTACACTGACAGCAGCATGAGGCCGCACGGGTGACCTGCAGCTGCAAATTGGAATTTTTGCTGATGATCGCCGGAATATCCGGCGGCAAAACCAGAATAGCCTTTGTGGTCTTGGTAACCACGGCCGTCTGCCAGGTAATCATCTTACCCATGCTTGGGCCGCCGTCCAACACCACATAACCCTCCGGCACGCGAATGCCATACCGGGCGAAAATATCGCGAACCGCCGTACCGACCGGCGTGCGGATGACCAGATGCTGCGGAATATCGCCACCCAGCGTCAGCCACTTTTCATAAACAGGCCGCTGATCACACAGCCAATGGCGAATGTTATAGGCTGTTTCCACATTATAAACGATCACGCCTGCCGTAATGGGCAGCGCACCGGGGCGTACCACACGGCCCGTCACCTGATAGATCAGGCTGACCTCATCGCCAATGGGGTACACATCCGGCAGCTGCGCCACACAGAAATCTTCTGCCAGCTGCTGCCCATCCTGCAGCCCAAGACGCTTTACATTATGCGCCTTGATGCCAAGAAAACCGCGGCCAATACCTGCCGCCGCCATCATAGCCTTGGCCCCGGCCACCACATCGGCCAGATGCTCCCGCAAAATGGTATAATCCGTATCCATCAACGGCTCACACTCGGCGCCGTTGACGATCAGCGTGTTGGCGCCGGGCGCCAATTTTCCCCCGGCCGGAAAGCCTGCGCCGCCGGCACCGACAATGCCAGCCTCCAACAGGCTGTTTTTGAGTTCATCCAACATAACTGCCCCAGTTTCCTTTCCGGTTTAATCCACAATGCCGACAACCACGGCATCAACCGGTGCATTGGTATTCTGCAGCGCCAAACGTGCACTGCTGCCTGCAGTGACCAGCACAAGCTCGCCGATACCGGCGCCTACGCTGTCGATCGCAATCAGAAATTTATCGGTATCCTTCTGATTTTCGATCAGCTGCACTTCCAGAATTTTAGAGCCGACCAAAGCATCCTGTTTTCTGGTGGAAACAACATTTCCCACCACTCTGCCCATCATCATGGTTCTGTTCTCCTTAGTCGTCAACAACAACCACTTTGCTGCCGTTGCCCAGACCCGCAGAGTTGGCGTCGTCCGTATCAATGTGCATCTCCAGACGGAACTTTTCGTTAACACGAATCTGCACATCATACCAACGGCTGCGGCGCGTGCCGCTGTCCGCCTGAATGGTCACGGTATCGCCATCCTTTACACCGAAATGAGCGGCGTCCTCCGGGCTCATATGAATGTGACGGTTGGCGATGATGCAGCCCTCGTCAATGCTGATATGGCCCTTCGGCCCGACGATCAGCATCGGGGCCGAGCCTGCCAGACTGCCGCTTTCACGCACCGGAGGCTTGACCTTCAATACAAAGGAATCCGTCTTGGAAATTTCGACCTGCGTCTGCTTGCGCAGCGGCCCCAGCACACGGACACCCTCGATGCTGCGCATGGAAGGACCTACCAGAGTCACCGTCTCCTTACATGCGTACTGGCCGGGCTGAGACAGATCCTTCAGCTTGGTCAGCTCGTAGCCTTTGCCAAACAGCGTGTCCACATCCGACTGCGTAAGATGAATATGACGGTTGGAGACCCCGATCGGAACCTCTTTACCGGTCGTCGCCGGAGCAGCCGCGGAAGCCGCGCCCATCTCCTGCAGAACTTTATTGATGACCTTTGTGATTTCTGCCACATTCTGTTCCATAGCCATACTGCACTCCATTTCTTACTCGGATTTTATTCAGATATCAAGCGCCTGCTCCTTCCCCTTTGCCGGGATAAGAGTTCGGCGAACACTCCAGAAGAAACAGCAAAATGCTGCCGTAAGTAATTTATTTTGAAATCCGCCGTCTGAAACGGCAGACAGAGCTTGCACACTCAGGCGGAAGAAAAGTCTTCTTTCCTCCGCAGTCCCACCAGGCCGCAGCCCGCAGAACATTTTCAGATAAAACACATTAAGACAAACCGTTGGAACGGGAAGCATCCCCGCCCCACGCGAAAACGCGCGGGGCGGAAACGCCAGCACGAACCGTTGCTTACTTGATAGCAGGCAACAGCTTTTCCACATCGTTATGAGGACGGGGAATGACATGCAGAGCGATCACCTCGCCCAGCTTGCCGGCAGCAGCGCCGCCAGCCTCAACAGCAGCCTTCACAGCGCCAACGTCGCCGCGAACCATCACGGTGACCAAACCGGAACCGATCTTCTCAGAGCCGATCAGCGTAACGTTAGCAGCCTTGACCATTGCATCAGCAGCCTCGATAGCGGCTACCAGACCACGGGTCTCAACCATACCCAGAGCTTCCATTCTAGTATCCTCCTGTATTAATGATAGTTTTTGAAGCGAAAATGCTTTTGAGAAACGAACAATTATTTGATGGTGGGGAGAATATTCTCCACATCAGGGTGAGGGCTGGGAATAACATGCAGTGCATAAATTTCACCCAGCTCTGCAGCGGCAGCCCCTCCGGCATCCACAGCTGCGCGAACAGCCGACACATCGCCGCAGACCATCACGCTCACCAGACCGGAACCGATCTTCTCAGAACCGATCAAACGCACATTGGCCGCTTTGACCATCGCATCAGACGCTTCCAGCGCGGCAACCAAGCCTCGGGTCTCCAGCATGCCAAGCGCTCCCATACGGGGATGCGCCGCGGCAGCTGTTGTCTCTGCCGGTTTCGCCGCTGGTGCCTCCGTCTTTGCGGGGGCATCGGCGACGGCAGCGCTCATACGGGCAGCCGCCTTCCGCGCGGCGGTCACCCGGGGCGCGGCCGGTTTCGCAGCCGTTTTTCTGGCGGCCGCTGCACCGTTTTTCTTTTCTTCAGCCATATTGCCTACCCTTTCCTACCGCTTAGCCGACGGTCAGATACTTCATGACATTGGGATGCGGACGGGCAATCACCTCGCGGCATTTGACCTCGCCAACCTCAGCGGCAGCAGCGGCGCCTGCCTCCAGTGCGGCTGTTACCGCAGAGACATCGCCCCGCACCACCAAGGTGACCAGACGGCCGCCCAGGCGCTTTTCCACATGGATCAGTTCGACCTCAGCAGCCTTTTCCATGGCATCCAGTGCAACGATCGCCGCGACCATTGCCTGTACCTCCAACAACGCAATTGCCTTTTCCATACTTGAACATCCTGTCAATCAGCTTATTTCAGAACGGGCAGCAGCTTTTCCACATCGTTATGAGGACGGGGAATGACATGCAGAGCGATCACCTCGCCCAGCTTGGAAGCGGCAGCGCCACCGGCATCCACAGCGGATTTGACAGCGCCCACGTCGCCGCGAACCATCACGGTGACCAGACCGGAACCGATCTTCTCAGAGCCGATCAGAACAACATTGGCGGCCTTGACCATTGCATCGGCAGCCTCGATCGCGGCAACCAGGCCGCGGGTTTCAACCATACCCAGAGCTTCCATCATTGTTTTAACTCCTTTTCAATCACTTTACGTTGAGAGAACGGAGAGCCGTCCTCACTTTTTTGTGTTGCGCAGCTTGTCGTTGCCTGTGGCGTTCAGTCTGGCAAACCACTCCATATCCGGAGATTGCCCGGCAATGATCTTGGAGGTAATATACAGCTCGCGTTCCTTCGCCGCTGCAATACCGGCAGCCATACCGGCTTCCACCGCCGCCACACTGCCCTCCATTTTGACAACCATCACCAGAGGCACCGCCACAGCGTCGGCATTGGCCGGTTTGTTTTTATCCAACGCTACGATATCCACATCCGCCGCCTTGCTGGCAGCATCCGCCACCACGATGGATGTTGCAAAGCCGTAGCATTCAATCATTCCCAGTGCCATAGACTACTCCCTGTTTTACTTGGCGAGGTAGCAGATCTTAATGCCCTTCTGCGCCACGTTGGTCTCCATCGCCTCGTTCATCTGATCCAGCGGATAGGTGTGCGTGATCAGATCCTCGATGGGGATCTTCATCTCGCGGCA
>CAKTAM010000046.1 GCA_934527255.1 uncultured Oscillospiraceae bacterium | reverse complement strand
TTATATCACCATGCCCAAAATGTTCAAGGTCGTGCTGCACGGACGGCTGCAGCCGTTTGTGACGGCAAAGGATATCAGCTTGGAGCTGCTGCGGATTTTGTCAGTCAAGGGCGGCACCGGCGCGATCATTGAGTGGGGCGGCGAGGGGATCCGTTCGCTTTCCGTACCGGAGCGTGCCACCATTACCAATATGGGTACGGAGCTGGGGGCGACAAGCTCCATTTTCCCATCGGATGAAGTGACACGCGCCTTTTTGAAGGCGCAGGGGCGCGAAGAGGATTTTGTGCCGCTGGAAAGCGACCCGGATGCACAGTATGACCGCATTCTGGAAATTGACCTTGATCAGCTGCAGCCGATGATCGCATGTCCGCACAGCCCGGGCAATGTAGTGCCGGTGGCACAGCTGAAGGGCGTCAAGGTGGATCAGGTCTGCATTGGCTCATGCACCAACTCTTCGCTGCTGGATATGCTGAAGGTGGCGGCTTTGCTGCGCGGTCGGCAGATCAGCCCGTCGGTCAGCCTCTCCGTGTCGCCCGGTTCACGGCAGGTGCTGTCCATGCTGGCGGAATGCGGCGCACTGGGCAGCATTCTGGCCAGCGGGGCCCGGGTGTTGGAATGTGCCTGCGGGCCGTGCATCGGCATGGGCTTTTCGCCCAATTCAGGCGGGGTCAGCCTGCGTACGTTTAACCGCAATTTTGAGGGCCGCAGCGGAACGGCTGATGCCAAGGTGTACCTTGTTTCGCCGGAAACCGCCGTTGCGGCAGCGCTGACAGGGGAAATTACCGATCCGCGCCTGCTGGGCGACATGCCAAAAATCAATATGCCCGCCGCATTCCGGGTGGATGACAGCGCCGTGCTGCCGCCCGCGCCTGTGGAGGAAGCGGATAAGGTGGAAATTCTGCGCGGGCCGAACATTCAGAAGTTTCCGGAAAGCCGCCCGTTGGAGGATACTCTTGCACGCCGCTGGTGTTGAAGGTGGGCAACAACATCACAACGGATCACATCATGCCGGCGGGCTCGAAAATTCTGCCGTTCCGTTCCAACATTCCTTATCTGTCGCAATTCTGTTTCCGTGTGTGCGACGAAAGCTTTTCGCAGCGTGCGAAGCAGGCGGGAAACAGTATTGTTGTAGGAGGCATCAATTATGGCGAGGGATCATCGCGGGAGCATGCCGCACTGGTTCCGCTGTATCTGGGGGTGCGCTGCGTGATCGCCAAAAGCTTTGCGCGCATTCATGCGGCCAATCTGATCAACGCGGGCATTCTGCCGCTGACGTTTGCACGGGAGGAGGATTATAACCGTCTGCATCAGGGTGACGCGCTGGAGTTAAAGGACATCTGGCAAGGCATTGAGACCGGACGGTTTGTGCTGACCGATAAAACGACAGGCGAAGAGCTGCAGCTGACGGGGGCGTTTACCGCGCGCCAACAGGCCATTTTGAGAGCGGGCGGCCTGCTGCCGTATACCCGCGAAAAGCAGTGAACGGAAAGAGGAAAAACAAAATGCAAAAAGGAATGATCGATCAGGCATGCGAGGCTTTTCGTCGGTTGTTGGAGGAACAGCTGGCCCGGCAGGAGCGAATGGAGCAGGGAAGCGCCGCTGTAAAATTTACGGCCGAAAAGCCGGTGACCATT
The DNA here is from genome assembly GCA_934527255.1 of uncultured Oscillospiraceae bacterium. GTDB lineage: Bacteria > Bacillota > Clostridia > Oscillospirales > Ruminococcaceae > UBA1762. Next base: position 11,874 of record CAKTAM010000046.1, on the reverse strand, counting down.
GGTGTGATCGGTGGGGATGGCATTGGTCCGATCATTATGCGGCAGGCACGGCGTGTTATGGAAGCACTGCTGTGCGATGAGCTGACCGCCGGAAGCATTGTTTTGAAGGAGATAACTGGCCTGACGCTGGAGCGGCGGCTGCAGGAGCAGAAAGCTATTCCGGAGGATGTGCTGGCCGAGATCAAAACGTGCGATGTGCTGCTGAAGGGCCCGACTACCACGCCAAAGGGCGGCGGGCTGGAAAGTGCCAACGTCGCCATGCGCCGCGAGCTGGATCTTTATGCCAACGTGCGGCCTGTCTGCATTCCGGAGCAGGGCATCGACTGGGTGTTTTTCCGTGAAAACACAGAGGGCGAGTATGTGCTGGGCAGTCGAGGAATTGAAATTCCCGGCAAGCTGGCGATGGATTTCAAGGTGACGACTGATTGCGGCACACGGCGCATTGCCCGTGCAGCTTTAGAATATGCGGCCCAAAACGGCAAGACCAGGCTGGCTGTCGTTACCAAGGCCAACATCATGAAAAAGACGGACGGCAAGTTTTCTGCGCTTTGCCACGAGGTGGCGAAGGAGTACCCGGGTATTGCGGTGGAGGATTGGTACATCGATATTATGACGGCCAATCTGGTCAACGAGGCAATGCGCAGTCAGTTTCAGGTGTTCGTGCTGCCAAACCTGTACGGCGATATTATCACCGATGAAGCGGCACAGCTTCAGGGCGGCGTCGGTACGGCAGGCAGCGCCAATATAGGCGACCGCTACGCCATGTTCGAGGCCATTCACGGTTCTGCACCGCGCATGCTGGAGGAGGGGCTGGGCGACTATGCCAACCCTGCCAGCGTGCTGAACGCGTTGGAAATGCTGCTGCGCCACATTGCGCGGGTACCGGCGGCTGACCGCCTGCGTGCGGCAATGGAGATTTGCCTGCACAGCGAAAAAAAGGTGCGGGTGACCGGCGGTCGAGACGGCGCGACGTGCGAAGCCTTTACCGATTATTTGCTTCAAACGATAGACGAGCAAAAAAAATAACATACGGATGAAAAGCAGGCGGGCAGCCGCCTGCTTTTGCTGCTTACAGGGCAACATCACCAAAATAGTCAGCTCGATTTTGGTAAGCTTGTCAACAAAGCGCGCGGGAAATATGGTATAATAATAAAATCGGTCGACAGTAGCAGCGTCACTGCGGCCCCCAAGCACATTGACGGGCGGTTGTCGATAAATCATACTGAATAATCGGAGCGTAATCATGCAGCAGTCAACCTTACAGGAAAACAAAATGGGCGTTATGCCAATGAATAAGCTGGTGTTGAATATGGCGCTGCCCATCATGCTTTCCATGCTGGTGCAGGCGCTGTACAACATTGTAGACAGTGTTTTTGTCGCGCAGATCAACGAGCAATCGCTGACGGCAGTTTCGCTGGCCTTTGCGGCGCAGAACCTGATGATCGGGATCGCCACCGGTACCGGTGTTGGCGTAAATGCGCTGCTTTCGCGTGCCTTGGGTGAAAAAAACAACGCGCGCGCCAACCGCGTGGCCGAGCATGGCCTGCTGCTGGCGCTGGTGGGGTATGTGGTAGCGCTGGCGTTTGCCGTTTTTGGCGTGCGCGCCTATTTTTCAGCGCAGACGGACGTAGAATATATTATTGAAAGCGGCGTGGAATACCTGACCGTTTGCTGCGGCTTTTCCTTTGGGCTGTTTGGGCAGATCATGTTTGAACGGCTGATGCAGGCGACCGGTAAAACCGTTTATACCATGATCACCCAGGGCGCCGGGGCCATTGCCAATATCATCCTTGACCCGATCTTTATTTTCGTTTTTGATCTGGGGGTTCTGGGCGCCGCCATTGCGACGGTCGCCGGGCAGATCATCGGCCTGATTTTGGGTATTATCATTCATCAGCGCAAAAACACAGAGATCCATCTTGACCTGCGCGGCTTCCGGGTGGATATGAAGCTGGTGGGGCAAATTTATGCGATCGGCATTCCCTCCATTTTGATGGTAGCCATCGGTTCCGTCATGACGTTTCTGATGAATAAGATACTCATCCTCTATACGCTGGGCAAGGAGACGACCGCCACCGTTTTTGGCGTGTATTTCAAGCTGAACAGCTTTATTTTCATGCCGGTGTTCGGGCTGAACAATGCGGTGGTGCCCATTGTCGCTTACAATTACGGCGCACGCAAGCGGGGGCGTATGCTGCAGGCCGTCAAGCTGGCAATGCTGTACGCCACGGCATTTATGCTGCTTGGTATGACGGCATTTCTGGCGGTTCCCGACCTGCTGCTGAAAATTTTCAAGGCGTCGGAAACCATGCTGGCCATCGGCGTACCGGCTTTGCGTATCATCAGCCTGAGCTTTCTGTTTGCGGGCGTGGCCATTGCGCTCAGCTCGGTCTTTCAGGCGATGGGCCATGGCGTTTATGCCATGCTGTTGTCGTTTATTCGTCAGCTGGTGGTTCTGGTGCCGTCGGCGTATCTGCTGGCCCGTTGGGGGCGGCAGGTAGGGAATGACGACCTTGTTTGGCTGTCATATCCCATTGCGGAGTTTGTTTCCATTGTGGTGGCGCTGCTGCTGTTCCGCAGTCTGTACCGCAATGTGATCGCACAGCTGCCGCTGTTCGGTGAGGAGAGCTGTGCAGAGGGTCAAACAGCATAAGAAAATGCGCTTTGTCGGGGTATGGCAGACACCGACAAGGCATTGCAAAAAGGAAAAGGAGAAAACGATGAAAAACGAATTGTTGGATATTCGCTCGCAGGAGCTATGCATTCCCGGACTGCAAGGGCATTATCGCCTTTTGCAGATCACCGATCTGCATCTGCTGCTGACCGACGAGACCGAAACGGCTGCACGGGCGGAGTATGCCCGGCCGAGAGTGGGACTGTTTGCCAAGGATGGCGTGGAAAATACGGTGCGCTTTCACGCGCTGCAGCAGTACATTGCGGAAAACGCCGCACAGCTGGATGCAGTGCTTTTTACCGGCGATATCATTGATTTTCCCTCAGCACCCAACCGCGAAACGGTAGAGCAGCTTCTGAAAAGCCTGCCGGTGCCGTACTTTTTTGTGCTGGGCAACCATGATTGGGCTTATTTTGACGATTATCACACGCCGCACGCGCAGGTAGCCAATCGGCCGCTGTTCAGCGGCTGGTGCGGCGGCAATACGTTTGTGCATAAGCAGCGGCTGGGAGAGCTGACGCTGGTCGGCGTGGACAACACCATGGAGCTGTACGAGGACGGTGTAGCGGAGACGTTGGCAGATGCCCTGCAAAACGAAAAAAACGTACTGCTGCTGCAGCACATTCCGTTTTATGCCAAAACGCTGCATGACGATACGGTCGCTTACTGGCACGGCAGGGATATCAACATCGGCGACGATGGCATCTGCAAAAACGAGAACTGGCGCACAGTCTATCAGCTGGTCACGCAGCCGGGCTCGCCGGTCAGGGCGTTGATCACCGGACATCTGCATTTTTGGCACACCGACCGTCTGGCGGGCGGCCTGCCGCAGTTTGTGACGGCCAATGCGGCGGATGGCAGCGCCGCGCTGTTTGAAATTCACGGGTAAAGCCGCGTGTGCCTGCCGGGAAAATTGTAAAAAGCTGCGCGCCGGGCTTGACAAGACGCTTTCGGCGTGCTAAAATCAGTAACAGTTTCTGTGAGGGACGATGCTTGAGGAAAGGAGAACGCGTGATGGAACGTACCGCAATGAACGCCATGATGTCCATGACCATGCGCATGTGCAGCTGCACGATGCGTATGTTTTGCTGCGATGTTTCCAAAACGCTTTCTGCTTTATCAGCAGGTCAGAACAGATCGGTCATGGGTTGATTCTTATCAGAAAAAACCGGAACGGATCGTTTGGCAGGAAGTCGTTTGGCGGCTTCCTGCTTTTTGTTTTGTTTCGCACCAAAGGAGGAGAACACGGTGATCCAGTTGGAAAATCTGGGCAAGACCTACAGCAACGGCGCCGCCCGTGTGGAGGCCATACGGGAAATTGATCTGACGATAGAGGACGGCGATATTTTTGGTATTATCGGGCTGAGCGGCGCGGGAAAAAGCACGCTGATACGCTGCATTAATTATCTGGAAAAGCCGACCGAGGGACGGGTGCTTTTCAATGGCGTGGATCTGGGGGCGCTGAAAGCAGGTCAGCTGCGCAAGACCAGACGGCAGATGTCCATGATCTTTCAGGGCTTTCACCTGCTGGAGCAGCGCACGGCGCTTGGCAACGTTTGTTATCCGCTGGAGATCAGCGGCGTTTCCAAAGCGGCGGCGCGCAAAAAAGCACGGGAGCTGCTGGCGTTGGTCGGGCTGGAGGATCGGGCTGCGGCGTACCCCTCGCAATTGTCCGGCGGGCAAAAGCAGCGCGTTGCCATTGCCCGTGCTTTGGCGACGGATCCCAAGGTGCTGCTTTGTGATGAGGCGACCAGTGCGCTGGATCCCAATACCACAAGCGCTATTCTGTCGCTGCTGCAGCAGATCAACCGGACCATGGGCGTGACGATCGTCATTATCACGCACGAGATGAAGGTGATCGAACAGATATGCAACAAGGTGGCTGTGCTGGATAACAGCCGCATTGCCGAAATGGGAAATGTGAAGGACATTTTTCTGGCCCCGAAATCCCGCATTGCAAGAGAGCTGATTTTGCCGAAAACCGAAGCGGTGGAGCAGGTGCAAAGCGAAAAAACGCTGCGGGTCGTGTTTGACGGCAGCTCTGCCTTTGAACCCATCATTTCCAATCTGACGCTAGAATGTCGCACGCCGGTCAATATTCTGGCAGCCAACACCAAAAGCATTGAGGGCAAGGTGTACGGGCAGATGGTGCTGCAGCTGCCGGAGGATGCCGGGGCGCTGCAGCGGGTCAGACAGTATCTGGAAGCACGGCACATTCATTGCGAGGAGGACAGGCAGGATGTTTGATGCAGGAATCGTCAAGCTGTTGGGACAGGGCACGCTGGAGACCCTGTATATGATCGTGACGTCGACCGTGCTGGCCTATGCCATCGGTCTTCCTCTGGGGGTCATATTGCAGACGACGGATAAAAACGGCGTTTGCCAAAACCGGACGGTGCATTTGGTGCTGGGGGTATTGGTCAATCTGCTGCGTTCGGTGCCGTTCATCATTCTGCTGGTATGGATACTGCCGGTCACACGCGCCATTGTTGGTACGACCGTTGGTTCTACGGCAACCGTCGTGCCGCTGGTGGCATCCGCCGCGCCGTATGTAGCACGCATGGTGGAATCCTCTTTGAAGGAGGTGGACGGCGGCGTGGTGGAAGCGGCGCAGTCCATGGGATCCAGCCCGCTGCAGATCATCACCAAGGTGTTGCTCCCGGAGGCCCGGCCGTCGCTTCTGGTGGGCAGCGCCATTACCGTGACGACCATTTTAGGCTATACGGCCATGGCCGGCTTTGTGGGCGGCGGCGGCCTTGGTGCCATTGCCATCAATTACGGCTATTACCGTTATCAGGATGACGTGATGCTGGTGACGGTTGTTCTGCTGGTGGTGCTGGTCCAGATTTTTCAGGAGGTGGGCATGCGCGTTGCCAAGCGTGCCGACCGTCGCCTGAATCATTGAACGCTGTGACAAAGAGAATGAAATCGACGCCGGAGGGGCGTTGTTTCAGAATAAACAAAATTGAGAAGGAGAAACAAACCATGAAAAAAGTCGTTTCTGTTCTGTTGGTGCTGGCAGTGGCCGTATTGAGCCTGACTGCCTGCGCAAAAAAGGCCTCGGATGATAAGACCATTACGGTCGGCGCCAGCGTGACGCCGCACGCGGAGATTCTGAATGCGGTGAAGGATCAGCTGGCAGAGGAGGGGTATACCCTGGTCGTAAAGGAATATAACGATTATGTGCTGCCCAACACAGCCACCGAAAGCGGCGAGCTGGATGCCAACTATTTCCAGCATCAGCCCTATCTGGACAACTTCAACGAAAACAATAATACGCATCTGGTCAGTGTAGCGGCCATTCATTACGAGCCCTTCGGCGTGTATGCCGGTAAGACCGACAGTCTGAGCGCACTGGAAGACGGCGCGACCATTGCCATCCCCAATGACGGTACCAATGAGGCGCGTGCACTGTATCTGCTGGAGGCTCAGGGCCTGATCAAGCTGAAGGAGGGCGTTGGCTTTACGGCTACGGTGCTGGACATTGCCGAAAACCCGAAGAATCTGGAAATCAAGGAGCTGGAGGCAGCACAGCTGGTGCGCGCCCTGCAGGATGTTGATCTGGCGGTCATCAACGGCAACTATGCCATTCAGGGCGGCCTGAAAGTCGCGGACGCACTGGCCGTGGAGGACGCAGGCTCCGAATCGGCAAAAACCTACGCCAACGTGGTGGCCGTCAAGGAGGGCAACGAGAATCTGGAAAAGATCCAGGCCCTGGTCAAGGCACTGCAAAGCGAAGAGGCCAGAACCTTTATTGAGGAGACCTATCAGGGCGCTGTTGTGCCGATCTTCTGATCAATAAACAGCAGCAGGCAGCTGACAGAGGCCCGTCTTCTTCCCATGGGGAGAGGGCGGGCTTTTTTGATTTTCATGCATGGAATGTACTTTTGGCGGCAGATATGCTACAATGAGAAAAATATGGGAAGAGACGGAGAGAAAACCGATGAAGGATAACAGCTATGATGTCAGCATTGTACGCTGCACGGATTATCAGCCGCAAAGGGTAAGGCAGGCGCTGCTGCAAGCACTAGAGCCTGTTGGCGGGCTGGATTGGGTGCGTGCAGGCATGACAGTGGCGTTAAAGGCCAATCTGGTAGCGGCGCAGAAAAAGGAAACGGCAGCGACAACGCATCCGACTGTTCTTGCCGAGCTTACCCGGCTTTTGCGTGAACGCGGGGCACAGGTGATCGTGGGCGACAGCCCAGGCGGTCTGTACAACGAAGCGGCGCTGCGCCGTGTGTACGAGGCGACCGGCATGCAAGAGGTGCAGCAGGCGGGAGCAACGCTGAATGATGATTTTTCGGAAAAGGATGCGGTTTTCCCACAGGCGCACGCGGCCCGCAGCTTTACCTATACGGCATGGCTGGAAAAAGCGGACGCCATCATTGACGTCTGCAAGGTAAAATCGCACGGGATGATGGGCTTGTCTGCGGCTGCGAAAAATATGTTTGGCGTGATCCCCGGCACCAAAAAGCCGGAATATCATTTTCGTTTTCCCAATATGGCCGATTTCTCCAATATGATCGTTGATCTGGATGAATACTTTGCGCCGGTGTTGTGTATTGCCGATGCGGTGATCGGCATGGAGGGAAATGGCCCTACACAGGGAACGCCGCGCGCCATGGGGGCGCTGCTGGCTGCACGGTCGCCGCATGCGCTGGATCTGGTTTGCGCAAAAATGCTGGGAATGCAGCCCGCTGAGGTGCCGACACTGACGGCAGCGCAGGCGCGGGGGCTGATTCCACAAGATATCGACGGGCTGCGGGTGGCCGGAAATGTGGATGCTTTTCATGTAGAGCATTTTGAAAAGGTTGCCGCCCGCAGCGATTTGACCTTTCAGAATCTGGCCGGAAACGGCGCACTGGGCAGGCTGTTCGGCGCTGTGGCAAGACAGGCGCTTTCTTCCCGTCCGCAGGTGAAGAAAAAGCTTTGTGTCGGCTGCGAAAAATGCAGGCAGATCTGCCCGGCAAAAGCCATTGAAATGCATGACAGATTGCCGTGTATCGACCGAAAGCGCTGTATTCACTGCTTCTGTTGTCAGGAATTTTGCCCCAAAGGGGCCATGATGGTGCACCGCACATGGGTGGCACGGCTGCTCAGCCGTTGAATGCCGCGGCATTCCGCCGCAGCTGCCGATAAAGAAAACAGAAAGGGAAAACAAGGATGAAAGCTACTGAATGGAACCCGCCGCAGGATAGCCGGGATGTCCTTTGGATGAAGCATCCGCCATCCCGCCCCGGCGAGGAATGGAAGACGGCTCTGCCGCTGGGAAACGGATATGTTGGCGCGTTGTTTTACGGTGCGGCAGGCAGTGATATTCTGCGCCTGACAAGGCAGGAGCTGTGGGCAGGGGCAGCGGAAAGCGGCCCACTGCCGGATGTTTCGGCCGCGCTGTACGAAATGCGCCGGAAGATGGATGCGCACAATTGGCCGCAGGCCCAGTTTGAAATGACGCATGCCCTGGAGCAAAGCGGGTATTGGCAAAAAATCGCGCAGCCGTTTCCATTGGGGCAGCTGCAGCTGACGGCGGTAGAGCTTACACAGCCGTTTGCGCATTACCGGCGCGGCCTTTGCCTGAACAGGGCAGAGGCATTTGCCAGTTGGCAATACCAAACGGCACAAAGTGTACGGCGCTGCTTTGTTTCGCAGGAGGACGGTGCGGTCTGGCTGCTGCTGCAGGAAGAGTGCCCCCGGCAGTGGGAGCTTTCGGCACAGGTGTGCCCGGCGCAAACGCCCGGGCCGCACGCGGTAGAGGAGGAGCTGCGGCGCACGGTACAGGTGCACCTGACAGAAAGCGGCCTTGCCTACACCGCACAGGTGGAGGGGCGCCGCATAGGCTTTTGCGCCTGTGTGCTGCCGGGCGCTGGCAGCACCGTACAGAAAAAAGAGGGCTATTTGCTGCTGGAAGGCACTGGATTTGCTGTGAAGATATTAACCTTTACAGATGATGCGGCGGCATCTTCGGCGGAAAATGCGCTGCTGCACGGATGCCTGCAGGAGCAGACGGCAGCTGTCGACTATGAAAAAGCCTTTGCGCGCCATGTGCGGCTGTGGCAGCCGAAATATGAGGATGTTGAGCTGCTGCTGGAGCCGGACGACGCAGCACTTGCCCGCGCAAATGAAGCATTGCTGGAGGAAGCCTATGAGGAGACGGCCCCGGCGGCATTGTATGAAAAGCTGTGGCGCTTTGCGCGCTATCTGTTTTTGTCCGGTACGGCAGATGGGGCTGCTCCGTTTGCTTTGTATGGTCTGTGGGCAGGCGATTACGATTTGCCGTGGACGCAGAACGTGGCGAATGAGAATGTGCAGATGATCTATAGCGCTGCGCTGCCGGAGGGATGTTTTGCGCAGTATCGGGCGCTGATCCATTATTATGCCGAACGTATGCCTCTGTTTGCCCAAAATGCCCGGCAGCTGTTTGGCTGCCGCGGAATTTTTGTACCGGCCTATACGGCCCCGCGTTCGCTGAACGGTCAGATGCTGGCCGGGCCGTCTGTACCGGTACCGGTGATCCTGCACTGGATCTCCGGCGCCGGTTGGCTGGCGGCAGGCTTTTGCGATTATTACCGATACAGTGGGGACGAGCGCTGCCTGCGGGAAGAAATTCTGCCGTTTTTGATCGAGACCGCCCGCTTTTATACGGATTATGTGCAGTGGGAGGAGACGGGAGCCTGTCGCCTGTATCCTTCGGTTTCGCCGGAGAACACACCGGGCAATCTGATGCCGCCGCACTATCAGGAGAATATGGGGCATGTTTGCCCGGCGGTGGAAAACGCCACCATGGATTTTGCCGTGATGAAGCAGACCCTGCGGCAGCTGCTGTTGTTTTTGCAGCGGCCGGACTGTGCCGATAGGGCCTCCGCGCAGGAGCGTGCCGACTGGCAGCGTTTGCTGCAGGCGATCCCGCCTTATCGCATTGACCCGCAAAGCGGCGCTGTTTGTGAGTGGATGCATCCGGCGCTGACCGATTGGAACGCACACCGGCATGTTTCGCACCTGTACCCGGTTTTCCCGGGCAGCGAGGTGCGCCGCGATAACGCCCCACAGCTGCTGCAGGCGTTTGAAAAGGCGGCACACCGCCGTAAGCTTGGCAGCAAATCCGGTTGGGCGTTTGCCCATATGGCGGCGCTGTGGGCACGGCTGGGCGACGGAGAAGCGGCATTGGGCGAGCTGGATCTGCTTTGCAAGGCGTGCCTGCTGGAAAATTTCTTTACCCTGCATAACGACTGGCGGCATATGGGCGTCAGTCTGGATCTGGGCAGCTTTGCGCCGGTGCAGCTGGATGCACTGCACGGTATGGCCAATGCTCTGCTGGAGATGCTGGTCTGCTCTGCCGAGAATGTGGTGACCTTGTTCCCGGCGCTTCCGGCGCGGTTTTCTGCGGGGCAGCTGCGCGGGCTGTACCTGCCGCAGGGAAGGCTGACGCTGCATTGGCAGGGCGGCCGCGCACGGGCTGTGCTGCAGGCGCGCTGCGAAGGAAAAATTTTCGTCTGCCTGCCGGATGGCAGCAAAAAAGAGGTTTTGCTGCGTCCCGGTCAGTGTTGGACGTGCGACTTTGCACTGCCTGACGCCGCAGCGAAGAAGCAGCCGACGGCAGAGCCACACAATACTTGAAAAACGGTGCAACAGGGGGAAGCAACATGAAAGCTGCCTGTATTTGGGAGCACAACGGAGACGACAGTCTGGTATATTGTCGGGATTATCCCGGTGCGTATGCCCGCGGGGCAACGCGGGAACAGGCGCTGGACAAAATTCCGTCAGAGCTGCAGGCGTATGCCGTATGGCGCGGCATGGCGCTGCCGTCGTCTCTGCAGCCGGTCGTTGTGCAGGAAAAAGCATCCGAGCTTTGCATTCGGGATGCGGATTCAGATGTGCTGTTTGACGCAGAGTGCGCGCCGCTGACGCGGGCAGAGTATGAGGAGGCGCGCAGGCTGACGATGCAATCGGCGCAAAGCTTTGAGCAGCTGTACCGCGCCGTGCCGGATGTGGATGCCAGCTGCCTGCCGGAGCGCAGCACCTTTTACGGAACCGTTCCGCGCACGGCGCGTGAAATGTACCTGCACACCAAAAACGTCAATGAATATTATTTTCGGGAGATCGGCGTTGCAGCCGACAATGTGGGCACCATTGTGCAGTGTCGTGAAAAGGGTTTTACTTTGCTGGAGCAGCAAGCGGATTTTTTGAAGAATCCGGTTTTGGAGGGCAGTTATCAGGAGCAATGGTCGCTGCGCAAGGTGCTGCGCCGCTTTGTCTGGCATGACCGCATTCATGCCAGGGCCATGTACCGCATGGCCCTGCAGACTTTCGGCCCTGAAAGTGTGCCAGACATCTTTTGCTTTTTGTCACGGTAAACGGATATTGGAAAGCGCCGTTTTGGGTGCACACCGAGACTTCTTTGAAAAAGGCCAAAGGGCAGAGAAAGGAAAAAACGGCGATGAATATCATCAAGGCGCTGCGAGATACGCACAGCGACAAAAAGAAAACATTGCGGCCGCTGACGACCGTCTGGGGCGAGCGGATGGATCGTCGGGCGCCGCTGCCGGAGTACCCGCGTCCGCAGCTGGTGCGCGAGCACTGGCAGTCTCTGAATGGCGAGTGGCAGTGTGCTTTTACCGGTGACGATGGTTTGCCGCAGAGCTTTTCGCAAAAAATTCTGGTGCCTTTTTCACCGGAAAGCGCACTTTCCGGCGTGGGGCGGCAGCTGCAGCCGGGCGAGACTCTCTGGTATCAGCGCTCGCTCACCTTCTCGACACTGCCGCAGCATCGGCGATGCCTGCTGCATTTCGGCGCGGTGGATCAGCGGGCACAGGTGTTTGTCAATGGCAAAAAGGCGGCGGCGCACGAGGGTGGGTATCTGCCATTCAGTGTGGATATCACCCTTTGGCTGCAGGTGGGCGAAAACCGACTGACCGTGTGCGTGTGGGATGACAGCGACGCGTCCCCGGTGGCGCACGGTAAGCAGAAGCTGGCACGCGGCGGCATGTTTTACACGGCACAAAGCGGCATTTGGCAAACCGTCTGGTATGAGTGGGTGCCGGAATGCTACATCCAACGGTTGGTGTTTACGCCGCAGCCGGACGGCGTTTTGGTGACCTGTCAGACCAATGCGCCGGAAAACACGCCGCTGTCAATTGCCGTTTTTGCCGGTGAGCAACTGATTGCCGAGCAGACGTCGGCTGTTATTTTGCCCCAATGGAGGG
>CAKTAM010000045.1 GCA_934527255.1 uncultured Oscillospiraceae bacterium | reverse complement strand
TGTCCGAGCTGTTCAGCGTCTTTCCGCAAACGCTGCTCATCCTCATCTGTGTGGGTATTTCCGGGCGCAGCGTCGTCAACATGATCCTCATTTTCATTTTTACGGGCTGGTGCGGCGTGCATCGCATCGTGCGCAGCCGCATTCTTTCGCTCAAGCAGGAGCCCTTTGTCGAAAGCTGCCGGGTCAACGGCGTGTCCGGCTTTTCCATCATGTTCCGGCAGCTGCTGCCCAACACCATCGGCCCGGTCATTGTGCACACCACGCTGGCCAGCGCGGGCTACATTCTGGCCGAGGCTGGGCTCAGCTTTCTGGGCATGGGCGTGCCGGATGGCATTCCCACCTGGGGCAATATCATCAACGCCGCCAAAACGCTGACCAAGGTACTGACCTATCCGCACCTGTGGCTGGCCCCCGGCATTGCCATTTCGCTGTTTGTGCTGAGCATCAACTTCTTCGGCGACGGCCTGCGCGATGTGTTTGACCCCGCGCAGAACGGCTGAGGCCGCCCCGGCAAAAAAGCGGCCCGGCGGCCGCGACCGCCCTTTGTGCCAAAGCGGCGTCTGAAAAGGAGCAAGCCATGAACCAACCGGATAACATTCTCACCGTGCGCCAGCTGGCCGTCGATTTCCGCATGGGCCGCCGCACGGTGCATGCCGTCAACGATGTGTCGTTTGATGTTGGCCGCGGCCGCGTGCTGGGCATCGTGGGCGAGTCGGGCTGCGGCAAAAGCGTTACGGCGCATTCCGTTCTGCAGCTGCTGCCCCGCAACGGCAGCATTGCGGGCGGCAGCATCGACTATCGCCCCACCCCGCAGGAGTGTCTGCGCCTGACATCGCTGGATCGCCGTGACCGGCGGCTGCGCGCCATCCGTGGGGCGGATATTGCCATGGTGTTTCAGGATCCCATGTCCTCACTGAACCCGGTGTACACCATTGGCGACCAGATTTTGGAAAACCTGCGTGAGCATGAGAAGGGCCTTAGCCGCCGCGAGGCGCGCGAGCGCGTGATCGAGCTGCTGGGCAGCCTGGGCATTCCGTCGCCCGAAAAGCGCATGCAGGAGTATCCGCACCAGTTCTCCGGCGGCATGAAGCAGCGTGTGATGATCGCCATAGCCATGGTGTGCCGCCCGCGCCTGCTGATCGCCGACGAGCCGACCACCGCGCTGGATGTTACCATTCAAGCGCAGATACTGGCGCTGATGAAGCAGCTGCAGGCGCAGCAGGGCACTTCCATCGTCCTCATCACGCACAACATGGGCATCGTCGCCGAGATCTGCGATGATGTGGCCGTTATGTATATGGGCCGCGTGGTGGAATGCGGCACGCTGGAGCAGGTGTTTTCCAACCCGCTGCACCCTTACACGCAGGCGCTGCTGCGCAGCGTGCCGGTGCTGGGCATGGACAAAAGCGCCAAGCTGGACAGCATTCCCGGCGCCACGCCGGATATTGATACCGTTTTCACCGGCTGCGAATTTGCCGATCGCTGCCCATATGCCGACGACCGCTGCCGCGGCAGCTTTCCGCATGACGTCATGGCCGAGCCGGGCCACCGGGTGCGCTGTCACCGCTGCCAGGGCACGCCGTGGCAGCCGTCGGAGGGCTGACCCGCCACCCCACACGAAAGGAGCAAGCGAATATGAGCGAGGAATTGCTGCGCGTTGAGCATCTTTCCAAGGGCTTTTCTTCCGGCAGCAGCTGGGCGCTGCGGCGCGGGCCGATGCTGCAGGCGGTGGATGACGTCAGCTTTACGGTGCGCCGGGGCGAGACCTTCGGCATTGTGGGCGAGTCGGGCTGCGGCAAAACCACGCTGGGCAAATGCATTGTGCGGCTGTACCGGCCCGAGGGCGGGCGCATGCTGTACCGGGCACCCCAGGGGGAGGAAAAAGACCTGCTGGCGCTGAAGGGCCGCGAAAGCTTTGCCATGCGGCGCGCCATTCAGATGGTGTTTCAGGATCCTTACGCTTCGCTGAACCCCATGCGCAACATTCTGGATGCCTTTGACGAGCCGCTGCGCATCCACGGCTTCGGCAATCGCGCCCAGCGCCGCGACATTGTGGCGCACGCGCTGGAAAAGGTGAACCTGCAGCCCGATTATATGTACCGTTACCCGCACGAGTTTTCCGGCGGGCAGCGGCAGCGCATCTGCATTGCCCGTGCACTGGCCATGCAGCCGGAGCTGATCGTCTGTGACGAGCCTGTCAGTGCGCTGGATGTTTCCATTCAGGCGCAGATCCTCAATCTGATGAAGGAGCTGCAGCAGGAGCTGGGGCTTTCCTATCTGTTCATTGCCCACGACCTGAGCGTGGTGCAGTATATGAGCGACCGCATCGCCGTCATGTATCTGGGGCAGATCGTGGAGACGGCCGAGGCCGCCGAGCTGTACCGCAGCCGCCGGCACCCGTATACGCAGGCGCTGCTGAATGCCGTGCCGGTGCCGGTGCTGGGCCGCCGCTGCCAGCAGACGGTGCTGCACGGCGATGTGCCAAGCCCGCTGGCCCCGCCAAGCGGCTGCCGTTTTCACCCGCGGTGCGAGCACTGCACCGAACGCTGCACCAGAGAAGCGCCGGTGCTGCACGATGTGGGCGGCGGGCATCTGGTGGCCTGCCATTTGTGCGAAAAGTAACTGCTTGCCGGTGTCTGCGTGCACAGTGCCGACGGTTTCCTTTTGCCGAGCAGGCAAAAATTGCCGAGCAGGCAAAAATTGCCGAACGGGCAAAAATTGTCGCGTAGGCAAAAATTGCCGGACGGGGCGGCAATTTGTCCTATGGCGGCAGAGCACCGACCAAGAGACGACAATATTCACAAAAACTTTACCCGCTTTTTTGTTGACAGTTCACAAAAAAGTGGGTAAACTAATGTAATAGATAATTTTTTTATCGCATTTTAGTGGAAAGAGGGAAATTTATATGTTTGGTTTTAATGCAGAATCTCTTGTAAAGCACGGCAAGTGGGAAAAGCTGACTGCCGTTGTGGAGAAGATGGATGTCGCCAAATGCGCGCAGATCGCTGCGGCCTGTGCCGCCAGCAAGGAGGACGGCGCGTATAACACGCTGATCACCATGCTGAACAGCACCAGCCGCGACTGCAAGCTGGCTGCCGTCAAGGCACTGGGCGAACAGGGCCGTCCCGCGGCGCTGACCCAGCTGATGTATCAGGCCAAGAGCGTCGGCGACGATGCCGAGCTGAAGAACGCCATCACCGTGGCTATGGAGCTGCTGCACAAGGCGAAATAAGCGCTTTGTCCAAACAGAAAAGCAGCCGTCTTACGCCGGAGCATCCGGGCCGGGGCCGTGTGGCCCTGACAAGGCGCTCCGTGTGAACGGCTGACAGGGAACCCCCGCAGAGATTGCCTGCGGGGGTTTTCTTCATGCGTTTTTGGGTCTTTCAAGCGCAGGCAGTTTCTGTTGGGGGCAAAAAGAAAACAGGCGCGTACCGTTGGTGGATATGCGCCTGTTTTTGGTGTGTCGGAAGTCAGCCTGTCGGGACGGTCAGGGCAGGGAATCGCCGCCGGTACAAAAGAGCGCAGAACGCCTGCCGCATTTTATCAAGAAGCAAACGGATGGCTGCGCAAAAGAGCAGCAGCGGAAAAAGCGTCAAAGGAATATCGCCGACCGGTTTGTACACCGGCACGGCGGCAGACGCTGCGGCGCGGGCATCGGCGAAAGCGCGTCAATTTCCTGAGGCGGCCTGTGAAGCATCGGCAGAATCGGCCGGGAGGAACGTCTCCTCGGCGGCGTTCCCGTTGGCGGCGTTCCTGTCGCTGACCGGCACATTGTCCAGGCACAGGGTCTTGCGCAGCGCGCGGGTATCCACAAAGGCA
The DNA here is from genome assembly GCA_934527255.1 of uncultured Oscillospiraceae bacterium. Lineage (GTDB taxonomy): Bacteria > Bacillota > Clostridia > Oscillospirales > Ruminococcaceae > UBA1762. The sequence continues at coordinate 10,103 of CAKTAM010000045.1, read as the reverse complement.
ATGTAGCTGCTGCCGACATTGACGGTCAGCTCGTTTCCGGCGTCATCATACACCAGCAGCCGGTCGGTGACGCCGCCTTTTTTCCAGTGCACCGGCTGGCCGCCGCCCTGCGAAAAATAGTAGCCGTCGCCCTGTGAAAAATCAAAATCCGTGCACAGGCCGTCGCTTTTCAGGCTGACGGTGCAGCCCAGCACCAGCAGATTGGTATAGCTCAGCTGCGTTCCGGCAGCCTCATCCATGCTGGGGTCGCCGTATTCACTTTTGCTGTAGCGCGCGGTCTCGGCGTTGTACTGAAACGCAACATCCGCCGTCTGCGAAAAGGCGAACGTCACCTTCCCGGCCGAAAAGGCATCCGGCACGCGGGCGGGTTGGTTGTATGGCACAAAGCAGAACAGCGGTTCGACCTCGACGGTGGTGCTCAGCTCCTCGTGGGCGATGCCGGCATCTGCCAGCGCGGCCGAGGTGTAAAAGCAGTGCGAGTTGTCGCGCGTCTGGGCGCGGGCCTCGTCAAAGGCAAAGGCGACGGTGCCCAGATAAATGCCGTCCACCGTGCCGTATTCCAGCGAGCGCAGCATATCGGCGGCATAAATGCTGCTGCCGATGTGCAGCAGCTGCAGGTTTTCCGGCGCCAGCAGCTGCACAAACTGGTCACGGGTCGAGCGCACCGGCCCCACCTTGCCCAGCGCGGCGGTGGAGGAAAAAACGGCCATCAGGCGGGGAATGCCGCCCTCCGTCACCATTTCATATACCACATCGGCCGCGGCAAGGCCGCTTTGCGGCAGCGCGGCGCGGGCATTGTCGATCATAACGGCTACCGGGCGGGGCAGTGCGGCGGTCGTGTCGCGGGCCGCGCCGGTCAGCGGGCTGCAATCCGGCAGGGGCTGCGGCTTGGCCGGTTCAACGGTCTCGGCACTGTCGGCGGCAGGGGTGCTGCCCTGCGGGCTGACCCCCTTGGAGGCGCACCCCGACAGCGGCGCAGCGGCGCAAAGGCACACGGCGGCGCACAGCACAACGGAAACCAGCGTTTTCCACAGGGACTTCATAGGGGAAACCCTCCTTTTTCGCAGCATTCGGCGGCCGCCGCCGGATGTGCGGCGACCAATATAAAAATAGTATACCCTTTTTGGCGGTGAAAGTAAAGGGCGGCATCCGCCGTGGAAAAATTCTGTAGAGAACGTAAAAAATGGCGGCCATTTTTGGGCAATGTGCGCAGGCGAAAGCGTTTTTGGGCATGGGCGGCGGGAATGACCGCTTTGTCCTGCCAAAGGTGCGGCGGCAATGTGCGCATTGACTGCCCAAACAGAAAAACGACCGAAAGAAGCGGTTTCTTTCGGTCGTTTTGTGTGTTTGCAGAAAAAGCGAACGAAGCGGCGAGAAAAACCGCAGCGGCTGCACGGCCGGGCTTTTTTGCGGCAATGCGGTCACTGCCGATCGACCGTCAGGCTGTTGTCTGCGTTTCATTACCCGGCTTGATCAATCGGCTTCCGCGCCCGGCTCCGTTGCGGCAATTCATTGCCCGATGCAATCGCGGCGATTTTATTACATGGCTCTCTCGCTTGGCTTAATTGCCCGGCTTGATCGCGGCGATTGAATCGCCCGGCTTAGTCGCCGATTTCCGCCTCCGAGCCGCCAGCTTCAATTACCTCTCCGGCTGCGGCGTCGCCCTCGGCCGTGTAGCCGAAGTTGTAGTACTCATCCAGATCGACAAAGGCAATATAGCTTTTGCCGCAGTTGAGCGGCAGCGGGTTTTCATCCATATCGGTAAAGCGCAGCATGGAGGAGGTAGCGCCCTTGAACCAGCGCATCGGCTCCATACGGCCGTTGCTGAAATAGTAGCCGATGCCGCCGTAATCCAGGTCGACACACTGATAGTTGGGGTCGCCCTTGTCGTTGCCGTTGGCGTCCACATTGCCGCCCGGGTAGGGGTAGGTGGTAATATCGGCAAAGCAGACCAGCACGTTTTCAAAGCTCAGCTGTTCGCCGTTGTTTTCATCAATGACTTTTTCGCGGGCGCCGTGGCTGCTGTTGTACTGGCTCATCAGCAGCTTTCCGCTTTCGGCGTCATAGTCAAAATAGGTGCGGTAGCTGTTGGAATGCACGATGTTGATGCTGGTGGCGGCGTCGCCGGTCAGCTCGCGGATGCCGCCGTTGTCATCATAGTGCACAAAGTCAAAGCAGGTGCCGGTGTAGGTATAGTTGGTGTTATAGCCGTACTTGTCAAACACCTCCTGCAGCTGCGCGGCGGTGGTAAAGGCGGTGTGCTCCTGCGAGTAGCCCTGGCTTTTGCGCGCCTGGTCAAAATAGGTAAACAGCTTGGCCTGGCCGTCCACATCGCGGTCCCAGTATTCGTTCTGGTCAATATAGGTCTTGGTGATGCCGCTGCAGCCGATGTGCATGTACAGAGCATCAAAGGGGATGGCCAGCCGCAAAAACTGGTCGCGGCCGCTGCGCACCGGGCCAACGTCGCCGCTCAGCTGGGTATAATCGTCAAACAGCGCCATAAAGCGGGTGATGCCGCCCTCTACCTTGCTTTCAAACAGAATGCTGGCCTCCGACAGGCCGCGCTGCGGGCGGGAAACCGCAATGTTGTTGATCATGATGGCCGTCACGCGGCGGTTGGGGTTATAATCGGCATCCTGCATCAGGCCCGTCAGATATTCGGGAATGTAAACAGGCTCCGGTTCGGGCTCGGGCTCCGGCTCCGAGGAGGAGACATCCGAGGAAGAGACCGGGTCGATGCTGTCGCTGACGGGCAGGTCGCCGCCCGCTGTGGCGCAGGAGGTCAGCAGACACAGGCACAGAACAAGGCAAAGCGCAAGGGGTAACAGGCGTTTCATGGCAGGTTCTCCGTTTCTTTTTTTTGAAAGCTCGCGGTGCGGCGGCGTTGCTGCACTGCGGCAAACGTTCTTTTCTATCATATATGATTTCACAATTCTTGTAAAGACCTGCTGCCCCTCCGGCAGAGTTTTTGCGTCAAAAAACGTCCGGTGCGCCGCCTGTCGCACCGGCGGGCCACCGGAAAGGCAAAAGCAATGCAGGCAAGAACGGGCAGGCGCGGCGGAAGCCGCTGCGTTTTCGGGGCACAGCGCTGCAGCGGGGCTGCAGAAACTCCGCCGCCGCGCTTAAGATGTCAACGAGTGGGGAATAAAAGGTCGTTCCTTTTCAGAAAACGAAGCCCGCCGTCCTTTTCCGTCGCCGGGCAGCGGCTTTTGCGGCAGCGGGCGTGCAGCCATGCCCCTCCGGCGGCCGACAAAAAAGCAGAGGACCGCCTTCCTTGTGAGAGAAGCGGCCCTCTGTCAAAAGCTTTTATCCTTTGCCGTGGGGGGCGGCGGGCTGCCCGCCGGGTGTTGGCAGCGGCGCAAACAGGGCGCAGCCGTCGCGGCGGAACTGCTCGGCCTTGCGGCGCAGCAGGTCGGTATCACAGCCAAAAAACGCCGCCAGACAGTCCAGGCACAAAAACGCGGTCGCGCCGCGGTTGATCAGCTTGCGGGTCAGCGCCATTTCGTCGGCGCTCAGCGGCGCGCCGCATTCCTTGCAGCAGGCGGCGTCGGGCACGGCGCTCATGCGCGGTCGACCACACGGGCGCGCCACACGCGGCAGCCGTGCGCGGGTACCGCCGTCCACAGCAGCTCGTTGGGCATGGGGCTTTCCTCACCGCTCCACACATCGCGCAGGGCCAGCGCCTTGCCGGTACCGGCATCCAGACCGAAGTCCTCATAGCCGAAATACAGCATGCACTCGCTGTCGCTCAGATTGAACAGCCCAATGGCAATGTCACCGTTTTCCAGCAGCTTGCCCAGGCAGAAGGTGTTTTCCGGCATGGCCCAGTTGTGCAGCACAAACGGCTGACGCCCGGCCCCATCCTGATTGATGGCCAGCATTTCGCGGTTGGTCAGAATGGCCTTGGCGCTCTCGTCCATGTCGCAGACGTCGCAGCCGATCATCAGCGGCGAATTCAGCATGGCCCACAGCGAAAAGTGGGTGCGGTATTCCTCCTCGGTGCAGCCGGTCAGGCCAACGTTGCCCTTGCCGCCCATGCCGACCACCAGCATATCCATATCGTTATAGCAGTTGATGCGCCCGTACACCTGGTCGGGCAGCTGGCTGAGCGCCAGCGCGCGGATGGAGGCCCAGCTGTCCTGAATATCGCCCGTCGAGCGCCACAAATGGCAGCCGGTCGTGCCGATCCATTCCTTGGTGTTATCCGCGCCCCAGCTGCAGCCGCTGAACACAATGTCGCGCCCGCAGTTGGCCAGCGCCAGCCCCATGCGGCGGTACAGATCCTCGCCCTTGCGGGTGCCGGGGTGGAAGCAGTAGTCGTATTTCAGATAATCGACTCCCCACTCGGCAAAGGTGGCGGCATCGACAAATTCGTGGTCAAAGCTGCCGGGATAGCGCGCGCAGGTCAGCTGCCCGGCGCAGCTGTACATGCCGAATTTCAGCCCCTTGGCGTGCACATAATCGGCCACATACTTCATGCCGTGCGGAAATTTCTCCTCGTCGGCCTCCAGACGGCCGTCAGCCCCGCGTACGGGCTTGCTCCAGCAGTCGTCGATGACCAGGTACTGATAGCCGCAGGCGGCCAGCCCGCTGTCGACCAGCGCGTCGGCGGCGCGCAAAATCAGCTCCTCGTTGATGTGGGGGCCAAACGTGTTCCAGGTGTTCCAGCCAAGCGGCGGGGTATGTACTACCATGATTTCTTCATCCTTTCTTTTTTTCGAGAGGGCGAGGGGCCGGGCGCTGCCCGCGCAGCCCTTGCCGCAGTCGTTTCCTGCTTATTATAAAGGTTCCAGAACGCTTTTTCCAGCCCCGCGGCAAATTTTTTCGGCAAAGGTCAGCTTGCCGAAAGAACCGAGGACGGTATGGCGGCCGCCGTCAGCGCCTGTGCCAGCCGGGGCGACAGGGCGGCTTCAAAAAGGCGGCACATCTCCTGTGCAGGGCGCTGCATCCCGCCGCGTACCCAGCGCATGGCAAAGGCAATGCCGCCGGATACATACAGCTGCAGCAGCAGCGACAGCTCTTCATCCGGTGGATGGCCGGTCTGGCAGCGGATGATGCGGGTATACAGAGAGATGGTGTATGCCTCCATGATCTGCGCCAGCGTGTCGTCATCCGACTGGCGCGCCATGCGCCGGTACAGGTGCGCATCCTGCTGCAGCAGCCGCAGCATGCGTTCCACCATCTCCTGCCAGGTCAGCGGCGCATCGCCCAGCACGCGGCTCAGGCTGCGGTCGTACTGCCAGAAAAGCAGCTCGTCCCGGGTGTGAAAATAGCGGTAAAAGGCCTGTCGGGTCAGCCCGGCCTCCGCGGTAATATCCTGTACGGTAATGCTGCGCAGCGGCCGGGTCTCCAGCAGGCGGCAGAAGCTGTGCCAAAGCTTGTCGCGGGTGTGCATGTCGATCCCTCTTTTTTCGGGGTTTCGTTGACACATTGCCGAAAGTGCAACGTTTTCAAGGCCATTATAGCGTGCTATACTGATTTTGTCAAAAGAATAACAGGAGGTTGTCTGTTCTTATGAAAACTGCCATTATTACCGGCGGCTCTCGCGGCATCGGCGAGGCCATGACCCTGAAGCTGGGCGAGATGGGCTACAATGTGGTCATCAACTATCGCTCGGAAAGCTCCAAGGCGCTGACGGAGGCGCTGATCGCCAAGCTGAAGGAGCAGTATGGCGTAGAGGGCTTTGCCGTACAGGCCGACGTTTCGCGCTATGAGGATTGCGAAAAGCTGGTCAAGGCGGCGGTCGAGCACTTCGGCCGCAAGCTCGACGTGCTGGTCAACAACGCCGGCATTACCAACAACGCCGCTTTCTGCGAGCTGCCCCGCGAAAAATATATGGCCGTGCTGGAAACCAACCTGCTCAGCGCGTTCCATATGTGCCATTTCGTGGTGCCGTACATGGTCGAGGCCAACGAGGGCTGCGTCATCAGCACCTCCTCCATCGGCGGCCTGATGGGCGTGGCCAACCAGGCGGATTACTGCGCCTCCAAGGCGGGCCTGATCGGCATGACCCGTGCGCTGGCCATGGAGTTCGGCAAGCAGAACATCCGCTTCAACTGCATCTGCCCGGGTATGATCTGGACGGATATGCTGCGTGGGGTCAACCAGGAGGAGGTGGCTGCGCTGGCCACCGCCATCCCGCAGGGCCGCATTGGCGATGTGGAGGACATTGCACAGGCGATGGAATTCCTCATCCGCGACAAATATATGACCGGCCAGTACGTTTCGCCCAACGGCGGCATTTATATGCCGTAAGCGTCGGCGCCTTTCCATGCATAAAAAGCTCCTCCGTGCAGTGAACCTGCGCGGAGGAGCTTTTTTGCCCTTTTGCGGGGCAGAAACGGTGCTTGGAAAAGGAGACGGCGCGTAAAAAGGGGCGGCGTGCGGCGCAAAGGTGGGCGGCAAAGAAATGCTTTGCTGCAAAGCGCGGCAAAAAGCGCCGCTTACAGCAGCAGCTCGTACGCCACGCGCGGCGCGCCGTCATCCACGCCGCCCAGCAGCCGCAGCATGCCAACGGCGGTAAAACCGGCCTTTTCCAGCATGCGGCGCATGGGGCGGTTTTCCGGGTGGGTGTCAATGCGCAGGGCGGGCAGGCCCAGCGCGGCGCAGCGCTGCCGCCCAAATGCGGCAACGGCACCGCCAACCCCCTGCCCGCGCACTGCGGGCGAAACGGCCACGCGGTGCAGCACGCCGTATGGGCCGGGGTGCTGCCACGCGCCCTCGGTCAGGTGCGCATAGCTTGGCTCCGGCGTGGTATCAAACACAAAAACGGCGGCCGGCTGCCCGTCCGGGGTCAGTGCCAGCCACAGGCGGCCAAGGGCACAGTCCTCCTGGGCCTGCTGCGGCCCGGGGTAGCCCTTCTGCCATTGGTCGACCCCCTGCAGGCGCAGAAAGGCGCTGGCCTGTGTCCAAAGGGCCAGAACGGCGTCAAGATCCTCCGGCAGGGCGCGGCGAAACGAAAGGTTCGGGGTATTGGATGCGGCAGACATAAAAAACCTCCTGAGAAAGCGCGGCGTACGGCCGCGGAGCATTTGACGGCAGAGCAGTCACTGTAAAACAGGCGGCTGTCAAGCGGCTGCCAAAAAACGGCAGGCGGCCTGCGCCGCAGCGGCGGGCCGCTGATCTACGGCGCGGGGAAAAGCGGGAGCGGCCCTGTCGGCATCGGCAGGAGGTGCCGCCCTTACCCCGGGGCTGCGGCTTTTCCCCAAAAGGGCGCGTGTTTCCAACAAGCGTTGAAAACACGGTGGAAACGGGCAGGAAAACCGGGGAAACGGCGGCAGATAAACGGCGAAAAGAGCGGAAAATCGGTGCAGAAAACGGTTGAAAAGTTTTCCACAGGCTTTTCAACAAGCGTTGAAAAGATGACGGAGAGGAAACCCTGTGGCCGAATGACCGCATGGCGGCATGCTCAGGCCAGCAGCTGTGCCAGCCAGCCGCCCAGCAGGGCGCACAGGTATAACAGCGCGGTCAGGCGGGCGTTTTCCCGTTTGCTGGGGTTGGTGCGCCACAGCACGATTAGCCCCACACCGGCCCCGCTGCACAGCCCGGCAAACAGCGCGCCAAAGCTCAGCAGGCCGTCGGTGTACAGCTGCATCAACAAAACCGAAACGGCGCAGTTGGGGGCCAGCCCGACAAGGGCGGCCAGCGGGATCTGCCAGAAGCCGAACCGGCTCAGCAGCGCGGCGATCCAGCTTTCGCCGACCAGCTCCAGCAGGGCGGCCAGCGCCAGTGTCAGCACAAACACAAGGGCAAACACCTGCGCGGTGTGCCGCGCCGCCGCCAGAAAGACGTTCTCGCTTTCGTGGTGGTCGTGGCAGTCGCAATCCTCCTGGCGGCCCGAAAAGCCGCCCCAGCTGCAGCGCGCGGCAACGCGATCCAGCACAAAGCCGCACACAAGGCCCAGCGCCAGCTTCAGCCCCAGCAGGCGCAGAATGGCGGCGGTATCGCGGCTGGCCAGCAGCAGCGGCAGGGCTTCATCCGAGGTCGTCAAAAACACGGCCAGCAGCGCGCCCGGTGTGATCACACGCCCGGCGTACAGGTTGGCGGCCATGGCCGAAAATCCGCACTGCGGCACCAGCCCCAGCAGGCTGCCCACAGCAAAGCCGCAATGGCTGTTGCCGGAAAGCAGGCGCTGCAGCCGGGCGCTCTGGTATTGCTCGATGTATTCGATCAGCAGATAGGCCAGATACAAAAAGGGCAGCATTTTCAGGCAATCCACAACGGATTCGCGCAGAATGTCACTCCATACTTCCATAAAGACAAACGTTCTCCTTTATCAAACAGCGTCAGCAGGGCGGACCTGGGGGCAGCCCGACGGTTATGCGGCGTGGCGTTAGCATACAGTCTGGCATGCCGGGGCTTTTTTGGGGGGGCTTCGGCCGGGCACAGGGCAGCACGGGCCGGGCTGTGTTTCAGTATACCCGAAACGCCGTTCAAAAAGCAACACCGCATACCGGTATGGGGTATGCGGCGGAATGACAAAGGAGCAAAGCGTGCGCTGCCGCGGGCGTGGAATGCCGCAAACGCCCGCCGCCGGGCGGCCAAAGGGCAGCAAAACGGTCGTTCCGGCGTGCCGTGGCAAACGGCGGAACGGTAAGCACGGCTGCGGCCGAAACCAAAGAACACCCGCCGCTTTCCCTAAAAAGCGGCGGGTGTTTTTGGCAGCAGAAGAGGGGACAGCGCCGCGCCTGCGTGACGGGCGGGCTTTAGCGCGGGTGACCGCAGCGTGTGCAGAATTTGGCGTAGTTCTTTGCGCCGCAGGCGCTGCAGTACCAACCGGTGTTTTCGGCGGCAGGCGCAGCAGGGGCAGTCTCGGCAGCGGGTGCGGCCGCAGTGTCCGCAGTGCTTGCGGCGTCCGTCTGCTGCGGCGCCGCTGCGCTGGCGGGGGGTGCCGCAATGCCGGCTTCCCTATCCGTGTTGGCCGGGGCGGCTGCCGCGCCGGGCCAAACTGCCGCTGCATCGGCGGTATGCTGCGCGTCGGCACTCTGTACGGCGGCAGCCTGCGCGGCGGTGTTCGCCCGCTTTTTGGCACGGTGGGCCAAGCGCAGCTGTACGGTCAGCCCGGCAGCCCACAGCACGCCCAGCGCGATCCCCTGCCACAAGTAAGAGCCTGCGCGGTGCTGCCAAAGCCAGTCATACAGCCCGGAAACGGCGACCCGATTCCACAGCAGGGTAACGGCCGCCGCACTGAACAGCGCGCCGCTGGCGGGGGCCCAGACCCAATAGGCTTTTCCGGGCCAAAGCGCGCTCAGCACGCCCAGCAGCAGCCCGCCAAGCAGGCCGATCAGCACCAGCAGAATGCCCTGTTCCGATGTGCCGGGCGTCAGCCAGGCAAGCGAAACGGCCACGGTGAAAACGACGAAAAAGCCGGTCAGTCCGCCGCCGACCTGCGGCCGAAGCGCGGCCGCAAGTCCGCAGATGGCTGCAACGGCGGCGATCACGGCCAGCCAGGGAAGCGCCTGTGCAGCGGAGAGAGGCTTGATCAGATGCTGCAGGCCAAAGATCAGCAGCAGTCCGGCGCCGACCCACAAAAAGGTCTGCACGCCCCAGGCCAGGCGGCGCAGCAGCGTTCCGCCAAAGCACAGCCACAGCCCCAGCAGCAGGGCTGCGCCCGACGACCATAAAAATGTCCATTCGCTCATTTTCAAAACCTCTTTTCCACCGATCCGGCGGCCGCTGCCGTTTGGCTGACAGGCCCCTTTTCGGGTGCTTTGCTTTTTCTTCAGTGTAGCGCAAACGGGCCAAAAGCGCAAGGACGAAAGCCCCGCGGCGGCCTTTGATGAGGATATTTTCACAAAACCGTCATTCGACAGAAAAAACCTTTGCAATTTGGCGGCAAAGATAGTATAATAAAAAAGCGCTATGGCGCGTGCCGTCTGCATCCGTAGCTCAGTTGGATAGAGCGTTCGGCTCCGACCCGGAAGGCCGCTGGTTCGAATCCAGTCGGATGCACCAAAATGTGGAGACAAAAAAGATGTCTCCTGCGAAAAGCCCGATTATATCGGGCTTTTTTGCTACCCAAACGGCAATTTTTCTCTGTACCAAAACGCAGATGTAAAATCGCCGTTTTCCCTTTGTGGATAGACTTGAACTCCCGAAAAGTA
>CAKTAM010000044.1 GCA_934527255.1 uncultured Oscillospiraceae bacterium | reverse complement strand
GAGGATTATGAGGCCAAGGTCAAAAACATCTACATGCGGGCCGCCAGGGAGATCGGCGATGTGCCGCTGGTGGTGGCCAATGACGGCGACGTTACGGCGCTGGCCGGGGCCATGGGCCTGAACGACAACGCCGTGCTGGGCATTGCCATGGGCACCAGCGAGGCTGTCGGCTATGTCGACCCGGACGGCAACATCACCGGCTGGCTCAACGAGCTGGCCTTTGCCCCGGTGGACGGCGCGCCTGACGCCATGGCGGACGAATGGAGCGGCGACATTGGCTGCGGCGTCAAATATTTCAGCCAGGATGCAGTCATCAAGCTGGCCCCGCGCGCCGGGATCACCCTGACGGGCGATTCCCCCGCCGAAAAGCTGAAGGAGGTTCAGGCGCTGATGGCGCAGGATGACCCTCGCGCCGCCGCCGTTTACCGCAGCATCGGCGTTTATCTGGCGCATACGCTGGCGCTGTACGCCCGTTTTTACAACGTGCGCCATGTGCTGATGCTGGGCCGCGTGATGAGCGGCAAGGGCGGTGACATCATTCTGGAGACCGCCGACCGGGTCATGGCGGAGGAGTATCCCGCGCTGACCTTCCGCCCCGAAGCGCCGGATGAAAAGACGCGCCGCGTCGGCCAGAGCGTGGCCGCCGCCAGCCTGCCGGAAGTGAACTGAACACCGGCCTGCCGGAGATTGCTCCGCCTCCTTTCGGGAGCGGGCAAAGCGCCGTAAATGCCCCGATAGGACAGGATACAGAAAAACGGACTGCCGCGGTTTGCGGCAGTCCGTTTTGGTTTTTTCGGCAGGAAACGGCCCTGCGGCCGAAAACGCGGCGCTTATTCACCCTCGGCGGCATCCTCCGCCGGGGCTTCTTCGCCGTCCGCGGTGCTGTAGGCATCGCTGTCCGTCTCTGCGCCGCTCTGGCTCTGCGCCTCCTCCAGCTCCTTGGCAATGGCGGAATCCGCACTGGAATTGGTCACCTCATCCATAACGGCGTTTGGGTCGACCGACTGCGCAATGGGATCGGGCAGGGGCGGCACAGGCTCCGACGCATTGGAGACCCATGCGCTTTCCTCCATGGCAGTCAGATAGTAATTGCCGTCCGACGCGCGGGTGAAGATATAGTCGTAATATTTGAGCGGCTCGTTGACGTCGCGGTTGGAGGCGAAATCCGTTGCGGAGCTGTACGGCGCCAGATAGCCGACCGAAACGCGCTCAACGCCCTTGCTGTGAGAAATCTCCACCACCTTCGGCGTATAGTTGCCCACCTGACTAGTGATGGGAATGGTGTAGCACATGGTATCCTCGTTGTACTGGAAAACCATGCCCTCACTTTCAAAGGTACCGTGCTGCAGCTTGTAATCCGGCCCGAACAGCTGTGCGGCATAGCGGTCTACATCCGCACTGGGCAGCAGCAGCGCCCCGGTCTCGTCCCGGTTATACAGCGTGGTATCCTCATTGAACAGCGCCGCCCAGATGCAGCTCTCCAGCAGGTCGTTCTGGTTGGCCTGCTCCAAGCTGGAAAACGGCAGCATATCCAGCATGACCACATAGGTCAGCCGCTGCTCGTAGGCGGCCCGCTTGTCGCTGTCATCAAACAGGCGTTTGGTCAGCGCCACGCCGCCCGAAACCAGTGACCCCAGGCCGACAACGGCCAGCAGGCACAGGAAAAAGCCGAAGATTTGCCGACGGTGCCGACGGCTGCGGCGCACCAGCTCTTCCGCGTTGCTCTCTTTTTTCAACATCAGTGTCATCCCCTTTTCCGCCGCAGACGGCGGAGCATTTTCTGCGAACGGCAGCCGCAGAAAAAGCGGCATTTGCTCTTTCTTTGCCGCCGCGCGCCCTTTGTCGGCAGCAGCCGCACGCCCATGCGGGCCGCCCGGCCGCCGCTTTTGCACGCAGACAGCGCTTTTATTATAGCATAATGCCGCTGCAAAAGCAAACGCCGCCGCGTGAAACCCGCGTGAAAAAACATATTCTTTGTCCCTTTTGCTGCCTGCAAGCGGCCCTGCACGCCGAAAAAGCCGGTGCGACCTGTGGAAAACCGTCTGCGGATGTGTTATACTAAAGCTATATTACACCGGCCGCCGCGCCGGTTTGAAAGGACACCTCATATGGCAGAGATTCTGAAGCCGGAGCAATACCCGGAATATGACGCCTTTGTACGCAGCCAGCCGCACGGCTGTTTTATGCAGAGCCCGGCGTGGGCCAAGGTGAAAAGCAACTGGAAGCATGAGATCGTGGTCCTGCGCGGGGAGGACGGCGCCATCCGTGCCGGAATGAGCATTCTGATCATGCCCATGGGGCCGGGCGCGCTGATGTATGCCCCCCGCGGCCCCGTGTGCGATTATGCGGATACGGATACCCTGCGCGCGCTGCTGCAGGGCGTGGCCGCCGTGGCGCGCCGCTACCATGCGCACATTTTGAAGATGGATCCTTATATTCTGGAGGATGAGCAGGAGCTGATCGACCAGTGGGTGGCCGCAGGCTGCCGCTTTACGCCAAACGCGCCCTTTAAGGCCACCATTCAGCCGCGCTACAACTACATGCTGCCCTACATCGGCGGCATGACGGATGCCCAGCTGCTGGCCGGGTTTTCCAGCAACACCCGCAACAAAATGCGCCACCCGGGCAAGCACGGGGTCATCTGCAAAAACGTCGGGCTGGCCGGCATGGACGATTTTTACGCCATTTATGCCGAGACCGGCGAACGGCAGGGCTTTTCCGTGCGCCCGCGGGCGTATCTGGAGCGCTTTTTAAAAGCGTTTCCCGAGGATGCGCGGCTGTATATGTGCTATACGGAGGACGGCATTCCCCTGTGCGGCGGGCTGGCCGTCAACTACGGCGGCAAGTGCGCCCATGTGTACGGCTGCAGCGCCGACCATCACCGTGAGCTGCGCCCCACCTACCTGCTGCAGTGGACCCTGATGGACTGGGCGCTGGAGACCGGCTGCACCATTTACGATATGCAGGGCGTTGCCATCCGGCCGGAGGACAGCGCCGCTTTGTATGGCGTGCTGGGCTTCAAGCAGAGCTTTAAGGGTGAGATCGTCACCACGGCCGGGGAGTTCTGCATTGTTTATAATCCCCTTGTCAACGCCGCGCTGAACGCGGCCATGCATGTGCGCGCCGCGCTGCACCGCGCCCGGCAGCATAAGGCAAAGAAAGCGAAAGGAAGCGCCGCCGAATGAAGGTACTGGTCATAGACGGGCAGGGCGGCCGCATGGGGCAGGCGCTGGTGGAGACCCTGCGCCGCCGCGGCTACACCGGCGAGCTGCTGGCCGTGGGCGCCAACACCACCGCCACCGCCGCCATGCTGAAGGCGGGGGCCGACGAGGCCGCCACCGGCGAAAACCCGGTGCGGGTCGCCGCACAGCAGGCGGATGTGATCACCGGGCCGATGGGCATCATCGCCGCCAACTCTCTGCTGGGCGAGATCACCCCGGCCATGGCGCTTGCCGTTTCGGAAAGTCCGGCACGCAAGGTGCTGATCCCGGTGAACCGCTGCCGCATTCTGGTCGCCGGTGTGCAGGAGCTGCCGCTGAGCGACTATACCGAGCAGGCCGTCGAGCTGATCCTGCAGCTGACCCAGGCGCCCGCAGCCGACGGCCGCTGAGCCCGGCTGCCGACCCAAAAGAGAAGAAAAAGCCCCGTACCGTTTCCTGGCAGAGACGGTACGGGGCTTTTTTTGTGTTTTTGTACAATGGGGACCCGCGCTCAGGGACGCACCAGCCGTTCGCTGTGCAGGATGCGGGTGTTGCACACCAGGTCGCGGTAGGAAATGCCGCCGTCGGCATACTCGGCCTCGCCCTCCTGGTTATCGTACGGATCAAAGCGCATCCAGTGCATGGGCACATACAGCCGGTGCTGGAATTCTCCGGCCAGCACAATGCGCGCCGGAATGGTGTTGCCGAAGAAGAAGCGCCGCTTTTCGTCGTCGCCCGCGCGCCATGCGCCCACACCGTAAGAGCAATCCACCCACAGCCAGCCGTACGGCGCCGCGTAAAACTGCGCCCAGTCATGGCAGCTGGTGCCGCCCGACCACGGCGTCATGCTGCGGCCCGCCTGCCAGCGGGCGGGCACCCCGCAGATGCGGCACAGGGTGATGAACAGCAGCGTTTCCATGCCGCAGTCACCTTTCTGGTTGCGGGCGGTGAACTCGGGCAGGTTGGGAATGGCAAAATACGACCGTGCAAAGCTGTAGCGGATGTTGCGGGTGATCCAGTCATAAATGGCACGCGCCTTGGCCAGCGGGTCGGTCAGATCGCCGACGATGCGCTGCGCCAGCCCCTGCAGATAAGGGGTAAAGGCAATATGCGGCGCCTGCTGGGCGGTATAGCGGCGCTGCTCCTCCTCCGTAAGGGCAGGGGCAGCGCCTGCCGGGCGCTGCTCGCACGGCAGCTCTGCCAGCTCCCACGCGGGCAGATACGGGTTTTCGCAGTCGTACTGGTACTCGGCCCAGAACACCTCGCCCGGCCGGGCGGGCGCTTCCAGCACAACGGTACGCTGCGCATGGTCTGCCGGGGCCACCACCACCGGCGTGTGCGAGGTTTGCAGCAGCTGAACGTTGCTGCTTTGGGCGGCCTCCAACGGCAGCGGCAGCTGCACACGCAGCAGCTTGCCCTCCCGCACAGCCTCCGGCTTCAGCTGCAGCTCGCACCGGATGCGGTAACGCATGGCCAAACGGCCGCACTGACGCATGGTGCGGCGCATGCCGTCCTTTTCCTCTTCCTCTTTCATGGCGCGCGTGGCGTCGGGCCAGGTGCGGCGTCGGCCCGGCAAAGCGGGATCAACGACAAACAGGTTATCTACCGCACTGTTCAGAAAGCGCTGCTCGCCCTCGATGAAGATCCAGTCCAGCAGGCCGTCCGCCTCATAGCCGTCCAGCTCGGCGGGGTCAAAATCCCGCAGAAGGTCCTCCAGCGCAGCCAGCAGCTGCGGCCGGGTAAGGGTATAATCCTCCTCCAGCCGCTCGAGGATAAACAGCTCCAGCCGCAGACGGCGGCGCATGCCCTCCTCCAGCCACGGCCGCGCCAGCCGGGTATCAATGGCACGGCGCAGCGCGTCAAAATGCCCCGCGCCCTTCAGCGCAGCCAGATTCTCCGGCAGGGGAACGCTCAAATACGGCAGATCGTCAAAATCAAACGGGGTCGTCAGGCTGCCGAACCCGGCGGCGCAGCGTGCGTTTTTTTCCATGGCACAGGTCTTCCTTTCTTTTCTCTTACGGCACCGGCGCGGCTTCAGCGCGCGCTGTGCTTCCATTCCAGAAATTCTTCATAGCTGCCGGTGCGATCCAGGCAGCCCGTGCCGCCCACCGGCAGCTCGATAATGCGGTTGGCGATGTCGTCGATAAACTGATGGTCGTGCGAGGCAAAGATGAGGTTGCCCGGGAACGCGGCAAGGCCGTCATCCAGCGCCTGAATGCTCTCCAGATCCAAATGGTTGGTGGGCTGATCCAGCAGCAGCACATTGGCGTGGGTCAGCATCATGCGGCTGAGCATGCAGCGCACCTTTTCCCCGCCGGAAAGCACCCTCACCGGCTTGTACACCTCGTCGCCGCTGAACAGCATGCGGCCCAGAAAGCCGCGCAGGTAGGTCTCGGTCGGGTCCTCGCTGTACTGGCGCAGCCATTCGATCAGGTTGCCCTCAAAATCGAAATAGGCGCTGTTGTCCAGCGGAAAATAACTCTGACTGGTGGAAACGCCCCAGCGATAGCTGCCGGAATCCGGCTCCAGCTCGCCCGCCAGAATGCGCAGCAGCGTGGTATTGCCGGTCTCGTTGTCGCCCACCAGCGCAATTTTGTCGCCGCGGTTGACGGTGAAAGAAACATTGTCCAGCACCCGAACGCCGTCCACCGTTTTGGTCAGGCCCTCGACAAACAGAATGTCCTTTCTGGCCTCGCGCTCGGGCGAAAAGCCCACAAACGGGTAGCGGCGGCTGGAGGCGGGCATCTCCTCCAGCTGGATGGAATCGAGGATCTTTTTGCGGCTGGTCGCCTGCCGGGATTTGGACTTGTTGGCCGAAAAGCGCTGGATAAAGGTTTGCAGATCGCGAATTTTTTCTTCCTTTTTCTTGTTCTGGTTGCGGATCAGCTGCTGCATCAACCGGCTGGATTCATACCAGAAATCATAGTTGCCGGCGTACATCTGCACCTTGTTATAGTCGATATCCACCGTATGGGTGCACACGGCGTTGAGAAAATGGCGGTCGTGGCTGACCACAATAACGGTATAGGGATAGTCGATCAGGAATTCCTCCAGCCAGTTGATGGCCTCGAGGTCAAGCCCGTTGGTGGGCTCGTCCAGCAGGATGATGGTCGGCTGGCCGAACAGGGCCTTGGCCAGCAGCACCTTGACCTTCTGGCGGCCGTCCAGCGCCGTCATGGGGGCAGTGTGCAGCTCCATGGGAATGCCCAGCCCGTTGAGCAGCTGGTCGGCCTCGGTCTCGGCGTCCCAGCCGTTCATCTCGGCAAATTCGCCCTCCAGCTCGGCGGCACGCTCGCCGTCGGCATCGGAGAAATTCTCCTTGGCGTACAGCGCGTTCTTTTCACAGATGATCTCATACAGGCGGGGGTTGCCCATGATGACGGTATCCATCACGGTATGGTCGTCATAGCGGAAATGATCCTGCTCCAGCACGCTCATCCGGTCGTCCGCGCCCATGCTCACCTGGCCGGTCGTCGGCTCCAGCGCGCCGGAGAGAATGCGCAGCAGGGTCGATTTGCCCGCGCCGTTCGCGCCGATGATGCCGTAGCAGTTGCCCGGCTGGAAGTTCAGATCGACATGCTTATACAGGGTACTGCCCGCAAACTGCAGGCTGACATCGGTAACAGTTAACAAAGCGTTTCTCCTTTTATTGTGTAAATAACGGGGCGTTCGGTATAGAGGGCCGGGTCAGATCAAGCGGCAGAGAATGCTGTTCTGCACCAGCATGCCCTGCGGGGTCAGTGCAACGGCATCGCCGCTGCACCGCGCAAGGCCCTGCCGCTCGCAAAGCGACAAAAACGCCAGCTGCTGCGGCGAAAAGCGGCGGCCCCAGTGCCCGGCCAGCGCCGAAAGCGACAGTCCGGTGTTCAGGCGCAGCTGCAGCATGATGTAATCCTCCGCGGTGCAGTCCCCCTCCTCCTGCGGCGGGTCACCCCGCAGAAAGGCGGCGAAATCGGGCGGGTAAAAAAAGCGGCGGCCGCCAAGGCAGCTGTGCGCGCCCGGGCCAATGCCCAGATAATCCTCACAGTTCCAGTAGCGCAGATTGTGGCGGCTTTCCCGGCCGGGCCGCGCAAAATTGGAAATTTCGTACTGGGCATAGCCGCGGCGCGTGCACTCCTCCACGCAGGCCAGATAAAACCCGGCTGCGGCGTCCTCATCCGGCAGGCCGGGCGGCGGCGTGCGGCCAAAGGGAGTACCCGGCTCCAGCTTGAGCAGATAACTGCTGATGTGCGTCACGCCGCCCTGCTCCAGCAGCTCCAGCGTGCGGCCAAGCTCGGCGGCCGTATACTGCGGCAGCGCCAGCATGACATCGCCGCTGACATTGGAAAACCCGGCCGCGGCCGCCTGCCGCAAAATGCGGCGGCTGTCCGCCGCCGTGTGCGCGCGCCCCAGCCGTTTCAGCGAAGCGTCGTCTGCCGTCTGCACGCCGACGCTCAGCCGGTTGATGCCCGCCGCACGAAAGCCCTGCAGCTCTTCCAGCCCCACCGTGCCGGGGTTGGCCTCCAGCGTGACCTCAGCCTGCGGCAGCGGCTGCAGCGCCTCCAGCAGGCGGGCCGCCTGCGCCGGGCGCAGCAGGCTTGGCGTTCCGCCGCCGAAATAGACGGTAGCGGGGCGCTGCCAGCCGGCGTGCCGCTGCCAGCCGCCCAGACAGCGCAGCAGGGCATCCACATAGTCATCCGGCACGGCCGGGCTGCCGCCCTGCGAGTAAAAATCGCAGTAACGACACCGGCTGCGGCAATAAGGAATGTGCAGATAAACACCCAGCGACACGGCGCGGCCTCCTTTGAAACATAAACGGACACGGCGGCCGCGAAAGCGCCCCTGCAAGCAGGCAGCCGCCGTCAGCTGTCCAGCTTGAGCACCGCCGTAAAGGCTTCGCTTGGCACCTCGACCGTGCCCAGCTGGCGCATCTTCTTTTTGCCCTCTTTCTGCTTTTCCAGCAGCTTCTTTTTGCGGGTGATGTCGCCGCCGTAGCATTTGGCCAGCACATCCTTGCGCATGGCCTTGATGGTCTCGCGGGCGATGATGCGCCCGCCGATGGCCGCCTGAATGGGCACCTCAAACAACTGACGGGGAATGTTTTCCTTCAGCTTTTCCGCCAGCTTCCGGCCGCGCTCGTACGCCTTGTCGGCGTGGACGATCAGGCTGAACGCGTCCACCGGGTCGCCGTTCAGCAGCAGATCCAGTCGTACCAGCTTGCTGGG
The DNA here is from genome assembly GCA_934527255.1 of uncultured Oscillospiraceae bacterium. Classification (GTDB taxonomy): domain Bacteria; phylum Bacillota; class Clostridia; order Oscillospirales; family Ruminococcaceae; genus UBA1762. Next base: position 5,622 of record CAKTAM010000044.1, on the reverse strand, counting down.
CCGGTACTCCTTGATCTCATAATCATAGCTGGCATACCCGCGGCTGCGGCTTTTGATGCAGTCGAAGAAATCATAGATGATCTCGCCCAGCGGAAGCTCGTAGTGCAGATCCACGCGGGTGGCATCCATATATTTCATATCAATGAAAATGCCGCGACGGTTCTGGCACAGCTCCATCAGGCTGCCCACATAGTCGGTCGGCGTATAAATATGCGCGTTGACATACGGCTCCTCTGCCGTGGCGATCTTGGCCGGGTCGGGAAAATCCGTCGGGTTATACACCACCGTCTTTGTGCCGTCCGTCAGGGTAAAGTGATATTCCACGCTGGGGGCCGTCGTCACCAGGTCAAGGTCAAACTCGCGCTCCAGCCGCTGGGTGATGATCTCCAGATGCAGCAGCCCCAGGAAGCCGCAGCGGAAGCCGAAGCCCAGCGCCGTGGAGGTCTCCGGCTCAAAGCTCAGCGAAGCGTCGTTGAGCTGCAGCTTTTCCAGCGCGTCGCGCAGGTCACCATAGCGCGCGCCGTCAGCCGGGAACACCCCGCAGAACACCATGGGCGTCACCTTGCGGTAACCCGGCAGCGGCGCGGCGGCGGGGCGGTCTGCCAGCGTGACTGTGTCGCCCACCCGGGTGTCGCGCACATTTTTGATGCTTGCCGTAATGTAGCCGACCTCGCCTGCCGAAAGCTCCTCGCACGGGGCCAGCTGCAGCGCACCCATGTGCCCGACGCTCACCACATCAAACTGACAGCCGGTCTCCATCATGCGGATGGTATCGCCCGCCTTTACCCGGCCGTTGACCAGCCGGACATAGACGATGACACCCTTGTAGCTGTCATAAATGCTGTCAAAAATAAGCGCCTGCAGCGGGGCCTCCGGGTCGCCCGCAGGCGGCGGAACATCCCGCACCACCGCCTCCAGCACCTGCTGCACGTTCTGGCCCGTCTTGGCGCTGACGCGCGGCGCCTCCATGCAGGGCAGGCCAATGACCTCCTCCACCTCCTGCGCCACACGGTCCGGCTCGGCGCTGGGCAGGTCGATCTTGTTCAGGATCGGCACGATCTCCAAATCATGCTCCAGCGCCAGATAGGTGTTGGCCAGCGTCTGCGCCTCCACGCCCTGGGTGGCATCCACCACCAGCACCGCGCCCTCGCAGGCCGCCAGACTGCGGCTGACCTCGTAGGCGAAGTCCACATGGCCCGGCGTGTCGATCAGGTTCAGCTCATATTCCTGCCCGTCCTCGGCGAGATAGCTCAGGTTGACGGCGCGCGCCTTGATGGTAATGCCGCGCTCCTGCTCCAGCTCCATATTATCCAGCAGCTGCTCGGACATCTCCCGCTCATCCACGGCGCGCGTCAGCTCAAGAATACGGTCCGCCAGCGTCGATTTGCCATGGTCGATATGGGCGATGATGCAGAAATTGCGGATGTTCTTCTGATTCATAGGCCGAACGTTTCCTCCGTTTGCATGCGGCGGCTCTGCGCCGAAAAATCGTTCTCCAGATAATCCACCTCATCCACCACAACGCCGTTTTTCAGATACAGGCGGGGCACCCGTCTGCTGAGGTTGCAGATGATGGTATAGTTGATGGTGCCCGTCCGGGCTGCCAGCGTATCGATCGAATCGGCCGGATCGCTGCCAAACAGCGTTACCTCGTCGCCCGGCTGCACATTCGGAATATCGGTGACATCCAGCATCAGCTGATCCATACACACATTGCCGATCTGCGGCGCAGGGCGGCCATGCACGCTGCACACCGCCCGGTTGGACACATTGCGCGGGTAACCGTCGGCATACCCCGCCGTCACCGTGGCCACCGTCATATCCCGCTGGGCGCAGAATGTACGGCCATAGCTGACATACTGCCCGCTTTTCAGCGGCTTGACCATAGCCACTGTCGCTTTCAGGCTCAGCGCCGGGCGAAGCCCCTTACACAGCGGTGCATATTCCGGCGAGGGCGGCAGGCCGTACTGCACGATCCCCGGCCGCACCAGATCGTAGTGGGGGGCGGCATCGGCAAACAGCGCCGCGCTGTTGCAGCAGTGCACCTGCGTCAACATTACACCCGCGGCCCGCAGGCCGTCCAGCGCCGCGGCAAACGCCGCCTGCTGCGCCTGTGTATAGTCGACATCCTCTTGTGCGGCAGAATCGGCCACGCTGAAATGCGTAAATGCGCCGCTGACCCGCAGGTGCGGCAGCGCGCAGCTGCGCAGCATCTGCCGCAGCGCCTGCTGCGGCTGTGCCAGCACCGAAAAGCCGATGCGGCCCATGCCGGTATCCATGGCCAGATGCGCCTGCACCGTGCAGCCCGCCGCAGCGGCCTGTGCCTCCAGCGCAAGGGCATAGCTTTCATCCGGAATGCTCTGCACCAGCGCCAGCTGCGCCAGCCGGGCAGCCTCCTGCGGGGCGGTGTAGCCCAAGATCAGGATCGGCTGCCGGATGCCGATGCGCCGCAGGCGCATGGCCTCGGCCAGACAGCTGACGGCAAACCAGTCGGCCCCCAGGCTGGCAAAATAGGGGGCGATCACCGTGTCACCGTGGCCGTACGCATCCGCCTTGACCACGGCCATCACCCCGGCGCCGCCCGCCTTGCGCCGAATAAGCGCGGCGTTGTGGGCCAGAGCGTCCAAATCCACCTGCGCCCAGCAACGCAGATAGCTGTATTTTTCCTGCATGCTCTCCCTCTTCCCTGCCTGCCGTCTTATTTCTCTGCGCTCGCCGCGCACCGGCGGCCAACACACACCGGGCCCCAGCCATCCACGCCGGATTTCTGCAGCGCGCCCAGCATCTTCTGCCGAAAGGCCGGATCCTTGTGCACCATCCCGCGCACAAACTCTTTCATCTGCTGACGCTCGGTCGCACCGTCGGCCGGACAGGCGCTTTTGACGATCGGCAGCCCCAGCGCGTTCACGGCGTGGACCACCTGCGCCTCGCCTGCCAGTATCATGGGGCGAATGCAGGTCAGCTGCTTGCGCGACAGGTACATCTTCGGCGAGAAGCAGCCGATGCGCCCCTCCCGCCACAGGTTCATATAAAACGTTTCGATGGCGTCATCCAGATGATGGCCCAGCGCGATCTTATTGCATCCAAGCTCCCGCGCCGTATCGTGCAGCGCACCGCGGCGCATTTTGGCGCACAGCGCGCAGGGGTTCGGCTCCTTGCGGACATCAAAGACAATGCGGCCGATATCCGTGCGGCGCACCACATACGGCACACCGTAGGCGGCAAACAGCTCCTCCAGCGGGGAATAATCCATCTGTCGGCCGCCGAACTGCGGATCCAGCGACAGGGCCGTCAGGGTAAACGGCTTTTCATAGTAAGCGCGCAGACGCGCCAGACCAATGGTCAGCGCCACGCTGTCCTTTCCGCCGGAGACGCCGATGCACACATGGTCGCCCGGCTCGATCATCTCATATTCCTGCATGGCCTTGCGCATCAGGCCCTCCAGTCGCTGCATTGCTGTTCCTCCCCTGTCGTTGCCTCTTGCTTAACTTTTATATTATAGACGAAACCGGCCGGATTGTAAAGGGAAAAACGCCGCTGCCGCGCCCTGCGGCGGCCAAAGCAGCAGCCGCCGTACCGCCGCTCCCCACCGGCCGCCAAAAAAGCCTCGGCCGCGCCCTGTGGCAGGGCAAAAAGCAAATTTGCATTTAAAGCATTCGCAAGCATTTGCGAGAAAAAACGAGAAAGCAGGAGCTTGCAGAGCGCCAATTAAAAAAGTATCAAAAAGTTCTTGACAAGCCTTGCCGCCGCGGGTATAATATAGACCGTGCCTTTATGGGCGCACACCTGGCAGGTGGCGTAAGCAAAGCTTGTGCGCATCCGTTTGCATCGGCTGTGCTTTCGCCACCTCAGCAGCCTTACTCGAATGAATGATGGAGGAACTGAACATGAGCACTACTATGGCAAAACCCGCAACGGTTGAGCGCAAATGGTATGTCATCGACGCAGCGGGCAAGCCGTTGGGCCGTGTGGCTTCTACTGCCGCCACCCTGCTGCGCGGCAAGCACAAGGTCACCTACACTCCCCATGTGGACTGCGGCGACCATGTGATCATCATCAACTGCGACAAAGCCGTATTGACCGGCAACAAGCTGGAGAAAAAGTACTATCGTTATCATTCCGGCTGGATCGGCGGCCTGAAGGAGATCCAGTACAAGACCCTGATGGCCAACAACGCCGACAAGGCCATGATGCTGGCCGTCAAGGGCATGCTGCCCGGCAACACCATGGGCGCCAACGAGCTGAAGCGTCTGCGCGTCTACAAGGGCGCCGAGCATGACAACGTCGCTCAGAAGCCCGAGACCTACACACTGTAAGAGGGGGTAACGAAGAATGTACGAAACCAAACCTTATTTCTACGGCACCGGTCGTCGTAAAAAGTCGGTCGCCCGCGTTCGCGTGTACAGCGGCACCGGCAAGATTACCATCAACGACCGTGATATTGACGATTATTTTGGTCTGGAGACCCTGAAGCTGGTCGTTCGTCAGCCCCTGGCTGTGGCGGAAACCGAAGGCAAGTTTGATATTGTTGTCCGCGTGAACGGTGGCGGCATTTCCGGCCAGGCCGGCGCTATCCGTCATGGCCTGTCCCGCGCCCTGCTGCAGTACGACGAAAACCTGCGCCCCGCCCTGAAGAAGGCTGGCTTCCTGACCCGCGATCCTCGTATGAAGGAACGTAAGAAATACGGCCTCAAAGCAGCTCGTCGCGCACCGCAGTTCAGCAAGCGCTGATCGCCCGCGATTTTACAACCAAATTGCTTCAAAAGCCCCGGAAGATCAAGGTTTAACAGTCGTAAGGAACTATAAGTCTTGTGGTTCGGGCAGAGAACGGTGTGACCGTGAAGGTCACGCCGTTTTTCTGCGTCCAAGGGTAGATTCTGCAATCATGGGTTCTGCCAGTACGGGGATTTCCACCTCGTCTACGAAGTTGAAGATGATCTCCACCTTCTGTCTGCGCTTAGCTGGAACTATGCGGACATCCTCTGGAACGGCGTCCGGGCAAAGGTCGTAAAGAGAGCCTTTTGGGAAATGGAGCTGCGGGAGCAAAGACTGCTGGAGGGACGGAACGCCATCTGCATGGCCTGCGGGCGGGTCAGCCCCATGTCGAAGCAGAAATCCTTTGAGGAACTGGCGGTCATGTTCGAGGGCAGTGGGGCAAGCGGCGCGGAGCGCGCCTACCGCCGCGCTTTGGACAAGCTACGCCTGAAGCTCATGGAGAGCGGCATGGTGCATACCGTGACCTTGAAACAGGTGAAAAGCACGAAGAAGAACAAAAAAATAGCCGCCGCTGTCTACCTGTATCAGGCGGACAACGACGGCGAATGGGGTGAGCTGCGGTTTGATTTTGAGAATGGCACAGCGGAGATCGTAAAACTTGCAGATTTGGATACGACAAAGTCCAACATCTTTGCAAAGACGGCGATTCGGTACATCCAGAGCTTGCCGGAGATGCGGCTGCTGAAAAAGGCTGTTGTGATGTTTGATCAAGCATTGTGATCCTAAAAATTTATAATTATTATTCAAGCAATCGCTTGATTTATTTTGCGAAGTCTGATATCTTATTATAAGAAACACTGGATAATGCACAGAAATGGGGGGATTGTGTTTTGCGGGAAGAAAAGA
>CAKTAM010000043.1 GCA_934527255.1 uncultured Oscillospiraceae bacterium | reverse complement strand
TGCTACTGTGGCTCAGTTGGTAGAGCAGCTGATTCGTAATCAGCAGGTCGCCGGTTCGAGTCCGGCCAGTAGCTCCAGAGCAGACGGTTGTTTATGAAAACAGCCGTCTGTTTTTTGTTTTCCAGAGATAAAGAAACAGCGCCCCTGCCCTGCGGCAGAAGCGCTGTTTTGTTTGTGCGTTTGTTACAGCGTCACCTTATGGAACACCTTTTTGCCCTTGCGGATCACCACGCCCTGCTGCAGCTGCTCGGCGCTGACCGTGGCCGCGGGATCGGCGACCTTTTCGCCATCCAGCGCCACGCTGCCCTGCTGCACCAGCGTGCGGGCCGCACTGTTGGAGGGGCACAGCCCGGCCGCCACCAGCAGCCGCAGCACGCCGATCTTACCGTCGGTCAGCTGCTCCGGCGTCAGAGTCGTGGTCGGCATATCCGCGCTTTCGCCGCCGCCCGCAAAAATGCTGCGGGCTGCCGCCTCGGCCCGGGCGGCCTCCTCCTCGCCGTGCACCATCTTTGTCAGCTCGTAGGCGAGGATCTCCTTGGCGCGGTTGAGCTGAGCGTCCTTCCACTGGGCCATTTCGTTGATCTGCTCCAGCGGCAGGAAGGTCAGCATGCGGATGCATTTCATGACATCCAGATCATCCACATTACGCCAGTACTGGTAAAAATCATACGGCGAGGTTTTGTTGGCATCCAGCCAGACGGCATTGCCTGCGGTCTTGCCCATCTTTTTGCCGTTGGAATCGGTCAGCAGGGTGATGGTCATGGCGTGGGCATCCTTGCCCAGCTTTTTGCGGATGAGCTCGGTGCCGCCCAGCATATTGCTCCACTGGTCGTCGCCGCCAAACTCCATATTGCAGCCGTATTTCTGGAACATATAATAGAAATCGTACGACTGCATGATCATGTAGTTGAACTCAAGGAACGAAAGCCCTTTTTCCATGCGCTGCTTATAGCATTCGGCGCGCAGCATGTTGTTGACCGAGAAGCAGGGGCCCACCTCGCGCAGCAGGTCGATATAGTTCAGGCCAAGCAGCCAGTCGGCGTTATTGACCATCATGGCCTTGCCCTCGCCAAAATCAATAAAGCGCTCCATCTGGCGCTTGAAGCAGGCGGCGTTGTGCTCGATATCCTCACGGGTGAGCATTTTGCGCATGTCGGTGCGGCCGGAGGGGTCGCCGATCATGGTGGTGCCGCCGCCGATCAGGGCGATGGGGCGGTTGCCCGCCATCTGCAAGCGCTTCATCAGGGTCAGCGCCATAAAATGCCCGGCGGTCAGGCTGTCCGCCGTGCAGTCAAAGCCGATATAAAAGGTTGCCTTGCCGTTGTTGATCATCTCGCGGATGTGTTCTTCGTTGGTCACCTGTGCGATCAGGCCGCGGGCGACCAGCTCTTCATAAATACCCATTGTACGTTTCCTCCCTTTTCCGGCATGCGCCGGTGTCTTTTTTGTTCAAAACGGCGCCGCGGCAAACGGCACACCTGCCGCAGAAAGCAAAAACGCCCTCTGCCCCGTTTGCTGCGGGACAGAGGGCGTATCAATTACGCGGTACCACCTCTGAAACGCGCCCTTCTCACAAAGGACGCCTCGGCGCGTTTGAAGCCCAAACGCGGCTGCGCGATAACGTGCGCCACACGGCCCGGCCTACTGCGTAAGGTTCGGCTGGCTGCTCCAAGCGGTATTCGCACCACGCTGCCCATACCCCGCTCACAGCACCGGAGGCTCTCTGAAATGGACCCGCGAAGGCTACTTATGCTCTTCACTGCATTTGTCAGGTTAAAACCTGCTTACTAACATACACGAAACAGGGCCGTTTGTCAAGCCCCGTTCTGGCTTTGACGGGAAAAATGCTGCAGCATTTCATCCGCACTGGCGCGCGAAAGGTCGGTCACATAGTTTCCCGCGATGATGCGGGCCAGCTCCTCCACGCGGGCGGCGCGGTCAAGCGTGCTTACCTGCGTATAGGTGCGGCCGTTCTGCGTGCTTTTGCGGATGAGCAGGTGGGTATCGGCACAGGCGGCAATCTGGGCGGTGTGCGTCACACAGATGATCTGCCGCCCCTCGCCCGAGGTGCGCTGCATGACGCTGCCGATGCGCCCGGCTGCCAGCCCGCTGACGCCGGTATCGATCTCGTCATAGATCACGGTGCCGATCTCGTCGCTGTCAGCCAGCGCGTTTTTCAGCGCCAGCATAATGCGTGACAGCTCGCCGCCGGAGGCGATCTTCGCCAGCGGCTTTGGCTGCTCGCCCCGGTTGGTCACGATGTAAAATTCAACGGTATCCTGCCCGGTGGCGGTCAGCGCGCCCTTGCTGTGGTGCAGCGAAAGCTCGACCCCCGCCATGTTCAGATAGGCCAGAGACGCCTGCAGCTGCCCGCGCAGGCTTTCAAATGCCTGCAGACGGCTTTTTGTCAAAGCATCAGCCGCCTGCACCGCCGCCGTCAGCAGCTTTTCTCTGCGGTCGTACAGTTTTTCGAGATATTCGTCGGAGAATTCGATCTTTTCCAGCTCCTGCCGGGCATTGTCGGCGAACTGCAGAATTTCCTGCGCCGTCGCGCCATACTTCTGCTTCAGCCGGTAGAACAGATCCAGTCTCTCCTCCAGCTCCTCGCGCTCCTGCGGGTCCATCTCCAGCTCGTCCAGCCTGCCGCGCAGCTCCGCTGCCAGCTCCTGCGCGGTATAGTACAGCTCCTGCAGGCGGTCGCCGCTCTCCTGCAGCGCGGGCAGATACCTTGCCGCACCGCCCAGTGCATCCCCGGCCTGCTCCAGCTGATCCACCGCGCCGCCGCCCTCCTCCGGGTCGCCGTCCAGCGCCTGCAGCGCCTCGTTGAGGCCGTCGGCGATCTTCTGCGCGTTCTGCAGCAGGCTGCGCCGCGCCGCCAGCGTCTCCTCCTCGCCCGGCACCAGCGCCGCCGCGTCGATCTCGTCGATCTGATACCGCAGCAGCTCGATACGCGCCTGTTTTTCGCGCTCGTCCGTCACCAGCGATTTCAGTTCCTTTTCCACGGCGACCAGCGCGCGGTACTCCTTATAATACGCCTCCAACAGCGCACGGTTGCGGGCGTAGGCATCCAGAATGCCAAGATGGCGCGCCGGATTCAGCAGGCTCTGGTTGTCGTGCTGGCCGTGAATGGTAATAAGCCCCTCGCAAATTTCGCGCAGGCTGGCGGCGGCCGCCGGCCGTCCGTTGACACGGCAGCTGCTTTTTCCGTCGGCGGTGATCTCCCGGTACAGCAGCAGCTCGCCCTCCTCGCAGGGATAGCCCTCCTCCTCCAGCCGGGCACAGAGCGCCTGCGGCAGCCCGCAGAACACCGCCCAGATGCGGGCCTTGGCCGCCTGCGCCCGCACGATATCGCGCGAAGTGCGGCTGCCCAGAATAGCATTGATGGAATCAATCAGGATGGATTTGCCCGCGCCGGTCTCGCCCGTCAGCACATTGAAGCCGGAGTCGAAATGGACCACGGCCTTTTCAATGACGGCAACGTTTTCAATGGTCAGTTCTCGCAGCATGACGTTCTTCTCCTGTATTGAAAAAAGGCTTTCCGCTTTTGCGGCGTCTTACCGTTGTGCCATATACTGCCGCAGCTGCCCGACAATGCTGTCGGCCGCCGCTTCGCTGCGCATCAGCACAAAAAAGGTGTCGTCACCCGACAGCGTGCCGACCACATTTTCCCACGACATGGCGTCAAACAGCTCGCAGGCGGCATTGGCCATGCCGCTGTAGCATTTGACCAGCACCACATTGCCCGCGTAATCGACCTTCAGCACGCTTTCGCGAAAGATGGTCTCAAACCGCGACGCCGAATGCGTACCGCGCGGCGAAGCGTCCTGCGCCATATAGCGGTAGCCGCCCTGTCCGTCCGACACCTTGACCAGATGCAGTTGGCGGATATCCCGGCTGACGGTCGCCTGCGTCACCGAAAAGCCCTCCTGTGACAGATGCTCCATCATGGTCTCCTGCCGGTCGATGGGGTAGCGGCGGATCAGCTCCAGGATCTTCTCCTGCCGTTCGTTCTTCATATTCTTTTCCTTTCCCGCGCAGGCAGAATGCCCGACGCGGTTCTTTTTTTACCGCGGGCCGACAGCCCTGCGGCGCTTACAGCTGCGCATGCGCCTGTTCGACCACGCGGGCGATCTCCTCGGCATCCACCCGGTTTTCGCCGCCGTCCTTGCGCACATACAGCAGAAATTCAATGTTACCCTCCGGCCCCTTGATGGGCGAAAACGACAGGCCCTCGGCCGTAAAACCGTTGGCGTTGGCATAGCCGATGGCCTGTGCGATCACCTCGCGGTGGGTCTCCGGCTCGCGCACCACGCCCTTTTTGCCGACCTTTTCGCGCCCTGCCTCAAACTGCGGCTTGACAAGACACACGCCGGTGCACGACGGCGTGGAGACGGCATAGGCCACCGGGAAAATGTGCTTGAGCGAGATGAACGAAACATCCACGCTGAAAAACGCGATAGGATCGGGCACCTGCTCCGGCGTGACATATCGGATATTGGTACGCTCCATATTGATAACGCGGTCGTCGGTGCGCAGGCTCCAGTCCAGCTGGCCGCGGCCCACATCCACCGCATACACCCGGCTGGCCCCGTTTTGCAGCATGCAGTCGGTAAAGCCGCCCGTGGAAGCGCCGATGTCCATGCAGATCTTTCCGTTGAGATCCAGCCCAAAGCTGGAAAACGCCTTTTCCAGCTTGAGGCCGCCGCGGCTGACATAAGGGATATCGTGCCCGCGAATCTCCACGCGGTCATCCGCCGCCACCATATCGCCCGCTTTGTCGGCCTTGACATCGTTGACATAGACGATGCCGGACATGATGAGCGCCTGCGCGCGCTCGCGGCTGGGGGTCATGCCCTGCTCGAACAGATATTTATCCAACCTGATTTTCAATGGCTTCCTCCTGTCGTTTCGGTCTGCGCCTGCCGCAGGGTGCGCAGGATACCGGCGGCATCCAGCCCCTGCTGGCGGCGCAGCTGCGCCACCGTGGCATGATCGACAATGTTGGACACCGTAAGGTGCCGCAGCTGACCGCGAAAGCCCGCCTGGGCCAGCTGCTCGCTCAGCTGCTGACCGACGCTGCCCACCGGCACGCTTTCCTCGGCAAAAACAATGGTCTGATAGGCGCACAGCTCCTGCGCCAGCTGCGGCGGCAGCGGGTGCAGCACCGTCAGCTTGAGCAGCGCGGGCGGCCGCTGCGCCTGCTGCTGCGCCTGCAGACATTCATCAAACAGGGTGCCGTAGCTGACCAGCACCGTATCGGCGCTGGCACGGCTGACAAAATCATACGGGCGGCCGGTACAGCCCAGCGCCTCCAGACGGGGGGTGGGCTCGCCGCGCGAATAGCGCAGCGCGCGCGGGCCGCTTTCCTCCTGCAGCAGCCGCAGCAGCCAGAAGCGCAGCTCGGCATAATTGGCCGGGCTGACGATCTGCATCTCAGACAGCTGCGACAAAAACGCAACATCGTAAATGCCCTGATGCGTTACGCCGTCGCCCGGCACCAGCCCGGCGCGGTCGATCGCCAGCAGAACGTCGGCATGGTTCAGCGCCACATCGTGGATGATCTGATCATAGGCGCGCTGCAGAAAGGTGGAATAAATGGCCACGACCGGCCGCATGCCGCCGCGGGCAAGCCCCGCGGCAAAGGTGACGGCGTGCTGCTCGGCCATGCCGACATCAAAGATGCGCGCGGGAAACGCCTTGCGCATGTAATGCAGCCCTGTGCCGTATTTCATGGCCGCCGTCACCGCGCAGATGCGCGTATCCTGCGCTGCGGCGGCACACAGCGCGCGGCCGAATTCATCCGAGAACGAGTTGCCGGGCGAAAGGTCGGGATCCAACACCGGAACGCTGTTGACATCAAATGACGGCACGCCGTGAAACGCGCCGGGGTTTTCTTCGGCGGGCGCAAAGCCCTTGCCTTTTATGGTAACAATATGCAGAAAAAGCGGGCGATCCAGCCCTTTCAGGTTGGCAAACGCCTCGCACAGGCGGTGCAGGTCGTGCCCGTCCAGCGGGCCATGATAGGCAAAGCCCATATCCTCGAACCAGGTGGAGCGATAGATCAGCCGCCGCACCAGCCCTTTGGCCCACACCAGCCCCCTGGCCACCGCCGGGCCGACCAGCGGCACCCGGCGCAGAAAGGACTGCACATTGCGTTTTGCACGGTTATAGCCTGCATCGGTCCGCAGGCGGGTAAAATAGCGTGAGATGGCCCCCACGTTTTTGGAGATGGACATTTTGTTGTCATTGAGAATGACAATGAGGTTGTCCAGTCTGGCAATGTTGTTGATGCCCTCGTACACCATGCCGCCGGTGAACGCGCCGTCACCCATCACCGCAATGACATAGCCCGGCTCGCCCCGCAGCTTTTTTGCCTGTGCATGGCCGATGGCCTGCGACAATGCTACGTTAGCGTGCCCCTCCACAAAGGGGTCATGCGGGCTTTCCTGCGGGCAAGGAAAGCCGGACAGGCCGTTTTCCCGGCGCAGACCGCCAAACAACGCGCTGCGCCCCGTGAGAATTTTATGGGTGTAGCACTGATGCCCCACATCAAAAATAATACTGTCTGTGGGGGAGGAAAATTCGTGATGCAGAGCAACGGTCAGCTCGACCGTGCCCAGATTGGAGGACAGATGTCCCCCTGTTTCGGAAACGTTGCGGATGAGAAACTGCCGGATCTCCGCACACAGCTCCTCCAGCTGCGCAGGGCTCAGCGCCTTGACGTCCGCCGGAGAATGAATGCCTTCCAACCAGCTCATAAGCGGGCCTTGCGCCCCCTTTCCCTCTGCGCCCGGCACAAGCGGCGGCCGCCTCATGGAAGCGCCTCTTCTGCCGTGTGCAAAGCGTGCGTTATTTGCTGCGGTGCAGCAGCCGCTGTGCCAGCAGGCACAGGAACTCGGCCTGCTGGCCAAACGCCGTCTGCAGCGTGTCACAGGCGCGCTGCGTCACCTGCTGTGCGCGGGCCAGCGCGCCATCGACCCCATGCAGGGTGACAAACGTCGTTTTATGGTTTTCACTGTCGCTGCCGATGGGCTTGCCCAGCACCTCCTGCGTGGAGGTCACATCCAGCACGTCATCCACGATCTGAAACACCAGACCAAGGTCGGCTGCATAAGAATCCAGCGCCGCGTACTGTGCAGGCGCGGCGCCGCCCGCCGTTGCCCCCAGCGCCACGGCGGCGCGGATCAGACGGCCCGTCTTGTTTTCGTGGATGCGCAGCAGCCCGGCCTCATCCACCGGGCAGGCCTCGGCGGCCAGGTCAAGCTCCTGCCCGTAAACCATTCCGCAGGGGCCGGCCGCGCGGGCCAGCAGCTGCACGGCGCTGACGTTCTGCTGCGCGGTGTTGTCGTTGCTGCACAGCGCGTCAAATGCCGCCGTCAGCAGCGCGTCGCCCGCCAACAGGGCCGTCGCCTCATCAAACGCCTTGTGGCAGGAGGGCTGCCCGCGGCGGGTATCGTCATTGTCCATACAGGGCAGATCATCATGTATGAGCGAGTAGCAGTGCAGCATTTCCACCGCCGCCGCATAGCTGGCGGCCGGACGGCTGTCGCCGCACAGCTGGCGGCAGGTCTCCAGCGCCAGCACGCCCCGCACCCGCTTGCCGCCGCCCAGGCGACCGCCGAGGATGCCCTGGCGGGAAACACCCGGGCAAACCACGTTTCCAGCGCCGCGTCGACCTCCTGCTGTGCGGCGCGAAGCTGCTGTTCATACGTCATCTTCCGGTTCCTCCTGCAGGCCCTGCAGCGTCTGGGTAACGGTCTCCATCTGCAGCTCGGCCTTTTTCAGCAGGGCATTGCAGTCGGCGATCAGCTGTGCCGCACGGGCGTACAGCGTCAGCGATTCCTCCAGCGTCGTCTCCTCCGCCGAAAGCTTTTGCAGAATGCTTTCCAGCTCGGCGACGGCTTCCTCATAAGAGAGGACAGGCTCTTTCTTTTTCATGGCTTCTCCTTTTCCGTTTCCGGCTGCGGCGCAGCGTCTGCATCAGCCGCTTTGGACGGCTGCGCGGCCCTTTTGGCCCTGTGCGGACGCTTTGGCATCACATGCTCTACGGTGCAGTCCAGCCGGGCGGCCGCCGTTTCGATCTGCACCGCATCGCCCGCCTTCAAACGGGTGGGCCGTGCGGGCACACCGTCCTGATACACCACGGCGTAACCGCGCGCCAGCACCGCGTACGGGTCAAGCGAAGCGGCCAGCCGCGCACAGGCGGCAAGACGGTCGGCGCGCTGCGCCAAAGAGCTCTGTGCCTGACGGCACAGCGCCGCGTTCAGCGCCGAAAGTCTGTCACGGCAGGTCGGCACCCGCTGCGCGGAGGCACGCAGCGCCGGGTGATTGGCCAGCACCTGTACGTTCTGACGGCAGCGCTGCAGTCTCTGCCGCATCAGCCGCTGCAGGCTGTCGGCCAGCTCGGCGTTGTGCCGCAGCAGCGCCCCTGTTTCCGGCACGGCAAGCTCGGCCGCGGCCGACGGGGTCGGCGCGCGCCAGTCGGCGACAAAATCCAGAATGGTAAAATCAATTTCGTGGCCGATGGCGGAGATCAGCGGCGTGCGGCAGGCATAGGCCGCACGGGCGATACGCTCATCGTTGAACACCCACAGATCCTCCGCCGAGCCGCCGCCCCGCGCCACAATAATGACGTCAGCCCGGCCGTCGGCATCCAGCCGGGCAATGGCGGCGGCAACCTCCTGCGCTGCCTGCGCGCCCTGCACGCTGACCGGCGCCAACAGAAGCCTTGTCAGCGGGAAGCGGCGCGAAAGCACGTTGCGGATATCCTGCAGCGCGGCCCCCGTCGCCGATGTCACCACGCCGATCACTGCGGGCATGGGCGGAAGCGGCTTTTTGTGGGCAGGGTCAAACAGGCCTTCTTTTTCCAAACGGCTCTTCAGCTGCTCGAACGCCAGCCGGATGGAACCAAGGCCATCCGGAAACAGCGAGCTGACATACACCTGAAAGCTGCCGTCTCTCTCGAACAGGGAGACCCGGCAGTCCGCCACGACCTGCATGCCGTTCTGCGGAAGAAACCGCAGCTGCTGCGCATCGGCGCGGAACATGACCGCACGAACGCTGCAGGCCTCATCCTTCAGCGAAAAATAACAGTGCCCCGTGCGGTGATGCACAAAATTGGAGATCTCGCCGCGCAGGCGCAGATCTCTCAGGCGAAGGTCGCCGTCCAGCAGCGACCGGACATAGCGGTTGAGCGCCGTCACGCTGACGGTCAATCTTTCTTCGGGCATGCCATGCACTCCTTCGCAGCGATCACACTGACGCCAATGGCGTTGTCGGAGGCAAACTTTCCCTCCACAAAGCGGCTGGCCGGGTGCCGCTGCTGCATGTACTGCCGCACAACAGGGCTGCTCATCACCCCGCCGGCAAAGATCACCGGGCGGCCGGGGTATTGCTCCAGCGCGGCCAGCATCATTTTTTCCAGCGTGCGCGCCACCGCCAGCAGGCAGTATTTGGCCACATACTGCGGCGAACGCCCCGCCTCCAGCAGTGCATTGCACTGATTTTCCAGCCCGGAAAGGCTGCAGCTGCACCCGCGCACGCTGACGCGCGGCACGGCGACCGGCTCGCTGCAGGCCAGTGCCAGCCGCGAAAGCTCGGCCCCGGCCGGGAACGGGAACCCCAGCCGGACGCCGATGCGGTCGACCGCCTGCCCGGCGTACAGGTCGCTGCTGGTGCCCAGCTGGCCCAGCACCTGACTGCCGCGGCAGCGCAGAAGGTCGGTCGTGCCGCCGGACACATGAAAGACCAGCGCCTCCTGTTCAAACAGCTGCGGGTCGCCGCAGGCGAACAGCGCGGCGGCAATATGCCCCTGCTGATGCGTTGTCTGAACAAGCGGCAGCCCCTTAAAAGCCGCCAATGCGTCGGCAAACGCCACACCCGTGGTAAAGCAGGGCATATAAGAGCCCTCCAACGGACGGTGACTGGCCGAAACGCCCACTGCGGCGATCTCGCCAAGGGGCACCCTGCGGCTCACCTCCTCCAGCAGCTGCGGCAGCGCCTGCGTGTGGTGAAAGACCGCATCGCTCTGCCGCAGCCCCAGCTGCCCAGCGCGCACCGGCAGAAAACGCTTGATATCATACTGCAGGCGCATGGCATCGGTATCCAGCACGGCCATGGAGGTAGCGTAATTGCTGGTGTCCAGCCCTAAGATCAGCATGGCGCAGCGTCAGCGGCCGACTGCCCGGCAGGCTCTGCGGCGGCCGCCTTTTCGGCCGCTCTGTCACGGGAGACCGTACCCAGCAGGCCGTTGACAAACTGATAATCCTTTTCTCCGGCATACCGCTTGGCCAGCTCGACCGCCTCATTGATGATAACGCTGTCCATATCCGGCTCACCGTACAGCATCTCCGCAATGGAGAGCCGCAGCAGGCTGAGGCTGGTTTTGGACAGGCGCTCGTCGCTCCAGCCCTTCAGATGCGCACGGATCTGCTCGTCCACCTCGAAGGAGTGCTGCTCATACAGGCGCAGCAGGCTTTCGGCAAAGTCGTCCAGCCCGTACTCGCCCTCCTCCCGCACGGTCTCCAGCAGCTCGTCCAGGCTGCTGTGACCGAACGTCAGCTCAAACTCGGCCAGGAAAGCGCTCTCGCGTGAATCTTTTCGCTTCATGATTTTTCACCTTTCAGACTGCACAAGCCTCCTTTTTGAAACCGCTGCATCAAAAAGGAGGCCGTGCCTGTTTTCTTTCAATTGTCCTGTCCGGGAGGTCAGGCCTCCGCCTCGGGGCGGATGCCCGCGACCACGACGTTCACGCGGGAGACTGTCACGCCGGTCATGCTCTGCACGGCGTTTTTGACGTTTTCCTGCACATGCTCGCACAGTGCCGGAATTTTGGCGCCGTACCGCACGACCAGATTGACGGTAAACTCCGCCACGCCGTCCACCAGAACGACCGTCACCGGCTTCTGGATGCGGCTGGCCACCACGCTGCGCACACTGTTGCCTGCCTGCTCGACCCCGGCCACGCCGTCGATCTCCAGCGCCGCCTGCCGGGCTATTTTGCACAGCACATCCGCGGCGATCTGCAGGCTGCCGATGGTTGCATGTTCTTTCACTTCCATACGTCTGTCCGTCCTTTCCGGCGGCGGCCCTGCGCTTGCTTTGGCCTCCCGCCTGACGCTGCCCGCCGACCGCAGCCGACCGGACAGCTCCCCCGGCCGTTTTTTGCCGAAGGCTGCATGAAAAATACTCCAATTTTTGTTATTATACCAAATTCCCACGGCTGAAACAACTATTTCACCTCAACAATTGAAATATTTTTCGCCTCCACATCCAGCTTGCTGAGGATGATATCGCGAATCTGGGCCGCCTGCGCCTGCGTCAGCGCCTCGCCGCCGGTGCTGACCGTCACCGTCACGCGGTCGGTATCAATAAAGGCCAGACAGTTGGCAAACCCCTTTGCGCGCACCAGATTTTCAATGTCGCCCTCGGCTGTCATGGCGGTGAGCACACCGCTGAGCTCATCGGTCAGCTTCTGCTTTTCCTCCTGGGTCAGCTTGGCGTTTTTCAGCGATTTCTGCAGCTTATCCAACGCCTCGTCGCGGGTCTTGCTGCGCTTGAGCCCGGCCTCATCAAAATAGGCCTCGCCGGAATCCTTTGCGGCGCTGACCAGCTGGGCGTCGCCATAGTTTTTGTTCACATCGTCCATGGCGCCGCTTTCGGTGGAAAGCACCATGCTGTCCTGCACGTCAAAGCCAAGCGGCGTATCGGTGCGCGCGTACTGCCAGTTCAGGTAAACGGCGGCCCCCAGCGCGACGGCAAGGGCGGCCAGGGTGATCTTTCTGCGCTGCTTTGCACTTGTCATTGTTTTCTTCTGCCTCCTTCTGTTGCCTGTATGCGAAACCGGGACGCCCGGCTAGCCGGTCACGCAGATGCGGCTGCTGGGAATGCCCAATACCGTACTGACCAACTGGGTCATGCGGCTGACCACGCGTGCGCTTTCCGCGCCGGTGCACACCACGGCCACGCCCTTTACCGTTGGCTGCAGCGTGGTCTCCTCCAGCGCCTGACGACTGCCGCCGTCACTGATCAGCACATAATCGGTCGAGCGGCTGAACCGTCGGCTTTCGCCGCTTTGCTGCCCGCTGGAGGTATCATCCGTTTCGGCGTACGCCTGGGCGTACACCGTCTGCGCGGTGCTTTCCAGCGTGACCATCACGCTCACCTGCCCCGCCCCCTCCACCTGCGACAACAGCTGCGTCAGCCGCGCCTCCAGCTCGGCCTCGTACTGCCCGACCTCAAGGGCCTGCGGCTGTGCGGCGGCGCCGTCGGCGGCCGGGGCGCTGCGGTCAGCGCCGCCTGCAAAGCTGAACACCAGCAGCACCAGCGCCCCCAGCGCGCCGGCCCACAAAACAGCCCTGCGGCCAAGAAGCTTTTCCAGCCCCCGGCCCGAGCGCAGCGTCTGCCAAAGGCCCTGCACCGTCTTTTGCCCGACGGCAGTCTCCTCTTTGTTCATTCCGACATCCTCTTTCATCCGTACTCCCATTCATACTCCGCCGCCGTTTCCAACAGGCTGTCGCACAACTGGCGGGCCGCCGCCTGTGCCGCTTCATCCCGCACCCACAGCCGCAGCCGCACCGGCGTGTTTTCGTCGGAAAGCTTCGCCTCCAGCAGCCGTGCATCCACCCCGGCCGCCTCCAGCGCCTGCGACAGTGTTTTTTGCAGCTCTTCCCCGGTTTGCCGCCAAAAGGCCTCCTGCACGGCAGGATCCGTCGGCAGCGCCGACGACGCCTCTTCAAGCGGCGGCCAGCCGTTTTCCGGCAGAGCAAGGCTTTGCACCGGAGAAAGTGCGACCAGTAAAATATATAAGACGGCCACCGCTTTTATGACTGGCCAGACCCCGCGCCGCGGCAGCAGGTTTTCCAGCAGGCCATATAGAATGCAGCCGCTGCACAGCAGCAGTATCCAGCGTCGCAGCGCTTCCATTGTCCCGTTCCTCTCCTTTGGCCGGGACGGCTACAGTGCCCCGGTGCTCCATAGTGCCAGCAGTGCCGTGGAAAGCACCGTCAGCATCAGGTACAGCGTCAGCACCGCGCCCAGCATACGCACGGCCTCCGCCAGGCCGTCCAGCAGGGCCGCGGCAGGGGCATTGTCAAACAGGCGCGCCGCAGCCGAGCAGGCCCGGCACACCAACCCATACACAAGGCATTGCAGCAGCCCCGGCAAAAACAGTACCAGCAGACCGACGATGCCCAGCACCCCCACGGCGCTTTTGACCAGCCGCAGCCCGGTATAAACGGTGCCCACCGCATCGGATACCGCCCCGCCCACAATGGGGATGCCGCCCGAAAGCACCAGCTTTCCGGTTTTCAGGGCAAGCGAATCGCCCGCGTTGGCCAGCACGCTTTGCAGCCCGAGATACCCGGCAAACAGGGTGGCAATGACCCCCAGCGACCAATACAGAATGCGGCGCAGCAGCTGCACAAAGCCCTCCAGCCGCAGCGAGCCGCACAGGCCGCTGGTCACACTGAGCGCCAGAAAAATGCGGATCAGCGGCGCGACCCAGCCGTACAACGCCTGCGCCACCGCCAGCAGAACGCCGGAAAACACCGTGCTGCACACCAGCGCCGTGCCCGTCTGCCCGCTGGCCGCCAGAACCGAGCACAACACCGGCGTCAACTGGGCAAGAAACACCCTGCCGCTTTCCAGCGTCTGCCGGAAATCCTCCAGCAGCGCCAGCACCGGCGTACTCAGCAACAGAAAAACGACCACGGTCATCACCGACTGCAGGGTATATTCCAGCTCCGGCGAGGCGTTTTCTCTGCCCAGCAGCCGAAAAAAGCCCAGCAGCGCCAACAGCGCCGTCACACGCAGGGCGCTTTGCAGCGGTCTGCGCAGCTGCGCCGTCAGCTGCTGCCACAGCGCGCCAAGCAGCTGCGGCAGGCTTTTGCCGCGCAGCTGCTCCAGCGAAAACGGCTGTGCTTCAAAAAAGGCGCGCCAGTCGTCCTCCAGCAGATAATCCTCCAGCGAAAGCGTCTGCTGCGCCTCCTCTGCCTGCCGCCTTTCTGCAGTCAGCCTCTGCGGCGCACAGGCGGCCGACGCCCGCTGCAGGCTGCCTGACAGCAGCGCCAACAATGCCGCCAGACACAGTGCCCATCGACAAAGCCTCTTTTTCATAGCAGCAGCCCCGACAGCAGCTGCAGCGCCCGGCCTGCCAGCGGTGCGGCCGATGCCACGATCAGCAGCTTTCCCAACAGGATCACCTTGCCCTCCAGCGCGGGCTGGTCCGCCTCGCGGCACAGATCCGCCGTGGCCTGCACCAGCAGCCCGATGCCGACCACCCGCAGCACGATACCGGCGTTTTCACCCACTGCGGCATCAAACAGCGACTGCAGCTGCGCGCGCAGCAGACGCAGCTGTAC
>CAKTAM010000042.1 GCA_934527255.1 uncultured Oscillospiraceae bacterium | reverse complement strand
ACCGCCCTGCCGAATGTCCGCTGGTGGCACAGGAATATTGCCCGTCAGGGTTTTGCAATCAACGGCTTTATCAAGCATTACCCCGATATTCTGATTATGACCCAAAGCGGCAAGCTCATCTGCGCGGAAACCAAGGGCGAACACCTGAAAAACGACGATAGCCGGGAGAAAATCGCGCTCGGTCAGGCGTGGCGCACAGCAGCGGGCAAGGATTTCCGCTATTACATGGTATTTGAGAATGACGAAAACCTCTTGCCGGGTGCAATGAGCATGAGTCAGTTTCTTGACACGGTTAAGGCGCTGTAAGGGAGGTGCGTGTTTTGAAGCTGCCGTATGAAAATGACAGAAACTCCTTTTTGATTGCCCCTACAAAATTATGGTGGAATTGCAAAAAGTCAAAGATGCCTGTCATTTGAGTTTTTGAGTTTTAATAAATATCCCCCAGCGTTGCCGGGGGATATTTATTTTTAGTCATATCTAATGATAATCCAGTACATTCAACAGTTAACGTTCGTAAAGCGCTCCTGTCAATGAGCCCGGTATATTCCGCGTTCATCAGGGGGCCGCCCGGCCATGGCTGAGCGCGGCTTGACGGATGACCGGGTGCTGCCGACAAATGCCGGATACCGCCTGACAAAGAGCCGGTGCCGCCGGGCAAAAAGCCCGTCAGTCTGCCTGCTCCTGCAGGCAGGTCTGCACACGGTCATGCATGCGGTCGGCCGCCTGCTGCGCCGTACAGGCCCCGGCGTAAAAAACGGCGGCCTCCTCCAGAATAATGTTCTCCACGTCAGAGTCGATGTTTTCCAGCGTCCGCACGTTATCGATCAGCTGCTGCAGCCGGGCGCATTCCTCCGGTGTCACGCCGGTATCCCACGTTTTGGCCTGCGCCGCCGTCAGATAGCTCGGCCAGCTTGCGGGGGCAACCGGCTGCTGCGCTGCGGCAGCCGCCTGCCGCAGGCTGTCGCACCGCACCGGAAACGCGAACAGCATCGGGTCTGCGGCCACGGTATCCTGAAATGACGGCAGCAGAAAGCTGCACACAAACCGCCACGCACTTTGTGGGTCGGCACAGTCACGGGTGACGGCCAACCGCAGCACGGGCTGTGCCGTTGTGCCGCATTCGTCGGCAAAGCCCTTGCAGACAAACGCGCCGTCAAATTCGTACCGCAGCTGCAGGGCATTGGAAAAGCTGCCGATCACCAGCGGCCGCAGCAGCGAGGTTTTTTGCGCAAGCGCCTGCTTGGGGTCATCGTTGACGCCCTGCCGCTGCGCCGGGCAGGCTGCGCTGCTTTCCAGCAGCTGCACAAAGGGCTGCTCGTTCAGATGGCTGCGCCCCGCCGCATCGTCCACAAAAAGGCTGTCGGCGGCGCGCAGATGGGCCAGCAGAAAATCCTGCCGGGAAAAACCGTAATACGGCGCGGCCGCCTGCGGGTTCTGCGCGCACAGCTGCCGATACTGCGGCAGGCTCCATCCGGGTGCGTCGCCCACCGTTTGCGGGCTGCCCACGGCGGTATACACCTGAAAGGCCGCCGCAATGGTCGGCAGGGTATCGTTTTCGGTGCAGGCCGCCAGAATGCCGGGCAGAATATCCGCCCGCGTCAGCTGCTCATCGGCATCCAGCAGGGGGTAAAGATCCTGAAAAGCGCCCTGCCGGATCAGCTGCCGGATGTTCCATTGCTGCGGCAGGATCAGCAGATCGGGCGCTTTTCCCTCCAGCAGGCGGCGCTGCAGCAGCTGCCAGCCGGAGTCGAACCCCTGCTCGGCCGCGGCGGCATCGGAATAATCCTCCGTGCGGATATAGACCTCCGGCTCGCTGAAATTGTACTCCTGCACCAGCCGCTGCACGGTATCATCCAGATAGCCGGTCAGCCCCAGCGTAAGGACGGGAACATTCTGCAATGCATCGCCGCAGGGGGCCAGACGGTGCAGGGTATAGCAGTTGGCGCCGTTTTCGTCGGTTCCGGCGGTGACGGCCAGCAGCCTGCCCTCCGGCAGGGGCAGCACGGCCTGCAGGGCCAGCGGGTCAATGCCGAAGGTCTGCCAATCCTCCACCAGCACCGTTTCCGTCCGGGCGGCAGGGTCTGCCTGTACCGCCGCATTCAGGCCCCACGCCAGCAGGGCGCCCGGCTGGCCGCCCGACACAAGGCATTCGCAGCGGGCGGCCATGGGGCAGCCCTCGCACGGGGTCAGACAAAGCGAAGCGCCCTCCGCCTCCAGCCAGGCCAGCTGTTCGGTTCTTCCGCCGGGCTGCGAGGGGTCGTTTTGAGAGATCAGCGCCAGCTTTCGCCCATCCGGCAGGGCGCATACCGTTTTCAGCAGCACGCCGTCCGGCAGGGGCCACACCCGGCCCTCGCCGTTTTCCAATGTCAGAAACACCGTTTGCGCATACTGGCCGGTACTGTCCTCCTGCAGCGTGTAAAGCTGCACGGCAACAAAGGCGCTGTCCGCCGCCGTACAACCAAAGCTTTCCTTTATCGGCATCAGCAACGCCTGCCCGCCCTCCTCAAGCGCCTGTGGCAGGGCAAACGCGGCTTCCTTTTTCAGCGTGCCGTCCGCCTGCAGCAGGCAGAGAAACAGTCGGGTGCTCACCGGGGCGCCCAGCGCCGCCAGCCCGTCGTCCGGTTGGGCGTTAAAGACCTGTTCCATCAAAAGAAACCGCACGCTGCCATCCGGCAGGCGGCAGAGGCTTTGCAGATCCTGCAGGCAGGTCTGGCCCGGGGCCGTCGGCTCTGCCTCCGGCAATTGAATATTCTGCACCGATGCCTCCGTCGCCTGCGGCGTCAGCGAAGCAAGCAGGATGCCATCCTCGCCGTTGCCGAACACCCACACGCGGTCATCCTCCATGCTCCATTCGGCCGCCCAGAGCAGGCGCGGCGTCAGGCCGCTGTCGGCCGACTGCCGCACCAGAGCCATCCGTTCGGCATAGGTCATGGGCTGCGGCTCCTGCTCCTGTTCCGCGGGCGCAGCGCTGCAGCCGGAAAAAAGTGCCGCCGTCAGCAGCAGGGCAAGAAAAACGGTGAGACAGCTGCGAAAACGGTACTTTTTCATTTCTTCCTCCTTTTTTATTGGGGGATATTGCGTCATTTTCTTCTTGTACGGCGGGCGCGCCGGATGCCGCGCCGCCGCAGGCCGGTGCCTGGCGGTACGGGCCAGATACGGCCGTTATCGGCCTGTGTTTTTTCTTTTTGTCGACGGCAGCATCTGCCAACAAAAGCACTCGCATCGGTCAGCCCCGGATTCTAAGTTATTTCTGTTTCTTTGGGCGCAGGGGCGGGCGGGCCGACGGCCACCAAGCTGAAAAGTTTCTAAAAAGCTGTCTGTCGGGCATTGCTGCCTGCTCTGCACGGTTTTCACCTATTATCAATTTTACAGTATCATTACAGATATTCTTTGTCAATATATTTTTTACTCATCTTATTATTACTTTTATCTATCTTTTTTCGTCGTTTTGCTTTTGCGCCGCGTTCTTGCAAAAAAAGGGCGTGCAGTGTACAATAGAAGCATTCCATTGCAAAGAAAGGGGACCCGCCATGCCGCAAGCCGCACCCACCGCAAACGGGGCCGAAGGGCTGACCTGCGAACGCCTTGCCCACGGCACGCCGGTATGGGTCAGCCGCGAGCACCGCTTTGGCACCGATGCCATGCTGCTGTCGCATTTTTGCGGCGTGCGCCGGGCCGAGCGCTGCTGCGACCTTGGCAGCGGCTGCGGCATCATTCCGCTGCGCTGGCACGATGCAGGGCACCGGGGCCTGTGCCTGGCCGTTGAGCTGCAGCCGCCCGCTGCCGCGCTGCTGCAAAAGGCCCTGCACACCCCCTGCCTGCCGCAGGCGGCCGCCCCGGCGCTAAGCGCCGAGGCAAAAACGGCTGCGGCCGATGCCGCAGATGCGCCGCCAAAGGCGGCACTGCCTGACGGGCTGCCCGATGAGGAAGCCTTTGCCCACGCGCGGCACATCATCGGCCTTTGTGCCGATCTTCGCACCGCCGGTTGGGAAGCCGCTGCGGGCGGCCGCCCGCTGGATGTGGTGTGCTGCAACCCGCCTTATTTTGCGGGCGGTTTTGTCAGCACGCGGCAAAGCCGGGCGGCGGCGCGCCACCAGCTGACCTGTACCACCGACGACGTTTGCCGCACGGCGGCGCGGCTGCTGCGGGATGGCGGACGGTTGTGCCTGTGCCAGCGCCCGGCCGCCCTTGCGCAGGTGATGGCGGCGTGCGTGGCCGCCGGGCTGCAGCCAAAGCGCCTGCGGCTGGTGCGCCAGCGCCCCGGCAGCCGCCCCTGGCTGTTTTTGCTGGATGCCCGCAAGGCGGGCGGCGTGGGGCTGGACCTGCTGGATGATCTTGTTATGGAGGGGCCGGACGGCGGCTTTTCGCCGGAGGTGCTGCGCATTTACGGCAAGACCCCCTGACGGGATGCCGCCGCAAGGAGCGCGCCGCGCGGCCTTGTGCCAAGCCGCAGCCAAATGCCCGAACGCCCGCCGTTTTTGCCCGGCGGCATACCGGGCGCCCAAAACTGTTTTTTGCTTTTTCCGGCCCTGCCCGCGGCTTGATATGGCCTTTGCCGTAATGCTGGAGCAAGACCGTTTGCCCGGAAAAACATTTGCCCGGTGTAAAACCGTTTTTCCGGGGAAAAGTCATTTGCCCGGGGCAAGATTATTTGCCGGGGCAAGATTACTTGCCCCAGCCGCGGCGCGCTGCCGTCGGCCCTTGTCATCAGAAAGGAGCTTTGCCCATGCCCGGCATTCTGTATGTGGTGGCCACCCCCATCGGCAACTTGCAGGATCTGACCCCGCGTGCCGCCGCCACCTTTGGCAGCGTTGATTTTATTGCCGCCGAGGATACCCGCGTCACCCTGAAGCTGCTGAACCATCTGGGGCTGAAAAAGCCGCTGGTCAGCTATTATGAGCACAACGCCGCCGAGCGCGGCGGCGTGATTTTGCAGCGCATTCTGGCGGGGGAAAACTGCGCCGTCTGTTCGGATGCGGGCATGCCCTGCATCAGCGACCCCGGCGAGCTGCTGGTGCGCGACGCCCACGCGGCGGGTATTACCGTTGTGCCGGTGCCGGCCGCCAGCGCGGCCGCCACGGCGCTGGCCGTCAGCGGGCAGGCGACCGGCCGCTGGTGCTTTGAGGGTTTTTTGCCGGTGAACCGCAACCAGCGCCGCGCCCGGCTGGAGGGTCTGCGCGCGGAGGAGCGCACCATGATCTTTTATGAGGCCCCGCACAAGCTGAACACCACGCTGGCCGACCTGTGCGCCGCCTTTGGCGAGGAGCGCAGCGTGACCGTCTGCCGCGAGCTGACCAAGCTGCACGAGGAGATCTTCAAAACAACGCTGGGCGAGGCCGCGCGCCTGTATGCGCAGCAGCCCCCGCGCGGCGAGTTTTGTCTGGTGCTGGCAGGCGCACCGCCCAAAAGCACGCAGGAGGAGCCCCCCACGCTGGAGGCTGCCGCCGAGCTGGCGCGCCAACTGGCCGCGGACGGCCTGACCCCCAGCGCCGCCTGCAAGCAGGCCGCACACCGCACCGGGCTGCCGCGCGGTGATATTTATCAGGCGTTTTTGCAGCTGCGGGACGGCCCGGACGGACAGACCTGACAGGTTTGCCCTGACCGCCCAAGGCCGATGAAGCGTACTGCTTTTTATGTGCTGCACACCGCGCCCACCGCAGGGCGATGCTTTCTGCACGCTGCGCACCTGCAAAGGGAGCGACGGCAGCGCGCCGCATGACGGCCCGGCTTTGACCGAACTTCAGTCGGACTTTGGCCGTGTTAAAATCTAAGGCTGCGGCCGGACCGCAAAAAAACACCCCCGCACAGATACCGCAGGGGCAGAGAGGAGCTTTTTTGTGAAACTGCTGGTTCTTTCGGATGCGCACGGCGCGTCCGATACGCTGGAAGCTATTCTGCGGCGCGAGGCGGATGCCGACGCCATTTTTTACCTTGGCGACGGCGTACGGGATATGGAGCGCTGGCAGCAGAGCCACCCGGGGCGGCGGCTGTATCTGGTGCGCGGCAACTGCGACATGGGCAGCCCGCAGCCGCTTGAGGGCCTTGCCGCGTTTGACGGGCTGCTTTTTTTCTACACGCATGGGCATGAATACAGCGTAAAATCCACCCTGGGCCTGCTGGCCGAGACCGCCGCCGCACGCGGCGCGCAGGTGGCGCTGTTTGGCCACACCCACTGCCCGTTTGACAAAACCGTGGACGGCGTGCGCCTGTTCAACCCGGGCAGCGTGCTGCCCTCGCCGTTTGCCGGGGAAGCCAGCTACGGCATTCTGACCACCACGCCGGAGGGCTTTGTGCGCGGCGAGCACCGCCGCCTGTGACCCTGCAACCAAAAACATCCGGCGGCAGGTCGGCGGCCGAAAAAGAGGCAAGCTGTTTTGGAAAACCGGACGGCCGCAGCCCGACACGGCGGCGCGCATCAATAAAAGCCGTCATGCCCCGGCGGCAGCCTGCCGCAAAGCTCTGCGGCGGCATTTGCGGCAGATTGCGCGGCCAAACAACAGGCCGTGCGGCCCGGCCCCACGGGGCAGCTGCGGCCTTTTCCGCCCCTGTCGCTGGGGCCCAGCCGCTCTTTGGCCCGGCCGAGGGCCTTTTTCTTTTGCGCTTTTTGCTTTTGCAGGGCCGCCGCGCCCCGCCGGGGAGCCCTTTTGATGCGCATTTGCGCCCGCACGGGCCTTTTTTGCCGCCTTTTTCGGATTTTCTTTTTACTTTTTTTACCGGATATGCTATACTGTTAAAAATAACCGTATCCAGTGCGGCAGAAGTACGGCTTTTGCTGCGGCGGGGCCGCTTCGTCGGCGTTTCGCAGCGCGTTCTGCGGTGCGTCCGCACAGTGGTACGGCAATGGAAAAGGCCGTTCGGCAGCGGCTTTGCGCCGGGGCCGGACGGACAGAACAGAGGGGAAGGGATTTGTATGCAGCGGACAGAACTGGCAGAACTGATCCGGCACACACCGGCGGCAGGTTCGACGGTGACGGTGGCCGGTTGGGCGCGCACGGTGCGCGACTCGAAAAACATTGGCTTTATTGAGCTGAATGACGGCTCGTGCTTCAAGAATGTGCAGATCGTTTTTGAAGCCGCCAAGCTGGAAAATTACAAAACCATTGCCAAATGCGGCGTCGGCACGGCTTTTGTGGTGGAGGGCGTCGTGGTGCTGACCCCCGAAGCGCGCCAGCCCTTTGAGATCAACGCCACCTCCATTGCGGTGGAGGGCGAATGCCCGCCGGACTATCCGCTGCAGAAAAAGCGCCATTCGGTCGAGTTTCTGCGCACGCTGCCGCACCTGCGCCCCCGCACCAACACGTTTTCGGCCGTGTTCCGCGTGCGCAGCGTGGCCGCTTATGCCATTCACCGCTTCTTTCAGGAGAACGGCTTTGTCTATGCCAACACGCCGCTGATCACCGGCAGCGACTGCGAGGGCGCGGGCGAGATGTTCCGCGTCACCACGCTGGATCTGAACAACGTGCCTCGCACGCCGGACGGCGCGGTGGATTTTGGCCGCGACTTTTTCGGGCGCAGCACCAACCTGACGGTTTCCGGCCAGCTGGAGGGCGAGACCTTTGCCATGGCCTTTGGCAAAATTTACACCTTCGGGCCGACGTTCCGCGCCGAAAACAGCAACACACCGCGCCATGCGGCTGAGTTCTGGATGATCGAGCCGGAAATTGCCTTTGCCGACCTGAACGACGACATGGATTTGGCCGAGGCGATGGTGAAATACGTCATTGCGTATGTGCTGGAGCATTGCCCCGACGAGCTGGCCTTTTTCAACAATTTTATGGACAAGGGCCTGGTCGAACGGCTGACGGCCCTGCGCGACGCCGATTTCGGCCGTGTCAGCTACACCGATGCGGTGGAAATTCTCAAGCAGCACAACGACCGCTTCCAGTATAAGGTGGATTGGGGCACCGACCTGCAGACCGAGCACGAGCGCTTCCTGACCGAGGAAATTTACAAAAAGCCGGTGTTCGTCACCGATTATCCCAAGGAGATCAAAAGCTTTTATATGCGCGTCAACGAGGACGGCCGCACCGTGGCCGCAGCCGATATGCTGGTGCCCGGCGTGGGCGAGCTGATCGGCGGCAGCCAGCGTGAGGAGCGGCTGGACGTTCTGCGCGCGCGCATGGCCGAGCTGGGCCTGAGCGAGGAGGATTACCGGCAGTATCTGGATCTGCGCCGCTTTGGCAGTGCCAAGCACGCGGGCTTTGGCCTGGGCTTTGAGCGCCTTATCATGTATTTGACCGGCATCGGCAACATCCGCGACGTTCTGCCTTACCCGCGCACGGCGGGCGGCTTCTAAGCGCAGCCTTTCTGGCTGTGCACAGGTGCGCAATGTCCGGTTTTTGGCCCTGTTTTCCGTTTTGCCCGCGAAAAACAGGGCCTTTGCTTTGATAACGGACGGCCCCATCGGCGGCCGCCCTGCAGGAAAGAAAACTCTTTGATGCAACCGTTTTCCGGCGGGCGGTGCTGCTTTGCCTGCTTGTTGTTTTGCTGGGCGGGCGGCCCTGGCCTCCGGGGCCGCATACCTGCCCCGTGCGGTGCGCACTGTCGGCTTTTTCATCGGGCAATTTGCCGCCGACGGAAAGCGCAGGCACACAAAAGGCCATAAACGGTGTGTCCGACGTGGCCGAACGGGATCGCACTGCGGCCAGGGCTGTCGGATGCCGATTTTAGGCGGCTTTGCCCCATGCTGCCAATATGGTGCCTGCTGTTGGCAGCCGCGACCCTGTGCAGACGCTGCGCCCCAGCCTTTGGCAGCGCACGATTTGTCTGCTGACGGCCGCGCTGGCCGGGCTGACGGCTTTTGCTGCCCCTATGCCTGCGGCATGGCTGCTGTCGGTGCTGCCCGCCGCCCTGTGGGCGCTGACCCCACCTCCCTTGTGCGGCGGCGTGAGGATGCTTCCGCCCTTGTCTTTAGGTGTGCGGCAGCCGCCTTTGGTCATGTGCTGCTGCTTTTCTGCCGGACGGCGTTTTAATGCCTCGGCGCTCTTTTTTTGTTTACAATTTGTATTATCTTGCTTGCACTATTACACTTTTGCGGTTTTCTTATCCCGCGCCCCCCTTGCGCGTGCTTTGCAGCAAGGGTTCTGCAGCTGCGCGGATCCCTTTCCTGCTTCTTTCCCTGCGGCGGTCTTTTTCCAAAGAGACTGCCGCTTTTTTGGCCGATAAGGGTGAGCCAAAGTATGCGGCCGCACCGGCACATCCGTTTTGCGGCTGCTTTTTCTGCCCAATGGGGCGGCATGGCGGCAGCTGTCAGGTCGGCTAAAAAAGTTTCTGATGACAATTTGGAAAAGCGCTTGACTTTCCCCATGCTCAATATTATAATGCACATGGTTTCTCCCGACAGACTTTTGAAAGGCAACAAAAAAACACCCTTTTCAGGTACCGTCTGCCGCGGAGCGTGCAGTCGGTGCGGCCCACACATCTACCCAAGGCTTGAACTTTTGTTCCGGTGACTGCCATGAAGCATGCAGATTCTTCGTTTTTCCGTCTGTTCAATTTTCGTGATGAGACCTCTGTCGGCCGCAGCATGATTTTGCTGCACACCTTTTTTACCGGCATTGCTAATATTTTTATTACCGGCACATTTTATACCGGTTTTCTGACAAATAACGGTATTGACATTGTACGGGTGGGCATCATCACCTTCATCCCGTATTTTGCGTGGATCTTTGGTCTTTTTGGCCCCAAGCTGATGGCGCGGTTTAAAAAACGCCGCAGCATTCTGATTTTTAACCACGTTTTCTATTACGTATGCGTTGTACTGGCCACCACGCTGATGCCGATGGTGGTTTCCGACCCGGGGCAGCGTACTCTTTGGTTTGGCGTGTTTCTGCTGTTGGGCAATGTTTCCAACGCGCTGATCGGCAGCGGGTTGACGGCATGGCACCTGCACTTTATTCCGGATGGGCAGGATCGCAACTTTTATTTTTCCGTCACCAATCTGGTCACCAACCTCACGGGTACGGCCGCCGCCATCGGCGCTTCGCTGCTGACGGATTCGCTGGCCGGTTCGCCTCATCAGGCACAGGTGATTGTGGTCATGCGGCTGGTCAGCTTTGTACTGATGCTGTTCAGCGGGCTGGCGCTGCTGCTGGTGCCGAAAGAATATCCTTACACCAACGTGCAAAGCGATTATTCGCTGAAAGATGTATTTTTCCGCCCTATCCGTAATAAAAAGTTTTTTCTTTCCATTCTTGTTGCCGTTGCGTGGAACTGCATCGGCAACTTCAACGCGGGCACCTGGTCGTACTACATTCTCAACACCGTTGGCATGAAGTATGCGCTTACTTATACCAGCTCGGTGGTATGCGCCATTGGCGGCATTTTTCTGCTGAGCGGTTGGCGGCAGATGATCAATCGGTTCGGCTGGTCACAGATCATTTTTGTAAACGTTGTTGTCACCGGTGTGCTGGAGCTGGTAATGAGCATGACCACTGCCAACACTGTCTGGATCTATGTGCTTGGAGCAACCATATCCGGTCTGAATCTGATCGGCGCGCAGATCACCTTTGCCAACGTGTTTTACATCAACCTGCCCAAGAACGACCCGGATATTTACATTACCTTTTATAATTTCATGATCTATATCTTTATCTTTCTGGGTTCGGCCTTTGGTACCTGGCTGCTTTCGGTGCTGGAAAAAAGCTGCAGCGGCCTGGCACTGTTGGGTCAGCCGCTGTATGGTTCGCAGGTGCTGTGCTGGATCAAATGCGTGTGCTATCTGGCGCTGGCGTTCTACATCTGGAAGGTCACGCCCATCGTTCAGCCGAAGGATGCGTAAGCGCTTCCAACGTACCAACCGGCAGCTTCTGCCCATGCCATACCAAAGCGCCGCGGCAAAAAAGTCCTTTTTTCTTCGCCCCTTGCCGCATGCATGGCGCTTTTGCCAAAGCAAAAAAACACCCCGCCCGGCCGGAACAGTTTTCACTGTTCTGCCGGAGCGGGGCTTTTTTCTGTAAGCGGATAAACCGGAGCAGCCGTTTTGCCGGTAAGAAAAAGAGACGTTTCCTTTACCAGCAGCCGTTGCTGCAGCCAAGCGTTGGCCCCGGCCCGACGATCACCACCTCGCCGCCGCAATTGTCGCAGCGCGGGGTATCGCCAATGCCGCCGCCGGGAATGGCCACGTTGCCCGGGTTGCCGTAAATATCCTTTACCTCGGGGTTGGCCGCCGCGGCGCGCCAGGCATCCATGCAGGCGGCGGAAAACGCATAGCCGTTGGTGGGGGTGGTATACATCCAGTGAACACTTTCCATGGGGCAGCTGCCGTCAGCGCGCAGCTGGCAGCCATCCACCGGGCAGGGAACCGGCCTCTGCGGCTGCGAGGGCTGGGACGGCACGGCAGGGGAAACGGTGCTGCCGCCGTCGCTGCCCGATGTGCCGCCGCCAGCAGAACCACTGTCGGCCGGGCCGGATGCACCGGGCTGCGTCGGCGTCTGCGTGCCGGGCTGCGCCGCAGAAGCTTTCTTTGCCTGCACGGTCAGGTGCAGCGCGGCTGTCCATTGCCGGTAACGTACCGTAATATCGGTTTCGCCTGCGGCAAGGCCGCGGACGGTCAATACAAAGCCGTCATCCAGCTGCGCCGAGGCAACGCTTTCGTTTTCGACCGTTACCGATACCTCCCCGACCGGGGGCAGCGCGGCCTCCGGCGGCAGAAAGGCAACCGTTGCCTGCAAGCTTTCGCCTACGGTAAGCACGCCCTCTTCAGGCTGTATCGCCAGCTGTGTGACAGTCTGCGTCACCTCGACCGTTGTTTTTGCCGCAACGGCAGGGTAGCCTTCGGCCGTGGCCGTAACGGTACACCGGCCCACACCGACAGCCGTCACCGTGCCGTCTGCCGTGACCGTGGCCACGGTATCATCGCTGCTTTCATAGCACAGACGGGCCGCGGCAGCGGCAGGCTGCAGCGCCGCATGCAGGCTTTGGCTTTCCTGCCCGCCCAGCTGTAATGTAAGCGTCTGCGGCAGCACAACGGCCGTCGGCGGTACGGTCACCGTCACCCGGCAGCTGGCCGAAAGCCTGCCGTCGGCACTGCGGACGGTGACGACGGTCTCGCCGCCGCCCACCGCCGAAAGGCGGCCGCTGTCATCCACCTGCAACACGGCGGTATTTTCCGCCGTCCACGCAAGAGCCAGCCGGTCGGCCGCTTTTTGCAGCTGCGCGGCGCTGACCGTGCGGGCGGATGGCCGCCAGCCGGGATACGCCGCAGTATACTGCGGCTGCAGCGTTTCGGCCGCGCCCTTTTCCAGCGTCAGCTGCTGCGGCAGGGCAATGCCTGTTATGCGGGCGGGCCGCAGAAAGAACAGCCAGACCAGCACGCAGGCCAGCAGCACCAACAGCCCTGCCAGCCATGGCCACACGCGCTTTTTTACAGATGTGCCCTTTTGGCACTTTTCGTTTGCTTCACTCATTCTTCGCCGTCCGTCGGCTGTTCTTCTTCAACCAGCTCGGCGGCCTCCTGTGCGGCGGCAGCGGCTTCCTCGGCAGTGTCGGCAGGATCTGCCTCCGGCTTGGCGGTTTCGGCGCTGTCGTCACGCTCGGCGCAGGCCACCGTAACAATGCGGTCGCCCTCGCCCAGGCGCATGACCCGCACACCGCTGCCATAGCGGCTTTGCAGGTTGATGTCATCCAGATGCATACGGATGACAATGCCCTCCAGCGAGATCAGAATGATATCCTCGTCATTTTCCACCATGCGCACGCCCGCCACGCGGTCGGCGTTGGAATAGTTGCGGATGCCCTTGCCGCCGCGGTTCTGCTTGCGGTAGCTTTCCACCGGGGTACGGCGGCCCTTGCCGTGCTCGGTAACGGTCAGCAGGGCGGCGTTTTCACGCACGACCGCCGCGCCCACCACGGCGTCATTCGCCTCCAGCCGGATGGCGCGCACGCCGCTGGCGGTACGGCCAAGGCCGCGGCAATCCTCTTCGTCAAAGCGGATGGCATTGCCGCAGGCAGTGGCGACGATCAGCTCGTCGCTGCCGGTGGTGACGCCCGTCCAGGCCAGCGCGTCGCCCTCGCGCAGGGAGATGGCGATCAGCCCGTTTTTACGGATGCGGGCAAACTGCGAAAGCTCGGTGCGCTTGATGAGGCCGTTTTTGGTCACCATCACAAGGTAACCGTCCTGACGGCTGGCATCTACCCGCAGCATGGTGGTGATTTTTTCGCCCTCCTGCAGCTGCAGCAGGTTTACAATGTTGCTGCCGCGGCCGGTACGGCTGCCCTCCGGGATCTGGTAGCCCTTCATCTGGAAAACGCGGCCGGTATCGGTCACAAACAGCAGCAGGTCATGCGTCGAGCTGACAAACAGCTCCTCGACAAAATCTTCATCGCGCCGGGTGAGGCCGGTAATGCCCTTGCCGCCGCGCTTCTGGGCGGCGTAGGTATCCAGCGGCAGCCGCTTGATATAGCCGAAGTGCGTCAGGGTATATACGCAGTCCTCCTGCGGGATGAGGTCTTCAATGTCGATCTCGTCGCTGACATCCTGAATTTCCGTCTTGCGGTCATCGCCGAAGCGGTCGGCAATGGCCTGCAGCTCGTCCTTCAAAATCTGCCGCACCAGGCCGTCATCCGACAGCACGCGCTGATAATAGGCAATTTTTTCTTCCAGCTCGTGATATTCCGCCTCCAGCTTTTCGCGGTCAAGACCCTGCAGACGCTTCAGCTGCATATCCAGAATGGCCTGTGCCTGCAGCTCGTCCAGCCCAAAGCGGTTCATCAGGTTTTCGCGGGCATTGTCATAGCTGGTGCGGATGATGCGGATCACTTCATCAATGTTATCCTGCGCGATCAGCAGGCCCTCCAGCAGATGAGCGCGCTCCTGTGCCTTTTTCAGGTCAAAGCGGGTGCGGCGGACGATGATCTCCTCCTGAAAAGCGAGGTATTCATCCAGCACATGCCGCAGAGAAAGAATTTTGGGCTGCTTCTGGTTATCCACCAGCGCCAGCATATTGATGGCAAACGTCGTTTGCAGCTGGGTCTGGCTGAACAGGCGGTTGAGCACCACCTGGGGGTTGGCGTCTTTTTTCAGCTCGATGACAACGCGCATACCGTTGCGGTCGGTCTCGTCGCGCAGGTCGCTGATGCCGTCCAGGCGTTTTTCCTTGACCTGATCGGCAATGTCGCGGATGAGCTGACGCTTGTTGACCTGATAGGGAAGCTCGGTGATGATGATGCGGGTACGGTCGTGGCCGAACTCCTCCAGCTCGTGCCGGGCGCGCAGCACCAGACGGCCGCGGCCGGTGGCGTAGGCGGCGCGGATGCCGCTGCGGCCAAGGATGATGGCGCGGGTGGGAAAATCCGGCCCCTGAATGTGCTGCATCAGGTCGGCAAGGGTCGCATCGGGGTTATCCAGCACGCAGATGCACGCGCCGATGACCTCGCGCAGGTTGTGCGGCGGAATGTTGGTCGCCATGCCGACGGCAATACCGCTGGAGCCGTTGACCAGCAGGTTGGGAAAGCGCGAGGGAAGCACGCGGGGCTCCTTGCGGCTTTCGTCAAAGTTGGGGTCCCAATCGACAGTATCCTTGTCGATGTCGCGCAGCATCTCGTCGGAAATTTTGGAAAGACGGGCCTCGGTGTAACGGTAGGCCGCCGGGGGGTCGCCGTCCACACTGCCGAAG
>CAKTAM010000041.1 GCA_934527255.1 uncultured Oscillospiraceae bacterium | reverse complement strand
GAGTAAACCACTCTGCGAAGCGCCAAAAACTATTTATTTTTTCCTATTATATCCACCCAAAGCGGCAAAGTCAAGAACTGCCCCTAAAAAACGGGGATATTTTGTCAAAGGTGCGGTATTTTTGCCGGGCGGCCAAAAGCACAGCAGGCCGGATGGGTCGCATTTCAAACGCATTCTCCGTATAATTACCGTCAGAATTGCAAAGAAAGGATGCGCTGCAAATGTCAAGAACAGGAGAAAACATCTATAAACGCAAGGACGGCAGATGGAAGGCGCAGTTTATCCACCGTGCTGCCGCAAGCGCTGTTGGCGGTGTTTGCGGCCGTTACCGGGCGCTGTGGGGGTCAGCCGTTTGCCCCGGCGTCGTCTTCGGCGGCAGATGCTTTGTTTGGCGGCGTCGGCATGGCGTCCGTCGCTGCGGGCGTCTGCGCCGGTTTTTTTGCGGCATCCTCTGCGGCGTGGCGGCGGCAGATGTGCCGGTACACCAGCAGCCCGCCCGCGCTGATCAGGGCGGTAACGCCGAAGGCGATCACCGCAAACCAGTAGTTCTTCATGCCCAGCGCATCGCCGCCAATGGTCGAGGTGACAATGGAGGGAATGCGTGCGACGGCCGTCAGCCAGAAATACGTCCAAAAGCGGATGGGCGTTAGCCCGGCCACATAGGTCAGCAGATCCTTTGGCGTGCCCGGAATAAAGAACACCAGAAACGTCAGCAGGTTCAGGCGGCGGCTGTCCTGCAGAAAGCGCAGCGACCGAATTTTTTCCGGGGAAAAGAAAATTTCCACCAGCGGCATACCAAAGCGCCGCACCAGCCCAAACACCAGCGCGCCGCCCAGTGCCGCGCCCAGCATGCACAGCAGGGTGCCCTCCCATGCGCCAAAGGCATATCCGGCCCCAATTTCCAGCGGTTCGCCGGGTATCACGGCAATGATGACCTGCAAGATCATCATGCCCAGAAAAGCCAGCCGCCCGCCAATGCCGTGGGCATCCACCCAGCGCTGAAACTTTTCCGGCTCGGATACAAAGCGGATCATCGGCCGACCGATAAACCAGGCCACAGCGAAGCTGAACAGCAAAAAAATGGCAAGGGTCAGAATACCGGCCAGCTTTTTCTGTTTTGGGGTCAGTGATTTGTGGTGCATAATGGCGCTTGGGGCCCTTTCCGTCCCCGGTAAACGGCGCGCCCGTCTGTGCGGCGGGCACACCGCAAAGCAATGCGGCAGGCCCCGCCGTCCGGCAGGGCCTGCCCTGTGCGAAAACCGCCCGTCGGGCGGGATGTGTTAAGTGGTTGCTGCGGCCGCGCCGGGCGCTGCCAGCGGGAAGGTCAGCAGCACCTTGAACAGGTCGCCGTCCACCTCCAGCTGCAGGCGGCCGCCCTGCAGCTCCGTCAGGCTGCGCGCAATGGAAAGCCCCAGCCCGCTGCCCTCGGTGTGGCGGCTGCGGTCGCCGCGCACAAAGCGCTCCATCAGTTCCTCACCGCTGATGTTCAGCGCCTCGCGCGAGATGTTGCGGAAGGAGACGACGGCCTGCCCCCCCTCCGCCTTCAGCGCCAGATAAACGCGCGTGCCGCTTTGGGCATATTTGCAGATGTTGTTCATCAGGTTGTCAAAGACCCGCCACAAATGCCGCCCGTCGGCCAGCACAACGACCGGCTCCTCCGGGGCCTGGGTGACGACGGTCAGCCCGGCGGCCTGCAGCTTTTCGCTGAACTCGCCGCACACCTGTGCCAGCAGCACCCCCAGCTCGCAGGGCTCCGGGTGGGTGGCCAGCGCCCCGCTGGAGGCCTTGGAGGCCTCGATCAGATCCTCGATCAGCTTTTTCAGCCGGGTGGATTGTCTGTCCAGCACCTCGATATACTGCTTCAGGGTCTCGTCGGTCGGCTCCTGCTTTTTGATGAGGTCAACATAGTTGATGATGCTGGTCAGCGGCGTTTTGATGTCGTGCGAAACATTGGTGATCAGCTCGGTTTTCAGCCGTTCGCTTTTCATGCGTTCATCCACGGCACAGTTCATGCCGTTACGGATGCGGCCAAGGTTCTCGCCGCTGCGGCGAAAATCGCCCGTCAGGCCGCGGGTATCCACCGGGCTGTTCAGGTCGCCGTCCGCCATGCGGCGAATGCTGCCCTGCAGCTGCCACAGGCTGTGGGCGGTGTACAGCACCGCCAGTGTCAGCAGCGGCAGCTTGATCGCAAGGTAGCGAAACATGCCGTCCGAGGAATAGACCATGCTCATGGTCAGAAAAAAGTCCAAAAACACGGCCAGG
The DNA here is from genome assembly GCA_934527255.1 of uncultured Oscillospiraceae bacterium. Taxonomy (GTDB): domain Bacteria; phylum Bacillota; class Clostridia; order Oscillospirales; family Ruminococcaceae; genus UBA1762. The sequence continues at coordinate 13,367 of CAKTAM010000041.1, read as the reverse complement.
GTCAGCCCCAGCGCCGTTTTCCACATCAGCGGTATGGCGCTGACAGCATAGCACAGCTTGCGCCAGCACCAGCGCAGCGCCAGCCCAACAGGCCGCAGAATGCGCCACAGCAGGGTGTTCTTGAACATGCCGCCCGCCTTGGCACGGGCGGCAATACTCAGCACCGCGCCCAGCAGCAGCGCACTCATCACCAGCCCGCAGGCGGCCAGCAGTAGCAGCCGCAGCACAATCAGCCCGCCGCCGTCCAGTACGGCAGCAATGGCGACCGCCAGAGCCAGCTCCAGCCCCAGAAAAAGTGTCAGATAAATATCCAGCGGAATGCGGTCCAGCGGGTTCAGCACAATGCCGGGGGCATCGGCGCGGTGCCCGGCGGCGCAGAACAGAAAGATCAGGAAGATCAGCCCTGTCAGCAGGCAGACGGCGGCAATGGGCACCAACCAGCCGCGCAGGCCGCAGGCGGTGCGCACCAGCGCATTCAGACGCGAAAAATTGTCAGAGACCGTCATCGGCTGCACCAGCCAAAGCTCGACGGTGACGCCCAGCCCGTTGGGGGCAAGGCTTTCACCGGCCGCGCCCAGCACGGCATCCGGGCTACCGCCCGCGTTGATATAGCGCGCAATGCCGGGGATCTGCAGCAGCATGTCACGTTCAGCCTCGCTTAAAACATCGGGGCCAAGCTCGTGCATATACAGACTGTACAGGTCATAGGTCGACGAGGTGTACAGCGAAAAGTCCTCCTGCTGGTAAGTATTCTCCAGCACAGTGTCATTGATGCGCACCCGCAGCCGGATGTTGGAATCCTCCGCGGGCCATTCGCTTTTTGCGCCGTAGCTGCTGTACAGGCTGCTGGTCACCACATCGTAGGCCATATCCTCCAGCCTGTCGTTCAGCACCGTGCGGCACAGCACCTCTTCGTTGATAAAATAATAGTCGGAATCCGCCAGCACGGCAACGCCCACAGCGGACGCCGCGCCGACCAGCAGGCATACCACAGCCAGAATGAATGCCGCCGCCTTGGCGGGAAAGCTCTCTGTCAGCTTTCGCATCACGTTCCATCCTTCCTGTTGCTTTCCAGCCGGTAGCCCTTGCCCCATACCACCTTCAGGTAGCGCGGCTCGGCCGGGTTGATCTCAAGCTTCTCGCGCAGATGACGGATGTGGACAGCGATGGTGCTTTCCGCGCCGTAGGGCGCATCCTTCCAGACAATGCGGTAAATTTCAGCTGGGGAAAGCACCTCTCCGGCGCGCTGCATCAGCAAAAGCAGAATGTCATATTCCGTCGGCGTCAGGGCGATAGGCTCGCCATCCAGCGCAACGGTTTTGCTTTTGTCGTTCAGCACAATGCCTCCGGCGGTATAAATGCCGTCGCTGTGGGCGCTGGGGCTGCCGCCCAGCTGGGTATAACGCCGCAGCTGGCTGCGTACCCGCGCCAGAACCTCCAGCGGGTTAAAGGGCTTGGTCACATAATCGTCCGCACCCATGTTCAGGCCCAGCACCTTGTCGGTATCTTCGCTTTTGGCCGTCAGCAGGATGACCGGCAGATTGTACTTCTGGCGCAGCTGTGCCAGCGTGGCGATGCCGTCCAGCTCCGGCATCATCACATCCAGCAGCAGCAGGTGGATCTCCTGCCGCGACAGAATGTCCAGCGCCTGCCGTCCGTTGGAGGCTTCAAAGGTGGCATAGCCCTCCGATGACAGATAAATTTTCAGCGCCGCAACAATGTCGGGCTCGTCGTCGCAGACCAGAATATTATACATGGTTACCAGGCTCCTTCCGCAATGGAGTATCCGTCTGTGCAAAAACAGTATAGCAAAGCGGCAATTAAGAAAAAAGCGGCAGAACTTTTAAGAGTTTTTTAATATGCCCCAAATGGCTCTCATGCGCCGCTCCAAAACGGCAAAATTACGTGCCGGGGCGAAAAAACGGGGGAGAGGCGAGCGCGGGCCGCTGCCTCAAAGCGGCAGGAAAAGTATGGTGGGAGGAAAAGCGTGCCCCGCCTCGGCAGCGTTTTGCACCGCAGAGGCGGGCAGAAAGACGCAGCCGACAGGCGGAAAAGGCCGCCTGCACCAGTTTACGCGGCGGGCAGCCAGCGTGCCAGTGCGTGCGGGGCCTCGCTTTCCAGCCAATCGGCCAGCGGCTGGGTGATCACGCCGGTATCCACAAGGGCAGCCAGCACCTGCCGCTGCCGCTGCAGGGTCAGCAGCACGTTTGCCTCCGGCGAATAGGCGGAGGGCGCCTTGGGCAGCCCTACCAGCACGGTGCACTGCGTGGGCGAAAGAAACGCCGCCGGGCAGCCAAAATACCACTGTGCGGCAGCGTTCAGGCCGGTGCAGTCGCTTCCATAATAAATGGTGTTGATGTACAGCTCCAGAATTTCGTCCTTGGTGCAGATGCTTTCCAGCTTCCAGGCGGCAAATACCTCGGCTGCCTTGCGCACAAAGCTTTTGTCCCGCGTAAAGCACAGGTTTTTGGCCAGCTGTTGAGTGATGGTGCTGCCGCCCTCGGCCAGCGAATGGGTCTGCAGATCGACCATGACGGCCCGCAGGATGGAAACGGGGTCGACCCCGTTGTGAAGATAAAAACGCCTGTCCTCCACGGCGACGACGGCCTTTGGGTAAAGCGCGGGCAGCTCGTCCAGCGTTACATAATCGGCGGCGGCGCGCACATCCGCCACACGGTCTTCCATGCTGCGGCTCTGCATGGCCTCGTGGTACAGCAGGTAGCCGTTGCCCGCCACCCAGCCGCCCAGCGCCAAAAGCAGCACCAGCACCGCCAGCAGCAGCCAGCGGAACCAGCGCCAGAAGGTGCGCCCGCCGTGCCGCAGATGTTTTTGTATCATAGCCGTTTCCCCTTTTTCTGATGGCGTTCGCCGTGCCTCGCGCCGTTTCGCTTTTCATTGTACTTCATTTTTCGGGCAGAATCAACCGGACGGCCGCCCCCGGCACGGGATTTTTCCTTTTATACGCAAAAGCTTAAAAAATTCGTAAAAAAGGCGGAGCAAATGGGCTGCAGAGGCAGCCCGACTTGCGGCCGCAGTCCGACTGCAAAAGCAGCCCGATGCAGAACCAGTTCAACCGCAAAACCGGTTCAACCAAAGCCGCCAGATTGTGACAGCCGCCCGGCGGCCAAGCCGTTCCAGGGCCCTTCGCTTTTTCAAACGAACCAGCCGCCGCAAAATCTTCATGGCAGGCATCGGGGCACAGAAAGTGTCGCCGGGGAAAACGGCAAGAGGAACCGTGCGGCAGTGTGCGCACGGCGCGCTTTTTGGGGCCGCCGGGCGGGCGCAGATGGAAATAGCCGGGGCATAAAAGCAGCGAAGAAAAGCACCCGGCCAAAAAACGGCGTACTGCAGGGCAGACGGCGCAGCAGAAGTCGCCGACCAAAGCGCCGTGCCAGCCGGAAAGGCGGTCTATCAAAAAAGCCCGGCCGTTTGGTCGGGCAGCAGGGCGGCGGAAAAACAAAACGGCCAAAGCGCCAAACGGCAGGCATCCGGCCGCCCCTCCGGCCGCAGCACGGCCCGGCACAAAAGCGTAGGCGGTTTTGTCAGAATGCGGTATAAAACGCCTCGCTGACGGCAATGCGGGCTTGCCCGCGGGAAAGCTCGGTCAATTGGGCGCTCAAGGCGGCCTGCAGGCCGTCCGGCATCAGCAGCTGCAGGGTGACATCCGCGCCGTACTCGGTGTTTTCGGTGCGTGCGCCGCTGGCCTCCACCAGCAGGCAGGCGCGCTCATACAGCGGGTAGGCCAGCCCGACCGTCATACGCACGCAGGGGGTGACGGTGACAACGGCCGCTGCGGCCAGCGCCGCCTGTGCCGCCTGCGTGTAGGCGCGCACCAGCCCGCCCGTGCCAAGCAGAATGCCGCCGAAATAGCGGGTGACCACGCAGGCGACATCCGTCAGCCCGGCGTGCTGCAGCACCTCCAGCACCGGCAGCCCGGCCGTTTTGGCGGGCTCGCCGTCATCGGAATAGCGGGTGCGGCCATCCGCCCGCAGCAGGTAAGCGTACACATTGTGCCGGGCGGTGCGGTGCCGGGCGCGCACCTGCTCCAGAAAGGCCACGGCCTCCTCCTCGGTTTGCACATGGGCGGCCGCGGCGATAAATTCGCTTTTCTTTTCGGTGACAGAGGCAACGGCGGGCGCGGCGGCTGTCTGCCGGATGGTCTGGTACGGCTGCATGCGGGCACTCCTCTCAGGCAGCGGGGAAACGCTGCGGATAAAAAGAAAGAAGGACGGCCAAACGACCGTCCCTCCGAAAGTACAAATCAATCCGTAATGCCAAAACGCTTCTTAAAGCGATCAACACGACCACCGGTATCGACCAGCTTCGTCTTGCCGGTATAGAAAGGGTGGCACTTGGAGCAGACCTCAACACGAATGTCTCCCTTGGTGGAACGGGTCTTGATGACTTCGCCGCAGGCACAGGTGATGGTGGCCTCTTCGTACTTGGGATGGATACCTTCCTTCATTTCGCTTCACCTCTTTCTTTTTTCGATAGCTCTAATACTATACCACAGTTTTTGCCCAAAAGCAAGTGTTTTTTGCAGGTTAGCGGGTAAAACAGCAAAAAACTTTCCGCTGCGCTGCCCTTTTGAAGCGGGAGGGGGTGTGCAGCCTCGCCCATGGGGGCAAAAGCCATCCCCCGGCAGGGGCGGCAGCCGCCGCAGAAGCGCTCAGCGGCCCAGCAGCCGGTGCACATCCTCCGCGCAGCGGCGCTGCGCAGCGGCGCTTTCCTGTGCGCTGGCCCCAAGGGTGGAGTAGTAGACCTTGATTTTCGGCTCGGTGCCGGAGGGCCGCACGATCACCTGCGAACCGTCGGCCATGCGCCAGGTCAGCACGTTGGCGGCGGGCAGGGCAATGCGTTCGGTCTTGCCGGTGGTCAGGTCGGTGGAGGTGTGGCTGGCATAATCCAGCAGGGCCGTTACCGGGCTGCCGCCGATGGCCGCCGGGGCGTTGGTCCGCAGGTCGGCCATCAGCTGCTTCATCTGCTCCATTCCGGCCAGACCGTCAAATTCAAAGCTTTCCACCTTGTTCAGGTACCAGCCGTAGGTCTCGTACAGCTCCTCCAGCCGCTGCAGCAGCGAAGAGCCCCGGCCAACATAATAGCTGGCCATCTCGACGATCAGCATGCTGGCGACAATGGCATCCTTGTCGCGCACATAGGTGCCTGCCAAGTAGCCGTAGCTTTCCTCAAAGCCCAGCAGAAAGCGCTTTTCCTCGCCCTTTTCCTCCAGCAGGTGGATCTGCTCGCCAATATATTTGAAGCCCGTCAGTACGTTGATGGGCTGCACGCCGTAATGCGCGGCCACGGCATCGGCCATCATGGTGGAAACAATGCTTTTGACCATGACGGGGCGCGCGGGCATGGTGCCGTTTTCCAGCCGGGCGCAGCACAGATAATCCAGCAGCAGCACGCCGACCTCGTTGCCCGTCAGCAGGCGATAGCTGCCGTCGGCGGCGCGTACGGCAATGCCCACACGGTCGGCGTCGGGGTCGGTGGCCAGCATCAGGTCTGCGCCGCTCTGCTCGGCCAGCTCCAGCCCTTTGGCCAGCGCCTGGCGAATTTCCGGGTTGGGGTAGGGGCAGGTTGGAAAATGCCCGTCCGGGTGCTCCTGCTCGGGCACGACGGTAATATTGGTCACGCCCATATCCTTCAGCACGCGGCGCACCGGCACATTGCCGCTGCCGTTCAGCGGCGAATACACCAGCTTCAGCCCGGCGGCCGCGCAGATGCCGGGCCGCACGCTCTGTGCTTCGATGTTTTGGTACAGCGCTTCCTTTACCTCGTCGCCGATCAAACGGATCAGCCCGGCTGCTGCGCCCTCGTCAAAGGGCATGTGACGCACGCCGGTAAAGGTATCGGTGGCCTGCATCTCGCTGTAAACGGCGTCGGCGGCATCGCTGGTCATCTGGCAGCCATCCGGCCCATAGGCCTTGTACCCGTTATAGCGGGCGGGGTTGTGGCTGGCCGTGACCATAATGCCCGCATCACAGTGCAGGTAACGGGTGGCGAAGCTCAGCGCGGGCACGGGCATCAGCTCGCCGTAAATGTAGGCGGTGATGCCGTTGGCTGCCAGCACCTCGGCGGCTGCCCGGCTGAACGCGTCGCTTTTGATGCGGCTGTCATAGCTGATGGCCACGCTGTGCGGGCCGGGCTGACGGTTGATCACGTTGGCCAGCCCCTGCGTCGCCTTGCGCACAATATAAATGTTCATGCGGTTGGTGCCCGCACCGATCACGCCGCGCAGCCCCGCGGTGCCAAATTCCAGCTCAACGGCAAAGCGATCGTCGATTTCCTCCTGTCGGCCGCGGATCGCCTCCAGCTCCGGGATCAGGTCGGGATCCTCCGTGGCGCATTGCAGCCAGCGCTCGTACTCCTGCTGAATCATAGCGGCACACTCCTTTGTTATCCGATAATTTTGATTTTATTGTATCGCGTTTGCCGCGGGCTGTCAACGGAGCGCGCCGGAAAAAACCGGAGATTTCCGCAAAAGAAAACCGCCCCCGGCCTCAACGGCCCGCAGTCCGCTGCGGCGGGGCTGCGCGGCCTGCCGCGGACGGTCGGCAAAGGCGGCCCGGTGCATAAGGCGGCTTTTGGCATACGGCAGCCCCTGTGCCGGGGCGCTGCCCGCCGTATGCGGCCCTTGGGCAGGGGCGCGCGGCCTGCTGCCCCCAAAAAAGTAAGCCGCCGCCCGCCGCGCGCAAAAAGTTTGCCCGCAGGCACTTGTGCAAACCTTTTTCGTAGAATATAATAAAGGTTATAGCTGCGCTTTGCGCACGGGAGGGGAAGGCCGTCGGCGGCGTTGAAAAAACGCGGGTCGGGCGGCGCGTGGCGGGCCGAAGCCCGCAGAAGGGAGCAATGCCATATGTACTATTTGAACATGACCCGCGAGCAGCTGGCCGTACAGCTGGCCGGGCTGCAGCAGGAGTACGCCCGCTATCAGCAGCTGGGGCTGAAGCTGGATATGTCGCGCGGAAAGCCCAGCCCCGAGCAGCTGGATCTTTCCATGGATCTTTTGAAGATCAACGTCTACCGCGGCGAGACCGGCATTGATGCGCGCAACTACGGCGTGCTGGAGGGCATGCCGGAGGCGCGCCGCCTGTTTGGCGAGCTGATGGGCGTTGCGCCGGAGGAAGTGATCGTCGGCGGCAACGCCAGCCTGCAGATGATGTATTATCTGGTCGAGCTGGGCTACCGCAACGGCTACGCCGACAGCCCCCGCCCATGGAAGGAATATACCCGCATCAAGTTCCTGTGCCCGTCGCCGGGGTACGACCGTCATTTCCGCATCACCGAATATTTCGGGTTCGAGCTGGTCAGCGTGCCCATGCTGCCCACCGGCCCGGATATGGATGTGGTGGAGCGTCTGGTGGCGGAAGATGACACCATCAAGGGCATCTGGTGCGTGCCGATGTATTCCAACCCCGAGGGCATCACCTATTCGGATGAAACAGTGCGCCGGTTTGCCCGTATGAAAACCAAAGCGCCCGATTTCAAAATTTTCTGGGATAACGCCTATTGCGTGCACCACATTTCGGATGAGCCGGATACCCTGCTGAACCTGATGGATGAGTGCCGGGCCGTCGGCACGCAGGATCGGCCGTTTCTCTTCTGCTCCACCAGCAAGATCACCTTTTCCGGCGCGGGCGTGGCGGCCATTGGGGCCAGCGCGTTCAACGTGCAGTACATTCTGAAAAATATGTTCCCCATGACCATCAGCTTTGATAAGATCAACCAGCTGCGCCATGTGGCGTTTTTCAAAAACCGCGCCGGGATCGAGCACCACATGGAAAAGCACAAGGCCATTCTGCGCCCCAAGTTTGAGACGGTCAACGAGGTTCTGCGGGAGGAAGCCCTGCCCTATGGCCCCATTGCCAGCTGGAAAATGCCCAAGGGCGGCTATTTCATCTGCCTGCACACCCTGCCGGGCTGTGCCCGGCGCGTGGTGGATCTGTGCGCAAAGGCGGGCGTCACCATGACGGAGGCGGGGGCGACCCATCCCTACGGCATCGACCCCGGGGATGACACCATCCGTATTGCGCCGTCGTTCCCGCCGGTGGAGGAGCTGCGCACCGCTACCAAGCTGCTGTGCCTGTGCCTGCGCATTGCCAGCGTGGAGCACTGCCTGGAGCAGCAGTAACGCCGCCCCGCGGGCCGCGCAGGGCCAAAACGGATACCCTGCGCGGATTTGCCCTGTGCCATGCGGCAAATTGCAATGGTCAAGCCTGCGGCGGCAGGCTATGCTAAGGGCAGGCCCTGCGGAGCATCTGCTGTCAGTCGGCACTTTGCAGGGGCCGCTTTTCTCAAAGAGATGATTTTTAGAAAAAACCGGAAAGACGAGGACTGCCGCATGGAAAACTGGAGCTTTTTGCCGCCGGAGCTTCCGCCGGTGCTGCTGCCGGATACCACCGCCGAAAACTGGCCGGTGCGTCGTCAGCAATTGGTCGATACCCTGCTGAAGCAGGAATACGGTGTTGTGCCGCCGCTGAAAACAACGGTTTCGGCAAGGCTGTGCAGCGAGGCGCCCGCCTTTTTTGCCGGGGCGGCCACGTGGCAGCAGCTGCAGCTGACCGTCACGCTGGCGGGCGACGGGGTGCACACGCCGCAGCGGGAATACGGCAGCTTTACCTTTCCCATGCAGGCGCTGCTGCCCAACAGCGCGCCCATGGCGGGCGCATCGGGGCATCCGTTTTTTGTGCTGCTGAACTTTCACCCAGGCCCGGCGGGGAAATATCTGCCTGCGGAAGAGCTGGTCGAGCGCGGCTTTGGTGTGGTGACGGCCTTTTATGAGGATGTCTCGCCGGACAGGGAAAACGGCTTTGCCGACCCGCTGGCCCATATGCTGCGCGCCGCCGCGCAGGATGCCGGGGTACCGGCCGGTCAGCTGCCCGGCCGCATTGCCGTTTGGGCATGGGCCGAATCCCGCATGCTGGACTGGGCGCTGACCCAGCCGCGCCTGTGCGCCGCGCAGGCGGCCGTGGCCGGGCATTCCCGCCTTGGCAAAACGGCGCTGGTGTGCAGCATGCTGGATGATCGCTTTGCGGCCGTCTTTTCCAACGAAGCAGGCTGCAGCGGCGATGCGCTCACCCGCGGCAAGGTGGGCGAGCATGTGGCGGATATCACCCGCAATTTTACCCACTGGTTCTGCGAAAATTACCGCCGGTATGCCGATAACGAGGCGGCGCTGCCGTTTGACCAGCACTGGCTGCTGGCGGCCAGCGCGCCGCGGCTGGTGTGCGTGGGCAGCGCGCTGAATGATATGTGGTCGTCGCCGCAGTCGCAGTATGCCTGCTGCATGGCGGCATCGCCCGCATGGCAGCTGTTGGGCAGGCAGGGCTTTACGCACCCGCAGCGCGAGGCGCAGCCCGGCGATGATTTCGCCGCAGGCGAGATCGGCTATCATCTGCGCCTTGGCACGCACTTTTTCAGCCGTCACGACTGGAACAGCTATATGAACTTTCTGGATGGCAAGCGTTGGCACGTTTAAGCCGCCTGTCGGCGGCCAAAGCGGGGCATGCGGCCCCGCCCGGGCGCATTTGGGACAGATAGAAAAAGAGACTCTGCGGACAGCTTTTGCCCGCAGAGCCTTTTTATGGGAAAAAGAAAAACAGCAAAAAGTCGGAACAAACGTCATGCTCCGGCGGTGTCAGCGCCGCTGCATGATCCAAATATGGTTTTGCCCATCCGTCGACGGAACGATCCGGCAGGAAAGATTCCACTTCTTTTGCGGGTCGCTGGCCAGCAGCAGCCCTAAAACGGTATTGGCAAAGGCAGTGTGGTTTGCGCCCTTGGCATCGGTCACCTGAAAATACAGCAGATATTCCGTGCCGCCTGCAAGCGTGGGCCAGCTGCTCCAAAATTCCCGGGCGTGCTTCCACCCATGCGCTTCGTAAAAAACGGTGTATGCCGGGTCGTGCAGCGGGTCGACCTGCGGCGCCTCCTCCGGGCCGGCCTGCGCAGCGTCCTCAAAGGCAATGGCTTCCGGCTTCCCATTGGTGAGAATATCGGCAAAAAAGTCGTTGACGCCGTTTATAATGGCGGCGTACTGATGTGCATCCAGCCCGAATTCCTCGGTCGGGTCATACAGCTGCATATCCTGAAGAATTTCCTCCTGCAGCGCCCGAAGCTTATCCTGTACCTGTTCCATTTCTGTTTGATATGACCGCCGAATAGCCCGCATCTGCTGTAATTGGTTTTCGGCCTCGCGTATTTTGGCATCAAAGGCCAGACAGATGGCCGGGTCATCCAGCTTCAGAAGCTCCCGAATTTCCTCTATGGTAAAGCCTGCCTTCTGCAGGTTTTTGATTTTTACAAAGAGGAGCGCCTGCTCTTTCTCGTAAAAGCGATATCCGGACCATGGATCCGTCCGCACGGGCTTCAACAGCTGTATGCGGTCGTAATACCGCAGCGTTTGCGGGTGGCAGCCGCACAGCCGGGAAAACTCCTTGATGGTCATATTCTCGCCTCCTTTCAAGAACAGTTATATCATTGCAGTGCGCTGCAAGGTCAATACGGAAAATGAAAAAAGGCGGGTCAAAATTTTATGGCGGAGGTATCCATCGTACCGGACAGCAGCTTGGGAAGAAAGGTATCTCTCAGCAAAGAAAGCCGTTTGTTCTCCGCCCGATTAGAACAAATCTGCTCAGGAAGTGGCGCGGCAATGATATGAAACCCTGCTGACTCTTCTTTTGATGGTAAAGCAACGGGGTATATCATGATCTGCCGCTTATCTCCACGGGGCATTTTCGTCCCTTTGGAACCGGCAGCCATGAATGCAAAGAATTTGTCGGCATATAGAGTGCTGAACAGGCAGCGCCCGCCTTTTACAGGTGAAGGGCCTGCCGGGGGCAGCTTTCGGTGCAGCACAGGCAAAGAATGCACTCGGTGGCGTTGGCGCGCCGGGGGCTGCCGTCCGGCACATCCACATCCATGGGGCAAACCTGGCGGCAGCGGCCGCAGCCCACGCAGCGGGCCGCATCCACCCGCACACGCAGCAGGGCATGGCGGCTCATCGGCTTCAAAAACACCGTCACCGGGCACAGATATTTGCAGAAGGCGCGGTTATCCCGAAAAGCGACGGCAAGCGCAATGCCCGCCGCATAATAAGCGGCGTTGCCTGCCAGAAAGCTGATGAATAAAACATGCTCCTTGTCGGCGATGTGCAGCCAGAACAGCGCGCCCACAAACAGCAGCGACGCCGCAAAGGTCACATAGCGCAGAAAGCCAAGCCGCCTGCGCGTGTGCTGCGGCTGGCGGTAGGGCAGAAGATCCAGCACCATGGCCGTCCAGCAGGCATAGCCGCACCAGCCGCGGCCAAACAGCAGGGGCCCAAAAATTTTGGCGACGGCATAGTGTATGGTGGCGGCCTCAAACACGCCGCTGAACAGATAATACCAGAACCCCTCGATCTGCATGTTCTCCCGGCAAAGAATGCCCAGATACACCAGCATATACCCGCCGACCAGCAGCTGCACCAGCTGCCGCGCAAAGCGCCAGCGGCGTATGTACAGGGTCAGCCCAAGGGCCAGCGCCCCGCCAATATAGCTGAAATTGAACAGATAAAACAGGTTGCCCTTGCTTCGCCACAGGACCACGGCGACGGTCTCAAAAACGGCAAGCAGCAGCAGGGGAACGCCGTATTTTTTCAGCGTGGTCATACACTCGCCTCCTTTGAAAGTGTGTTACAGCTCTATTATATCAGCTTGCAGGCGTTTGGTACAGCAAAAGCGGGGCGAAAAGCGGCTTTTGGGCGCAAAAATCCCATGCGGCGCGGCGTTCGCCTGCCGGTTTGCCCGCCGCAGGCGTCCGCATTGCCTGCGGGCAGGAAAAAAGGCAGCCGCCCGGCTTCCTTCCCACAAGGAAAGAAAACGGGCGGCTGCCTTGTGTTTTGAAAAAACGAGCTGCCGAAAACCGACGGCTGGCAGCGCGGCCTTACGCCAGACGCTCGACGCCCAGCGTGACGGCCTCGCCGTTGATATCCCAGTTTTTGGTATAAGCCGTTTCGGGTGCGGCGGCAAGGCAAAGCTCATCGCACAGGGTGGCGCTGCACAGGGCGGCGCGGCACTCCTGCGCCAGCGCGGCCAGCTTTTCGCTGCCGGTCAGGTAAATGCGGATGTGGTCGGTCACTTCAAAACCGGCCTCCTTGCGCATGGTCTGTACCTTGCTGCTCAGCTCGCGCAGGTTGCCCTCGGCGATCAGCTCCGGCGTCAGGCGGGTATCCAGCGAAACGGTCACGCCCCAGTCGCTGACGGTGTAATGCCCGGGCCGCTGCTCGATGGAGATCAGCAGATCCTCCTCGGTCAGGCTGACCGGGCCGCCGGGCAGCTCAAGCTTCAGCGCGCCGGTGCTGTCCAGCTGGGCCTTGGCGGCGCTGCCGTCCAGCTCGCTCAGCGCCTGCCTGATCTCGCCCAGCTGGCGGCCGTATTTGGGGCCGACGGTTTTCAGCTGCGGCTTGAAGCTGTAGGTCATCATGTCGGCAACATCGTCGGTAAACACCACGCGCTTGACGTTCAGCTCATCCCGCACAATGGCCTGGCACGCCTCGTCCAGATCCTTACGGCACTTGACGTACAGCGCGGCCAGCGGCTGGCGGTTCTTGCACTTGGCGCCGTTGCGGGTGCTGCGGCCCAGCTCGACGATCTGCCGCACCTCGTTCATCGAATCCTCCAGATCGGGGTCGATCCAGCTTTCCTGCGCATTGGGATAGCTGCACAGGTGCACGCTGACGGGGGCGTTTTTGTCAATGCTGCAAACCAGATTGCGGTAGATGGATTCCGTCATAAACGGGATCATCGGGGCGGCCAGCTTGGCCACCGTCACCAGCGCGGTGTACAGCGTCATATAGGCGTTGATCTTATCCTGCGGCATGCCGGATACCCAGTAGCGCTCGCGGCCGCGGCGCACATACCAGTTGCTCATGTCATCCACAAAATCCTCCAGCGCCTTGCACGCCTCGGGAATGGCATATTTGCTCAGGTTGGCATCCATGGTGCGGGCGGTGCTGTTCAGGCGCGACAGCAGCCATTTATCCATGACGGAAAGCTTGTCGTACTCCAGCTTGTACTGTGTGGCGTCAAAGCCGTCAATGTTGGCATACAGCACAAAGAAGGCGTAGGTGTTCCACAGCGTGCCCATGAACTTGCGCTGGCCCTCCTGCACGGCCTTGCCGTAAAAACGGCTGGGCAGCCACGGGGCCGAGTTGGTGTAAAAATACCAGCGGATGGCGTCGGCGCCGTAGGTGCGCAGGGCCTCCATCGGCTCGACGGCGTTGCCCTTGGATTTGGACATCTTCTGCCCGTTCTCATCCAGCACCAGCCCCAGCACCACTACATTGCGGAACGGCGCCTTGTGGAACAGCAGCGTGCTGATGG
>CAKTAM010000040.1 GCA_934527255.1 uncultured Oscillospiraceae bacterium | reverse complement strand
CTGCTGATGGATGCCGAGGGCAAGGACGAGGAAAAGGTGATGGAGGATTGCTTCGAGGCCGGCGCCGAGGATTTCGACATGGGCGAGGAGTACATTGAGATCACCACCGCCCCGCTGCAGCTGGGCGCCGTGCGCGAGGCCATGGAAAAGATGGGCTACGCCTTTGAAAGCTTTGAGGTCGCCTATCTGCCCACCACGGAAACCGCCGTGGAGGGTGAGGAGAACATCAAAAAAATGGGCCTGCTGCTGGATGCGCTGGATGAGGATGACGACGTGCAGGACGTCTGGCACAACCTGGCCAATGAGGATGTTCTGGATCGCTGAACCCGTATCACAGGGGGATTTTAGCCATGTATAAGAAAATATGCAGTTCCTGCATGACGGAATTTGACGGTGACCAGACGGTGTGCCCCCATTGCCAGACCCCCACGGGCCGAAACCCGGAGGGCGGCCTGCCCGAGGGGCTGCTGCTGAACGATACCTACCGCGTGGGGGCGTTTCTCTCGCTGGACAGCGAGGGTGCGCTGTATGACGCCGTGGATATTGCCAGCCACCGTGCGTACCAGATCAAGGAGTACATGCCGGTGACGCTGTGCAGCGGGCGAGATGCCGACCTGGCGCTGCAGGTGCGGGTGGGCAGTGAGGTGCCGTACAAAAACAACGCGGCCGATTTTGCCGACCTGTACGCTCGTCTGCGGCACTTCAACAATGATATCTGCCTGCTGGGCGTGCGCGAGGTCTTTTATGCCAACAACACGGTGTACGCCGTGACGGAAAAGGCCGAGGGCCTTACCCTGACGCGCTATCTGGAAAAGCGCGGCGGCCGCCTTGGCTGGAACGAGGCGCTGGATCTGCTGGATCCGCTGTGGGTCTCGGTCGAGCGGCTGCACCGCGCGGGCATCATCCATCGCGGCATCTGCTGCGACAACATCACCGTGACCGGGCCGGGCGTGGTGCGCCTTGGCGGCTATGCCACGCAGGCCATGCGGCGGCAGGGCACCGAGCTGAAAGCGCAGCTGTATGCCGGTTACGCCGCGCCCGAGCAGTATGCGGCCTCGGCCTTTGACGGCCCCTTTACCGACATTTACGCCCTGAGCGCCGTTTTGTACCGGGTGCTGACCGGGGTGGAGGTGCCCTCTGCGCGTGAGCGTTTGAACGAGGATACGCTGGAGGATCCCAGCGTATACGCCAATGCGCCGCTGGCGGACGGCAGCGTGCAGCGCCTGCCGCTGTATCTGGCGGATGCCATTCTGCACGGCCTGCAGCTGGAGGGCGGCGAGCGCTTTGCCGATATGACGGCATTCCGTATGGCGCTGGCCGGGCAAAAGCCCCGGCAGGCTGCCCCGGCCCGTGCACCGGGCGGCGCCGTGCGCACCGAGCCGGAGAAGAAAAGCCTGTGGAAGCGCATGAACACCGACCTCAAGGTGACGCTTTGCACGGTGGCGGCGCTGCTGCTGGTGTTTGCCGTGGTGCTGATCGTCTGGATGGGCGGCCGCAGGGATGCCGCGCCGGACGATTCCAGCTCGGATACCACCTCCAGCATGACCGATACCTCGTCGGATACCTCCGGCGACGAGACCTCCTCCGGCTCTTCCTCGCAAAGCGAGGAGGATACCGCCCCGCGGCTGGTCGGCATGAAGTTTGCCGACGCCAGGCTGGAGTATACCCGCTATCGCTTCCAGGTCAGCTATGAGTATTCCACCGCCTATGAGGCGGGGTACATCACCCAGCAGACCCCGGAGGAGGGCCAGAAGGTCGAAAACAACACCATTTCCATTGTGGTGAGCCAGGGCGTCGAGCCGGTGCCGCTGCCGGATCTGGTGGGCAGCACGCAGGCCAGCGCCGAAAGCCTGCTGGCCAGCCTGCGCATTGATTATACCATTGTGACGGTCATCAATGACGGCAGCTGGGCCGAGGGCGTCGTCACCGAGACCGACCCCGGCGAGGGCAGCATGGTGCAGCCGGGCATTGATACCGTGATCGTGCGGGTGGCCAGCGCCAAGCCGGCCAGCAGCTCGTCCTCCAGCGAAACGCAGCCTTCCTCGTCGGAGCCCTCGTCGCAGCCCGAACCGTCCTCTTCCGAAAGTGAAGCCCCGGGCGATTCGCAAAGCAGCTCCGGCGATTGAATCAACCAAAACAGGAGCAGGCCATACGGCGGCGTGCGGCATTGCCCGCATGAGGAAAGTCCGGGCTTCTCAGGACAGCGGTAGCTGCTAACGGCAGCCGGGGGCGACCCCAGGGATAGTGCAACAGAAAGAAACCGCCGGGCATCTGCCCGGTAAGGATGGAAAGGCGAGGTAAGAGCTCACCGGCGCACTGGCGACTGTGCGGCCCTGTAAACCCTACCGGAAGCAACACCCATAAGAGAACACATGCGTTTGTCCTGCGCGTTCTCGGAGGTGGCTTGAGCCTGGCGGCGACGCCAGGCCACAGATAGATCGTCGTTTAATACAAAACCCGGCTTACGGCTTACTCCTTTTTTGAAAAACAGGCGGGGTCGGCTGCGGCGTGTCCTTTGCGGGCGCGCGGCGGTCGGCCCTGTTTTTGTATGGCGGCGGGAAAGGCCAAATTGCTTGGGCGGCAGGCCGCCCGGCCGTTCCCAGCTCTGTCGCCGCCTTTTCTGCTGCCGCGGCAGTGCCGCTGTGGCAGCCGGAAAAAGCGCCTGCCCAAGGGGGGCGCAGTGCAGATAAAAAAGGCAGGCGTGCGCCCCGAAAGACACGCCAAAAAGAACGCAGACGGGCAAGCGCGCTTGGCATGCGGCCGCTTTTGCCGGAATGCCCCCGCGCCCGTTTGAACATCCGGTTTTGCCGCGGCGCGTTGTTTGCCGTACGCTTGCTTTTGCAAAAAAGAAAGGGAGAACGCCATGCAGCTGAAATTTGTGGTGCCGCCGCAGCAGGCGGGTTGGTACGTGCGTGATTTTCTGCGCGCGTGCGGGGTGTCCTCTACGGCCATCCGGCGCGCCAAGCGCACCCCGCCGGGCATTCTGGCCGACGGGCGGCCGGTGTATGCCAACGCGGCCGTTGCGGCCGGTATGTGCATCTCGCTTCCGGCTTGCCCGGAGGCTTCGCCGACGGTGCAGCCGCAGCCGCTGCCTGTGCGCATCCTGTGGGAAGATGCGGCGGCCGCCCTGCTGGAAAAGCCCGCCGCCATGCCGGTGCACCCGTCGCTTACCTGGAAAGAGGGCACGCTGGCCAACGCCTGGCTGGGCGAGCTGGCCCGCCGCGGACAGACCGGCGGGTTTCACCCCGTCTGGCGGCTGGATCGCGATACCTCCGGCCTGCTGCTGGCGGCCAAAAGCGCGGCTGCGCAGCCGTTTTTGCAGCGCAGCTGCCGCAAGGTCTACGCGGCCATTCTGCAGGGCTGCCCGCCGCAGCCCGAGGGGACGGTCTGCGCCCCCATCGGCCGCGCGGCCGATTCCATCATCCGGCGCTGCGTTGACCCGGCCGGGCAAAGCGCCGTCACCCATTATCGGGTGCTGGCGGCCAACGGGCGCTATGCGCTGGCGGTCTTCTGGCTGGAGACCGGCCGCACCCATCAGATCCGGGTGCACATGGCGCAGCTGGGCTGCCCGGTGGCAGGCGATACCCTGTATGGCACGGCGGCCGGGCTGGAGCGGCAGGCGCTGCACTGTGCGGCCGCGGCGTTTTCCAGCCCGTTGGGGCGGCCGGGCGAGGTCGAGCGCTGCTTTTGCGATTTTCCGCCGCAGCTGCTGGCTGCGGCCGGACTTTCGGCGGCGCAGCCCCTGCTGTACGCAGCCTGCCGCGCGCTGCTGAATGGCATACCGCAGCCCTGCATCGATGACGGCGCTGCCGTCACAAATGGTAAAATCTTATGAAATCTTTGCCAAAAGGTTGCTGGCAGAGGTGAAAAAGTGTATAATAATAACGTATTGCATGGAGAAAGCGGCCCGAATGGCCGGTTTTTGTGTGCAGTCGCCCTCCCGAAGGGGGGGCATTTGTCTGTTAGGAAGGAGGGATGAGAGTGGGCAGAAAAAAGCGCAGGGATGATTTCTGGCAGAAGGTGGATGCCGCAGCGGACGAAGAAGAACGCGGCGACGAGGTGCTGGAGACCATCGGCGACGAGCCGACGCCGGAAGGCGGGCAGCCGTCAGAGCCCTTCGCCGCAGCACCCGTTGACGGGGAAGCCGATCCGACCCTCTCCGTCCAACCGTCTGCCGCCGAAGAAGACTCCGACGGGGGCTCGGCCACAGAGCTTGCCGACCGCATGGCAGAGCGCACGCGCGGCCTGCTGCTGAAGCTGCGCAGCCGCCTGCCCATCTGGGGCAGGGCACTGCTGGCGTGGCTGCGTCTGGCCGGGGTGCAGACGGGAGAGTTTTTGTATGAGGTCGGCTATTATGCCGAATATTCTCTGGTAAAGCTGGGCCGTGCGCTGCGCCGCGGCGGCCGCGTTGTGCTGCGTGCCGCAGGAAAGGCGCTGAAGGTGCTGGCCAGGATGCTGCTTTGGCTGCCGATGGCGGTGCTGGGCATGTTCGGCCGTCTGTTCTGGCATTTGTTCAGCGCGGTGCGCAATGTGCGCGCCATCTGGTACGACCGCGACCCGGACAAGCCTGGTGAGACCTGGAAAAAGACCTTTGCCTACCTGGGCGGCGGCATTGCCCGCCATGCGCATCTGGTGTGGGATATTCTGGGCTGGCTGCTGCCGGTGGCGGCGGGCGCGGTGTTCGTCTTTACCGTGCGTACGGTGATGAACTATCAGTATGTGCTGCAGGTCAGCTGCAACGACCAGGTGCTGGGCTACGTTGCCAGCGACACCGTGGTGGAAACGGCGCAGCAGGATGTGGGAAAGCGCATCATCTACACCGAGGATGATGCGACGGATGAATGGCAGATCAAGCCCTCCTATGTGCTGGCGGTGAACGATAACATTTCGCTGATGGATTCCGGCGAGGTGGCGGACGCCATTCTTGCCACCTCCGGCGAGGAGATCGTGGAGGCGACCGGCTTTTATCTGGACGGCAAGTTTTACGGCGCCGTCACGGACGGCGACCGTCTGCAGGCCGAGCTGGAGAGCATCAAGGAGCCGTACCGTACGGACGACCCGGACGAAACGGTCTCGTTTGTCAACGAGCCGGTGCTGGAAAAAGGCGTGTTCATGCGCTCCAGCATTGTCGAGTTCGACCAGATCAACGATCTGATCCACGGGCAGGTGGCCGGTGAGGTCACTTATACCGTGGTTAAGGGCGACACCCCCTCCGGCATTGCGCATGACCATGGTCTGACAACGGCCGAGCTGGTCAGCATGAACCCTGACCGGGATATTCTGAACAGCATGTATCCGGGCGATACGCTGGTGGTATCGCAGGCGGTGTCGTTCCTGCAGGTCAAGGTGACCTATCGCCGTGTGGAGGAGGAGACCGTTCCCTATGACACGGTGCGCACCAATACCTCCGACCTCAGCTTTGGGTATACCCGCGTGCAGACGGAGGGCGTGGCCGGTCTGGATGAATGTACCTATGATTATGTGTTTGTGGATGGCGTTCTGCAGTCTAAAACACTGGTGGAGCGCAAGCGCGTTCTGGAGCCGGTGACCGAGGAGATTCTGGTGGGCACCAAGGTGCGTCCCGGCGTGACGGTCGTTCCGGCCACCGGCGGCTATATGTGGCCGATACCCGGTTATACGGGCGTCAGCCGCGGGTTTACCGGTGTATATGCCCATGATGGTATGGACATTACCGCCCATTACGGTACGCCCATTTACGCCAGCCAGAGCGGTGTGGTCACCAGCGCGCTGTACACCAGCCGCGGCTACGGTATTTACGTCATCATCGACCACGGCGGCGGCTACTCCACGCTGTACGGCCACTGCAGCCAGCTGGCGGTGCAGGCGGGCGATGTGGTCAATCAGGGCGACCTGATCGCTTATGTGGGCAGCACCGGCTTCTCGACGGGCAACCATTGCCATTTCGAGATCCGCATCAACGGCACGCGCGTCAACCCTGCCCCCTATGTGGGTTACGGTTGATCGCCGCAAAAATGACAAACCGGTGACAAAGCCGTGATTGTGAGATGTTTCGTCTGCAATCACGGCTTTTTTGCGGGATACATGGTTGCAATCGGCAGGGGTTCATGCTAAAATAACAATGCTGCAACCTCTGTCCGGGAGGCGGCGTTTTCTGCTGCGCTTTTTTCACACGGGCGCGGCAGCGGCCCCCGGCTGCCGGTCGGCAGAAAATTTATTTTTTCCTGGCAGAATCGGCCGGGCGTTTTGCGCGCATACTAGCCGCAGAGCCCGCGGCGGCATACAGGAAAAAAAGACCGGAAAGGTAATGTTTGCTTTGGAAAAGTTTGTGATCAACGGCGGTCGTCCTCTGGTGGGCGAAGTGACCATCGGCGGCGCCAAAAACGCCGCGGTGGCTGTTTTGCCTGCCACAATCCTGGCGCAGGGCGTCTGTGTTATTGATAATTTGCCCAATATCAGCGATGTGGCCGTCAGCGTCCGCATTCTGGCCGCCATGGGCGCCAGCGTGCGCATGCTGAACAAGACCACGATGGAGATCGACACCACCCATCTGCGGCCGGAGACCGTGCCTGATGAGCTGTGCCGCCAGATGCGCGCATCTTACTATTTTCTGGGGGCGCTGCTGGGCCGGTTCGGTCAGGCCAGCGTGGCCATGCCCGGCGGCTGCAACCTTGGGCCGCGCCCCATCGACCAGCACCTGAAGGCCTTCCGCGAAATGGGGGCGGAATACGGCGTCGAAAACGGCAAGATCAGCCTGCGCGCCGAAAACGGCCTGACGGAGGCGCACATCTTCTTTGATATGGTCTCGGTAGGGGCCACCATCAACGCCATGCTGGCGGCCGTGCGCGCCGAGGGCACGGTCGTGCTGGAAAACGTTGCCCGCGAGCCGCATGTGGTGGATGTGGCAAACTTCCTCAACTCCTGCGGGGCGGATGTGCGCGGGGCAGGAACGGATGTCATCAAAATTCGCGGCGTGCAGCAGATGCACGGGTGCGAGTATTCGGTCATTCCCGACCAGATCGAGGCCGGGACCTATATGGTGGGCGCGGCGCTCACCGGCGGCAATGTGCTGATCCGCAACGTTATCCCCAAGCATCTGGAGCCGATCACCGATAAGCTGGAAAGCGCCGGTGCCAGCGTCGAGGTGTTTGACGATGCCGTGCGCGTCTGGCGCACCGGCGAAATTCTGCCCGTCAATGTCAAGACGGCGCCGTATCCCGGCTTCCCGACGGATATGCAGGCCCTGATGGGGGTGCTGCTGTGCCGCGCGTCGGGCACCTCTATCATCACCGAAAGCGTGTGGGAAAGCCGCTTCCGCTATGTGGATGAGCTGCAGCGCATGGGGGCCAACATTCAGGTCAACGGCAAGGTCGCGGTTTTTGAGGGCGTGCCGCAGCTGCAGGCGGCCCCGGTGCGTGCGACCGATCTGCGCGCAGGCGCAGGTATGGTGATGGCGGCGCTGGCTGCCGAGGGCACCAGCGAGATCGAGGGCATCGAGCACATTGACCGCGGTTATGAGGATATTGTAGAAAAGCTGCAGGGCCTGGGAGCGGATATCCGCCGGGTGGAATTCGTACAGAGCGGTTCCATCCATCAGGTCGGCTGAACACCGAAAGCAGCAGGGGCTGGCCGGTTGCGGCCGGCCCCTGTTTTCACGCCGAAAAGAAAGGAAACCCGTACATATGGCCCGGTTTGCAACGTTATACAGCGGTTCGTCTGGCAACAGTGCCGTCATCTGTCAGGAAACGCCGGCCGGCGGCGAATTTTTGCTGGTGGATGTGGGCAAGAACTGCAAGCAGACCCTGCTGGCGCTGCAAAGCCTTGGCCTGCAGCCGCAGGGGCTGTGCGGCATTCTCATCACGCACGAGCACGCCGATCATATCAGCGGGCTGCGGGTGTTCGGCAAAAAGCACCCCGTGCCGGTGTATGCCAGCGCAGCCACGCTGGCGGCCTTGACGGCCCAGGAGGCCGTTGCGCCGGGCGTGCCGCTGGTGCCCATGGAGGCGCAGCCGCAGCGCATCGCCGGGTTTGGGGTGCAGGCGTTTGCCGTCAGTCACGATGCGGCCGGTTGCTGCGGCTTCCGGGTGCAGTGCGCTGACGGCAGCCGCATGGGTATTGTCACCGACCTGGGCTTTGTCTCCCCGACGGTATATGACGGCCTGCGCGGCTGCGGGCTGGTGGCGCTGGAAAGCAACTATGACCGTGGCATGCTGTGGATGGGGCGTTACCCGTATTATCTGAAAAGCCGCATCGCCTCCGAACAGGGGCATTTGAGCAATGACGACTGCGCCAAGATCGTGGCGCAGCTGCTGGCCGAGGGCTGCACCCGGTTTGCGCTGTGCCATCTGAGCCGCGAAAACAACCTGCCGGAGCTGGCCCGTGCCGCGGTGCTGCAGCGTCTGCAGCGGGATGAACGCTTTACGCCGCTGCAGCTGGCGGCCGGGGCGCTGACGGTGCAGGTCAGCCCGCGGGATGCCGTCTCGGCGTGGATCGATTTTTGAAAGAGGCTGTCTATGCTGAATGTGGAAGTACTGTGTGTGGGCAAGGTCAACGCCGCCTATCTTGCCGAGGGCTGCAGCGAGTACGCCAAGCGTGCCGGTGGGCTGGCCTCGCTGAAGGTGACCGAGCTGCCGGAGGAGCCCATCCGTGAAAAAAACGCCAGCGAGGCGGTCATCCGGCGCGCGCTGGAAAAGGAGGGCGAGGCCATGCTGGCGCATCTGCGCCGCGGCACGCGCGTGGTGGCGCTGTGCATTGAGGGAAAGCCGCTTTCCAGTGAAGAGCTGGCCGCCTGGCTGCAGGCCGGGGCGGTTGCCGGAAACGGCGATTTTACCTTTGTCATCGGCTCGTCGCATGGGCTGGCCCCGGCGGTAAAGCAGAGGGCAGAGCTGAGGCTTTCCATGTCGCGCATGACATTCCCGCACCAGCTGGCGCGCCTGATGCTGCTGGAGCAGATCTACCGCGCCCTGACGATTTTACAGGGCGGCAAATATCACAAATGAAAAAACAGACCCGGCGGGCTGCCCGTAAAAGCGGCCCGGGGTCTGTTTTTTTGTACGGGAAATATCGACGAGAATGCGCCCACCATCCGGGCGGCTTTTCGGCATTTGGAAAAAGGCAAGGCGTGTATGCCGGCGTGCCCGTCGTACGGCGGGCGCTGGGCGGTCGGAAGCCGCACGGCGGCAAAAGGCGGCAGCGAAAGCCTGCCTGGGCGGCGCTGCCGCACACAAAAGACCGGCAGACGCGCCGCGTCAGCGTTTCTGCGCCTGTGCCTGCGGCGACAGCAGCGAAAGCGCCGCGGCGCGCCCGGCACGGCGGCCGGTGGAAAAGGCCCAGTCCAGGTTATAACCGCCGCATTCGCCCACGGCGTCCAGCACCTCTCCGGCCAGATACAGCCCGTCGCAGCGGCGGGAAGCACAGGCGGCAGGCTCGACCTCAGACAGGGGCACGCCGCCGCGCGTGGCCTGCGCCCCCTGCCAGCCCTGCGTGCCGGTAACGGTCAGCGGCAGGGCGGTCAGCAGCCCGGCCAGACGGCACAACTGCCGATCCTCCAGCCGTGCGGCGGGTTGCTCCAGCGGGCCGCAGCCCGCGGCCTTCAGCAGGGCCGCGCCCAGCTTTTTGTGCACGGTGCCCCACAGCAGCTCCTCCAGCGGCAGCCCGGGCAGGGCGCGGCGGGCTTTTAGCAGTTGGGGCACGCTGTCCGTCTGCAGCTGCGGCAGCAGGTTCAGCGAAAGGCGGCAGTCGCCCTTCGCGGGCAGCAGCAGTGAAAGCTGCAGAATGGGAATGCCGGATAGGCCGTCGCTGTTGAACTGCACCTCGCCGGTCTGCACGGCGACGGGCTTACAGTCAACATACAGGGTGGCGGCCGCCTGTGCGCGTACGCCCTTCAGCCCGGGCAGCAGGTCTGCCGGAGGGGTTCCGGCCATGGCCGTGCAGCGCAGCCCCACCAGCGCCGGGGCCAGCGGGGTGCAGCTGTGCCCCAGGGCGGGCAGCAGAGCATAGCCCTCCGTGCTGCCGCCCAGCGCCGGGGCCGCCGCGCCGCCGGTGGTCAGCACGACCCGTGCGGCAGGCAGCGAAAAGGTCTCGGCCGCGGGGCCGTCGCCGCCGTCCGTCTGCAGCCGCAGCACCAGCTGCCCCTCCCGCGGCAGGATCTGCCCGACCCGGCAGCCGCAGAGCGTCAGCACCCCGGCGCGCCGCACGGCGCTGCGCAGCAGGTCCAGCACGGCGGCGGCCTGCTCGCTGAACGGGTACAGGCGGCCGTCCTCCTCCCGGCACAGCAGGCCCAGACGGCTCATCCATTCCTGTGTTTCGGCAGGGGTGCGGCAGGCCAGAAAGCGCTGCAGCTCCGGCGCATCCAGCGTGGCGTAGTGCGCCGCCGTTACGTCGGTGTTGCTCAGGTTGCAGCGGCCGTTGCCGCTGGCCAGCAGCTTGCGGCCCACGCGCGCGCTTTTTTCCAGCAGCACCACCTGCGCGGCTCCCTGCGCCGTTTGGGCGGCCGTCAGGGCGGCGGCCAGCCCGGCCGCACCGCCGCCGACCACGGCAATGACCGGCAAGGCCCGCGGGCGGCGGCACAGCGTCTGCAAGGCGGCACGGGTCTCCTCCTGCGCGGGGTTGGCGGCCGCTGCAGGGTGCTTGGCTGCCGGGGCCTGCGCCGACCGGGGCCGGTGCGCGGGGGCTGTGTGCTTTTGGGCGGGCTTGACGAGGGGCTTTCGGGCAGGTCTCATGGGCGGTGCTCCTTTGCAGAAGGGTGAGGCCGGACGCCGTGTCCGCTGCAAAAGGGACGGCGGCGTGGTGAAAACAAAAGACCTCTTCAAGATACCGCTTTCCGGCGGCGCTGTCAAGGGGTGGCAGCCCGGCAGGCAGTCGCCGCGTTACTTTTCTTTGCCGTAAGGCTTGCAAAAGAGGTGGAAAAGCGCTTATAATAAGCAGGACACGGCGGGCGCTTTCGGCGCGCCGCTTGCAGGAAAGGAACAGCGCAATGAACCTGAGCATTTTTGAAATTCTCGGGCCGGTAATGATCGGGCCAAGCTCTAGCCATACGGCCGGGGCGGCGCGGCTGGCGCGCGTGGCGGCAATGATCGCGGCCAAGCCGTTTGATAGGGTGCAGTTTGCGTTGCACGGCAGCTTTTTGAAAACCGGCGTCGGGCACGGCACGCGGCTGGCACTGCTGGCGGGCGCGTTGGGCATTGCCGAGGATGACGAGCGCCTGCGGCAGGCCGAGGCGCTGGCGCGGGAAAAGGGCATTCGGTGGAGCTTTACCGAGGCCGAGCTGGAGGACGCCCACGAAAACACCGCCTGCATCACCTTTGAGCACACCGACGGTACCCGCAGCCGCATCACGGGCAGCAGCATCGGCGGCGGCCGCATCCGCATTACCGAGATCAACGGCATGGCGACGGATATTTCCGCCGAGCATCCCACCCTGCTGGTGGAGCAGAACGATGTCAGCGGTGTGATCAGCGAGATCAGCACCGCGCTGGCGCAGGCGGGCATCAATATTGGCATCATGCGGGTAGGCCGTCGGGCCAGGGGCGATCTGGCCTCTACCATACTGGAGCTGGACGAGCCGGTCACGCCAGAGCTTGCCGCGCATTTACAGCGCCTGCCCAACGTGCGGCGGGTCTGCGTGATCAATCCGTAAGGGGGAATATGCATGTATCATACGCTGCAGGCGCTGGCAGAGCAGGCCGTCGGGCGGGGCTGTACCATTGGCGCGCTGGTGCTGGAAAACGAAATGGCGCTGACCGGCGCGCCGTGTGAGGAGGTCTGTGCCGAGCTGCGCCGCCGCTGGGGCATTATGGAGGAAAGCACACGGCGTGCGCTGGAGGAGCCGCAGCAGATGGTGCTGGGGCTGATCGCCGGGCAAAGCCAGAAGCAGAGCCGCTATACGCAGGCGGGGGACACGCTGTGCGGGCCGCTGCTGGGGCGCATTATGGCAAGGGCACTTTCCGCCTGTGAGGTCAACGCCTCAATGGGGCGTATCTGTGCCGCGCCGACGGCAGGCAGCTGCGGCATTCTGCCCGCCGTACTCGGCGAGGTAGCGGCCGCGCGCGGCGCCGGGGAGGAAGCGGTGCTGGATGCGCTGCTGACGGCCTGCGGCGTGGGTGCCGTCATTACCAAAAACGCCACGGTGGCAGGGGCCGAGGGCGGCTGTCAGGCCGAGTGCGGTACGGCGGCGGCCATGGCGGCAGCCGCGGCGGTGGTGCTGGCGGGTGGCAGCGTGCAGATGGTGGAAAACGCGGTGGCCATTGCCCTGATGAACAGCATGGGGCTGGTGTGCGACCCGGTGGCGGGGCTGGTGCAGCTGCCCTGTTCGTACCGCAACGCCTCGCAGGCCGTCAATGCGGTGCTCAGCGCTGATCTGGCGCTGGCAGGCCAGCAAAGCGTCATTCCGGCCGACGAGGTCATCAGCGCCATGTACCGGGTGGGCCGTCAGCTGCCGCCGGAGCTGCGCGAAACGGCGCAGGGCGGCATTGCGGCGACCCCGACGGGCCGCGCGCTGCACCACCGGCTGACGGAAAAGCAGGCATAACGGCAGGTTACGGCGCGACGGTCGGAGGCACGAAAACACATTTGTGCAGGTTCGGCCGCAGCGCTGTATATGGGTCATTGGCAAGAGGAGAGAACGAAAGCATGAAAAAGCTCAAGCACATTTTGTACGTCATTTTTGTGGATGGTCTGGCGGGTATGGCCTTTGGTCTGTTTGCCACGCTGATCATCGGCACCATTCTGCAGCAGATCGGCACGCTGCTGGGCGGCCGCATTGGCGATCTGGTCTGGCTCATTGGCAAGGTGGCCATGGTGCTGACAGGCGCGGGCATCGGCCTTGGCGTCGGCGTCAAGCTCAAGGCAAGCCAGCTGACCAGCCTTTCGGCCATGGTGGCCGGAATGATCGGTTCGTTTGCCGGTAAGCTGCTGGACGGCAGCATCCTCAACGGCACGGCGCTCAACGTTGTCGGTGTGGGCGAGCCTTTGGGGGCGTTTCTGGCAGCGCTGACGGCGGTCGGCATCGGCGCGCTGGTGGCAGGCAAGACCCGGGTGGATATTCTGGTCACGCCGCTGTGCACCGTGCTGGGCGGCGCGGCGGTCGGGCTGGTGGTCGGCCCGCCTATTTCCGCGTTTATGGTGCGCCTGGGCGACCTTGTCAACTGGGGCGTTGAGCAGCAGCCCCTGTTGATGGGCATCGTGGTCTCGGTTCTGATGGGTATGTTCCTGACGCTGCCCATTTCGTCGGCGGCCATCGGCGTTATTCTCAACCTTTCCGGCCTGGCGGCGGGCGCAGCCACGGTGGGCTGCTGCTGCAATATGGTCGGCTTTGCCGTGGCCAGCCTGCGGGAAAACCGCGTGGGCGGCCTGCTGGCACAGGGGCTGGGCACCAGTATGCTGCAAATGCCCAACATCGTGCGGCGGCCGGTGATCTGGCTGCCCGCCATTCTGTCGTCGGCCATTCTGGGGCCTGTCGGCACCATGGTGCTTCAAATTACCGACAATGCCACCGGCGCAGGCATGGGCACGGCAGGGCTGGTGGGCCCGCTGATGACCTGGCAGACAATGACGCAGACGCAGGCCCCCGGCACGGTGGCATGGAAAATTGCGCTGATGCTGTTTATCCTGCCCGCGCTGCTCAGCTGGGTGTTCAGCGAGTTGATGCGGAAAAAAGGCTGGATCCGTCCGGGCGATATGAAGCTAGATTTTTAAAAAACGGCCGCGTAGGAGATCCCATTTGCAACAGCAACTGCGCGCAGTATGCCGCGGCTGCTTTTTCTAAAAGGAAAACGCATGGAAAAAAGGAGAAGCAAGGATGAGACCACAGCAATTTACATTGACGGTGTACACCGCGCCGGATGCTCCGCAGCCGCCGGTTTGTCTGCAGCCGGAGAGCTGGACGGACTGCGGCTGCTTTCTGGCCGGGCTGCAGTGCCGCGAGGGCGTCTGGCAGTTGACCCTGCAGGCAAAGCGGCAGGAGCAGCCGCCCCTTTGCGAGGTGCGCCTGCAGGTATGCCTGCAGGAGGCTTTCTGGAATGACCGCCTGCTGTTTTACCACAACGGCGGCCATACCAATGATTTTACCGGTGTGCAGCGCTGGGCGGAAAACCGCCAGAAGCGCACGCGGGATCTGCTGGCGCTGTATCAGCCAGATACCGGCGAGGTGTTCGGCGTAGGGCAGGTAACGGCCCATCGCTTTTATACCGAGCTGGGCTTTGGCGCCCATTGCCTGGAGCAGATCACCGATCTGGAAAACAAGCCCCTGCACCCCGGCGAAAGCTACGCGCTGGAACGGTTTCTTCTCAGCGCGCCCGAAGCCACCGGCGACCCGCAGGCGGATACGCAGGCGTTTCTGACACGGTATGCCGATACGGTCGCGGCGCTCAATGCGGCTGTGCCGCTGGCGCAGCCGCCGATGGGCTGGTGCAGCTGGTCGTGCTATTATGCCGCGGTGGATGAGGAAAAGCTGGGGCGTGCCGCCCGTCACACGGCTGAGGCGCTTTCCGGCGCGCAGCCCGGCCTGCTGCAGATCGATGACGGCTGGCAGCAGGGCGGTTCGTTTCCGGGAAAATACGAGCCGGATGCCGCCAAGTTTCCGCACGGGCTGCTGGCCACGGCGAAAAATGTGCATGAATGGGGCATGCAGTTTGGCCTGTGGCTGGCCCCACTGCTGATCTGCGAGGGCTCGCCCTTTTATGAAGAGCTTCGCCCGATGGTGAACACCGCAGCCGTCACGCTGGAAAACGGCGGGCGGCCGGTGCACCCGTTCGATCAGGAATCGCCGCAGTTTCTGCAATATCTGTATGACAGCTTTGTTCGCCTGACGGCGCAGTACGGTGTGCAGTATTATAAGCTGGATTTTCTGGCTGCCTCGTTTCAGCGTTTTACGGCGCCCGGCGGGCGCGTGTACGGAAAAAGCGATTACTGCGTGGCGCTCTTCCGGCGGGTATTGCAGACCATTCGCCGGGCGGTGGGGCCGCAGGTAACGCTGCTTACCTGCGGCGCACCGGTGCTGGAAAGCGCCGGGATTTTCAACGCGGCGCGCACCTCGTGTGATATTATCTGGGGCAAGAACCCGGCGTTCCCCACCTATTGGAGCATTATGAAGCAGGCGACGGATACCGTGCTGCACCGCGGCTTTTACCATGGCCGTGTCTTCTGCAACGACCCGGACGGTCTGGTCATGCGCGACTGGGACAACGGCGACGGCTTTGACTGCACCTGGTCGGAGGCGCGGCTGTGGGCAACGGCCGTGGCGGCCTCCGGCGGTTCGGTGCTGGTCAACGAAGAGCTGGAAAACCTCAGCCCGGCCAGAAGACGCCTGTTTACCGCGCAGCTTCCGCCGTTGGGCATGGCGGCAACCCCGTGTGATTACTTCCAGTCCCCGTGCAGGGATGCGGTCATTCCTTACCGCGGCGACCTGCGCTTTGCCGTTCGCTTTCACTGGGAGGATACCATGCAGGATGGCCGCTTTGCCACGGCAGCCTTTGGCCTGCCGCAGGCGCTGGTCATCCGCTGCTGGGATTCCTGCGTGCTGGGTGTGACCGATACCGTACAGGAGCCGAACCGCCTGCCGCATTCGGCCGAGCTGTACCTGCTGCGCAGTGTGCCGCAGGCCCCCTGCTTTCTGTATGCCGAGGGGCACTTATTCTGCGGTGTCGGGCTGTATGAGGCGACGGTGCGTGACGGCCGCTGGCAGGTGGAGGAAAGCGAGCGGGCACGCGGCCTGACCGGGGCGCTGTATGGGTGGATTCCGCAGGGGCAGCCGCTGGTGGGTGAGCCGGTGTCCACCGTCAGCGGCGGCACGGTGGTGCGCATTCGCCCGGCCAAGGGGGAAAAGTCGTAACGGCGGCTGCTGCTTTTGGGCGGCGGGGCCGGTGCCGACGGTATATTGGGCTTGTGCCCGCTGTTTTGCGGGGCAACCCGCAGGGCAAAGAACGGCCGCAGGTCGTTTGTGTTGACTGTTCTCCAT
>CAKTAM010000039.1 GCA_934527255.1 uncultured Oscillospiraceae bacterium | reverse complement strand
GGTAAACGGCCAGTGGTAGCAGGTCTCCGGCCAGCATCACCAGCAGCGCCAGTGCGCCGAAGATGCCACACAGGGCCACATGCTGTGTATTGCGGTTCATGGGTTCACTTCCTTTTTTACGTCCGCCCCGGGGCGGCAGGGCTGCACGGCTTACCCGTTGGGGGGCAGATGATCCACCGTGTCAAAGGTATAGCCGTTCTCCTGCAGCCACTGCAGAATGGTGGGCAGGGCCTCCACCGTGGCATCGTTGGCGGAGGAATCATGCATCAGCACAACGGCGCTGGTTTTGTCCCGGCAGCCCTTGATGACCCGCCCGGCCAGCGTGGCGGCCGAGGGATGCCCCCCGACGGAATCCTCTGCCGAAACGTTCCAGTCCACAACGGCATATCCGTTTTCGGCAGCCTGCTGCGCCAATGTTTCCATCAGCCCGTCGCCGCCGTATTTGCGCGACACGGTGTTGTTGCTGCCGCCGGGAAACCGCAGCACGCGGAACGTATACTCGCCGCAGTAGGGCTGCAGCTTTTCCTTCAGGGCGGTAAGGTCGGCCCAATAGGCCTCCGTGCTGCTGTAAATTTTGCGGTATTCATGCGTCAGGCTGTGCAGGCCGATGCAGTGTCCTTCGGCCAGCGTACGCTCCAGCAGGGGCAGGTACGGCTCGTTGTTTTCCGCGCCCACCACAAAAAAGCTGGCGTGTACACCGGCCTCCTTCAGCAGATCGAGCACCTTTTCCGTATTGTCCGACGGGCCGTCGTCAAAGGTGAGATAAACGGTTTTACCGGCCCCGTCGTCCGTGTTCAGCTCTGCGGCGGTCGGCAGGCTTGAAAGGGGCGGCTCGGCGGCAAAATCCTCTGCGCGGCAGCCGACGGGGGTACGGCCGCCGCGGCCGAATGCGCAGGCGGCAGCAAACAGGACGGCCGTCAGCGCCAGACACCCCGGCACAAAGCGCAGCCAACCGCCCGCCGCACGGCGGGGTGACGGCTGCGCCGTATGCTCGGTGTGGGGATAATCGGCCCGGCGGCGCAGGCGGCGGGTCTTTTGCCGCTGCAGCCGGTAGCGGGCTGCGCCCCGCTGTCCCAGATGAATATTGATATACACATGCCACTCCTCCCGCATCAAAAATCAGGTCAGTGCAACCTTATGCGGGAAAAGGGCGTTTCAGTACGCCGAAAAAAGCGGCGGCATCCGGTGCGGCAGCGGCGCACCGGCGGAAAACCGACGCGCAGAAGCGCTGCCTGCAAAGGTTGGCGTGCAGGCGATGGACAAGCGGAAAACGGTATATCTGTTTGGCTATGAAAAAATCAGTGCGGCGCGTGCAGGCGGCAGACGCTCAGTCCAGCGCTTCGGCGTCGCACCGTCCGTCACGCAGGCTTCCCAGCCGCACACGCACAATGTCGCCCTGCGCGTGGCCGGGGGCGGCGACGCGCACCGGCACATACCGTCTGGTATATCCGGTGTAAAGGCCGTCGCCGCAGGGGCGCTCCAGCAGCACCTCTTCCTCTGTGCCAAGCTGCTCCTGCAGCACCTGCAACCGCACGGCGTCGACCGCCTCGCTCAGCGCACGGCTGCGCTGCGCCTTGACCTCCTCCGCCACCTGATCGGGAAAATCGGCGGCGGCGGTGCCGGGCCGGACGGAATAGCTGAAAACGTGGACTTTCAGAAAGCGGCACTGCTGCACAAAGCGCATGCTTTCTTCAAAATCGGCGTCGGTCTCGCCGGGAAAACCGACAATGATATCCGTGGTCAGCGCGGGGCGGTCAAACAGCTGCCGCAGCCGCTTTGTCAGGTCGGCATACTCGGCGGCGGTGTAGTGCCTCCGCATCCGGCGCAGCGTGGCATCGCAGCCGCTTTGCAGGCTCAGGTGAAACTGCGGGCACAGCTGCGGCACGCGGGCCAGCCGCTCCCAGGTCTGGGGCGCTACCAGGTCAGGCTCCAGACTGCCAAGGCGAATGCGCTCGACGCCTGGCAGGGCGGCGGCCTGCTCGACCAGCCCGGCAAGGTCGTCGCCGGTATCCGCGCCGTAGCAGCTCAGGTTGATGCCGCTGAGCACGAACTCGCGGCAGCCCTGCTGTGTCAGTGTGCGCAGCTCCTCCAGAACGCTCTGTGCGCTGCGGCTGCGCACACGGCCGCGCGCAAGGGGAATGACACAGTAGGCACAGAAACGGTTGCAGCCGTCCTCCACCTTCAGAAAGGCGCGGGTGTGCCCGGCCAGCCGCGCGGCAGGCAGCTCCTCAAAGCGTTCGCCGGTGCAGTGCGGGGCAATATCGGTCTGCGCCTGATGATCCTGCAAAAAGCGCTCCACCCGCTGCACCAGCGCCAGACGGTCCGTGTTTCCCATAATGATGTCGGCAGGGGCGCTGGCCGCCTGCTCGGGAAAGGCCTGCGGGTAGCAGCCGGTCAGCACGGTGACGGCCTCGGGGTTGATGCGCTTGGCGCGGCGCAGCCACTGCAGGCTTTTCCGATCGCCTGCGGCCGTGACGGTGCAGCTGTTGACAATATAAACATCGGCGCTTTCGCCGTCGCCGCCGATGGTGTAGCCATGCTGACGGAACAGCTCCTGCAAAGCGCCGGTCTCATGCTGGTTCACCTTGCAGCCAAGGGTAAAAAAACAGACTTTCATGGATGGAACACTGGCCTCCTTTGGCCCGGTCATGCCGGGGTCAACGTTATTATACAAAATTTTTGTGTTCTTCACAAGATTTGGCCGCCATTTTCATATAGATAGGCAGAGAAACGGGCAAAGGGAGGGACGCCTCATGAAATGGAAACGGATCTATGCCGTGCTGACGGCGGTGCTGCTGGCGCTGGTGGCCTGCTGCCGCGCGGCGGCTGCGGGCACAGCAGAGGTGCAGGAGGCTTTGCCGGAGAGCATACCGGCCGCCGCCGCACTCACGACGGAGGATACCCTGCAGCTGCCGTGCCGGACGGCGCTGCTGATGAGCAGCGACACCGGCGATGTCCTGTATGAATACCGCGCGGATGAGGAGGTGGCCATGGCCTCCATCACCAAGGTCATGACGCTGCTTCTGACGTTTGAGGCGCTGGACGAGGGAAAGATCCATCTGGAGGATATCGTGCCGGTGTCCGAGCATGCGTTTTCCATGGGCGGCAGCCAGATCTGGCTGGAACCCGGTGAGCAGCTGACCCTGCAGGAGATGCTCAAGGCCATCTGCGTCAGCTCGGCCAATGATGCCGCTGTGGCGGTGGCCGAATATGTGGGCGGCAGCGAACCGGCGTTTGTCGCGCAGATGAACGCCCGCGCGGCCGAGCTGGGCATGACGCACACACATTTTCAGAACGCCTGCGGGCTGGATGAGGAGGGACACTATTCCAGCGCGCGCGACGTGGCGGTGATGAGCCGTGCCCTGATGCAGCACAAGGAGGTGTTCGAGTACACCACCATCTGGACGGATACGCTGCGCGGCGGGCAGACGCTGCTGACCAATACCAACAAGCTGCTGCGCAGCTATGACGGCATCACCGGGCTGAAAACCGGCACCACGGGCCGCGCAGGGGTGTGCATATCGGCCACGGCCACCCGCGGCGGCACCGGGCTGATCGCCGTCATCCTGGGCTCGCCCAGCGGAAAGGAGCGTTTTCAGGCGGCGGCCGCCCTGCTGGATTACGGCTTCGCCCATTTTGAACGGGCGGATTTTCCGGCCGTGACCGGCGTGCCGCCCACAGTCGCCGTGCGCGGCGGCAGCGCAGGCGAGGTGCCGGTGCAGTATACCGTTCCCGAAAGTCTGGTGCTGGCAAAGGGTGCGGGGGCACAGCTGCGCTGCGAGGCGCAGCTGACCGAAAAGCTGGAGGCGCCGGTTGCGGCCGGGCTGCAGGTGGGGGAGATCGTGCTGTATCAGGGCGAGGAGCGCCTGCAGAGCTACCCTGTTTTTACTGCGCAGGGCGTGGAAAAAATGCGCTTTTCACTGGCAATGGGGCTGCTTGTGCAGGGGCTGTTCCGTCTGTGAACGCCGTTTGAATTTTTCGGAATTTCCGCAAACGAACTTGACTTATACCCCCGTTTACTATATTATTATAGCAGAACAAGTCTGTCTTTCAGTTTGGAAAAGAAGGAGCATCATTCCATGTCAGTCAGGTTCAACGGAAAGTATCTCGCGGGCTTTGTCCGCGACGAAGAGTTTGCCCAGCTCTGGCCGCAGGTCAGGCTGGCGCATACCATGCTGGAGGAGCATACCGGCCCGGGAAGCGATTTTCTCGGCTGGGTCGATCTGCCGCATCAGTATGATAAGGCGGAGTTTGCCCGCATTCAGGCGGCCGCCGAAAAGATCCGCAGCGACAGCGATGTGCTGGTCGTCATCGGCATCGGCGGGTCGTATCTGGGCGCACGCGCCGTCATCGAGGCGGTGCGCTCCATCCAGTACAACTGCCTGTGCAGCTGCGGCGCGCACAAAACACCGCAGATCTTCTACGCGGGCAATACCATCAGTCCCGATGCGCTCAATGATATTCTGGCGCTGTGCGAGGGCAAGCGGGTCAGTGTGAACGTCATTTCCAAAAGCGGCACCACGACCGAGCCTGCCATTGCGTTCCGCGTGTTCAAAAAATATCTCGAGCAGCAGTACGGCGTGGAAGAGGCGCGCCGCCGCATCTATGCCACGACCGATGCCCATAAGGGCACCCTGAAGGAGCTGGCGGACGCCGAGGGCTACGAGACCTTTGTGGTGCCGGATGATGTCGGCGGGCGCTATTCGGTGCTGACGGCCGTCGGCCTGCTGCCCATCGCCTGCGCAGGCATCGACATTGCCGCACTGATGGCCGGTGCGGCCGCCGCACAGGAAAAGCTGTCGGTGTGCAGCCCCGAAAACGACTGCTATCGTTACGCCGCGGCCCGCAGCCTGCTGTACCGCCGCGGAAAAAGCATTGAAACGCTGGTCAGCTATGAGCCGAACTTCACCATGATGAACGAGTGGTTCAAGCAGCTGTTCGGTGAAAGCGAGGGCAAGGACGGCAAGGGCCTCATGCCCACCAGCGTGATCTTCTCGACGGATCTGCATTCAATGGGGCAGTTTTTGCAGGACGGCTCACGCATCATGTTTGAGACCGTTGTCGATATCCAGCGCCCCGGCCGCGAATTTGTGGTAGAGCCGGATGCCGAAAACCGTGACGGCCTCAATTTCCTGGCCGGGCAGGGGCTTTCCCACGTCAACCGCAAGGCCATGCAGGGCACCGTTCTGGCGCACAACGACGGCGGCGTGCCCAACATCGTGCTGGAGGTCGACAGCCTGAGCGAGAAGGACGTCGGTTACCTCATCTATTTCTTCGAGCGTGCCTGCGCCATCAGCGGCTATCTGCTGGGGGTCAACCCCTTCGATCAGCCCGGCGTGGAAAGCTATAAAAAGAATATGTTTGCTCTGCTGGGCAAGCCGGGCTACGAGGCCCGTAAGGCAGAGCTGGAAGCAAAGCTGAACTGACCGAAAAAGGGTAGATCACAGCGCCGCAAGACGCTATGAAAATAAAGGAGGTTAATCGTATGATTAAACTGATTACTGGTACCAAGGGCTCCGGTAAGACCAAAACCATGATCGAGATGATCAACAAGGCTGCCGAAACCACGCCAGGCAATATTGTTTGCATTGAAAAGTCCATGAAGCTTACTTATGATGTAAGCCATGCGGTTCGTCTGATAGATGTGGATGAGTACGGCATTGACGGCTACGACACGCTGTACGGCTTTGTGGCCGGTGTGCTGGCCGGAAACTATGACATCGTTGAGGTCTACATCGACGGCGTTCTGAAGATCGGCGGCGGCGACATTGCAGGGCTGGAAAAGCTGCTGGATCGTCTGGAGAGCCTGTCCAAGGGCAGCGTGCATTTCGTCATCACCGTTTCGGCGGATGTGGAAAGCCTGACCCCCGGCATCAAAAACTATCTGTAAGCAAGGCCTTTTGTGCAGGGCCCCGGTTTGTCGCTGTGTAAAGCGCGGCAAATCGGGGCTTTGCATGAACTTTTTTGTGGTTGAGTCTTGACAAAGGCACACCGTACAGGTATAATAGTCTTTGTGACGTTTGGGGATAGATGTCATGCTATTGGATATTCAGAAACTGTTTTCCCACCCGGACAGTCTTCATCCGCTGTCGTTTTCGCTGGATTTTTCGCAGGAGGATTTTCCCGGCTATCAGCTGGGGGGCCCGTGCGAGGGCTGCGTGGAGATGACATGGGAAGGGCACGGCCGTCGGCTGTGTCTGCGGCTGTCGGCACAGGTGCCGGTCGTTTCGGCGTGCGCCCGCTGCCTTGAGCCGGTGCGTACCGTCGTTGCGTTAGAGCGCACCATCCTCCTTCGCGAGCAGGATTGGATGACCTCGGAAGAGGATCTTCCGCTGACGGAGCAGGGAAAGCTGGATGTATCCGAGCTGGTCTATACGGAAATTCTTGTGACGGTTCCGTCCACGTTTCTGTGTGACCCTGATTGCAAAGGAATCTGTCCCGTCTGCGGCAGACAGCGCCGTTTGGGCTGTACCTGTGAGGAAAATGTCACAGACGGTAGATTTTCCATTTTGAAACAACTGTTGTGACAGTTGCATCTGAGATGAGGAGGTGCTAGTATGGCAGTACCCAAGAGAAAGGTTTCCAAAGCGAGACGCGATAAAAGACG
Source organism: uncultured Oscillospiraceae bacterium (assembly GCA_934527255.1). Taxonomy (GTDB): domain Bacteria; phylum Bacillota; class Clostridia; order Oscillospirales; family Ruminococcaceae; genus UBA1762. The sequence goes on along the minus strand of CAKTAM010000039.1, from coordinate 9,422 downwards.
CTCCTCTGTCTGGAAGCTGACTGCTCCCGCTCTGGTCAAATGCTCCAACTGCGGCGAGTATACGGTCCCCCATAAGGTTTGCGGCAATTGCGGCTTTTATAAGGGGAAGGAAGTCGTAAAAACAGAGGCCTGATTTCGCTGGCAGGGTAAAGAGAGAGGGGAGGAGTAATATCCTTCCCTTTTTTTCTGTCAGGCGGCGGTACAGCCCTGCGCGCAGGCCAATGCTACCACAGAGAGGAAAACAATGGCGGTAATCATAGAATCATTGGAAAAAAACAGTCCTGCAGACCGTCTTGGTCTGCAGGCGGGCGACAGCCTGCTGAGCATCGACGGCAACGAGCTTAACGATATGCTGGACTATGAGTTTTATACGGCCCGCAGCAGCTTTCAGCTGCAGGCCGTTTTCGGCGGCAGCACCCGCACCGTGCAGGTGACCAAGCAGGAGTACGAGCCCTTTGGCTGCAACTTCAAAACCTATCTGATCGACAAGCAGCACTGCTGCTGCAACGGGTGCATTTTCTGCTTTGTCGATCAAATGCCGCCGGGCATGCGCAAGGAGCTGTACTTCAAGGACGATGACGAGCGCCTCAGCTTTTTGTACGGCACCTATATCACGCTGACCAACCTTTCGCAGAAGGAGGTCGACCGCATTGCGCGTATGCGCATTTCGCCCATCAACATCTCCGTGCATACGGTCGACCCGGAAATGCGGGTGAAGATGATGAAAAACCGGCGTGCGGGCGAGGTGCTGCGCTATATCGATCAGTTTGCCGCCGCCGGTATCGAAATGAACTTTCAGATCGTGCTGTGCCCCGGCTGGAACGACGGCGAGCGTCTGCAGCAATCGCTGGAAAAGCTGTCCGGTTATTATCCGCAGGCGCGCAGCGTGGCGGTGGTGCCTATCGGTGTGACCCGTTACCGTGAAAAGCTGACGCAGCTGCAAACCTTTGATAAAGAGGGTGCCGCCAAAGTCATCGACCAGATCGAGGCGGTGGGCAGCGAATGTCTGCGCCGTTACGGCGAACGCATCGTCTACCCCAGCGACGAGCTGTTTCTGCTGGCCGAGCGCCCCATTCCGCCGGATGAATACTACGGCGATTATTCGCAGCTGGAAAACGGCGTGGGCATGATGCGCCTGCTGATGGAGCAGTTTTCACAGGCGCTGGAGGCCAGCCGCAGACGCTGGCTGCCGCGCCGGGTGGACCTTGTTACGGGCGAGGCGGCCTATCCGCTCATGTGTCAGCTGTCGCAGCAGTGTATGCGGAAAAACCCGGCGGTGCGTATTCGGGTGCACATGGTGAAAAACGACTTCTTCGGCGGCAATATCGTGGTGACCGGCCTGGTGACCGGCGGCGACCTGATCCGTCAGCTGAAGGGCAAGCTGCTCTCGCACGAGCTGATCCTTCCGCGCGTTATGCTGCGTGCCGAGCGGGATCTTTTTCTGGATGATGTCAGCGTGGACGATGTGCGCCAGCAGCTGGGGGTGCGGCTGCGCATTACTGAAAGCGGCGGCGACGACCTGCTGAACGCCATGCTGGGCCGCCGCGCCAAGGAGCGCCGCAAGGTCAACGGTGTTGTCGGCTGACGGGGACGTTTGGCAGAAGCGGGCGTACATTGCGGCTGCCCCCCGGGGCGGCCTGTTTCGACCGGCGGGCAGGGGGCGGCGGCAGCTGCCCGGAATAATGAATGAGGAAAGGGCGAGAAGAATACAATGGGAAAACCAATCGTGGCAATTGTCGGGCGTCCCAACGTGGGCAAATCCACCCTGTTTAATAAGCTGATCGGCCAGCGCCTGGCCATTGTAGAGGATACCCCGGGTGTGACGCGCGACCGTATTTTCGGCGACTGCACCTGGCAGGGGCATCAGTTCCTGCTGGTGGACACCGGCGGCATCGAGCCGACGGTCGACACCGGCATTCTGCTGCATATGCGCCAGCAGGCCGAGCTTGCTATTGAGACCGCGCAGGCCATTCTGTTTGTCACCGACCTGAAAAGCGGCCTGACGGCTGCCGATGAGGAGGTGGCCGCCATGCTGCGCCGCAGCAGCAAGCCGGTATTTCTGGTGGTCAACAAGTGCGACGCCGTGGGCAGCCTGCCGATGGAGGCGTACGATTTTTACAGCCTGGGCATGGGAGAAATTTACCCGGTGTCCTCGGTGCATGGGCACGGAACGGGCGACCTGCTGGAGGCGCTGTGCAAAACACTGCGCTTTGACGACGGCGAGACCGCCGAGGAAGAGCGCATCCGCGTGGCTGTCATTGGGCGGCCCAACGTGGGCAAAAGCTCGCTGGTCAATCGTATTCTGGGCGAAAACCGGATGATCGTGGCAGATGAAGCCGGTACCACGCGCGATGCCATTGACAGCGATGTGGACAACGCCTGGGGAAAATTTACCTTTATTGATACGGCGGGCCTGCGCAAGCGCGGCAAGGTCGAGGATGGGGTCGAGCGCTACAGCACCATCCGTTCGCTGGCGGCGGTCGAGCGTGCACAGGTGTGCGTCATTATGATCGACGCCACGCAGGGCTTTACCGAGCAGGATTCCAAGGTGGCCGGTTACGCACACGAGCAGGGCAAGGCCTGCATCATTGCCATCAATAAATGGGATGCCGTGGAAAAAGACGACAAAACCATGGAAAACATGCGCCGCCAGCTGGCGGATGATTTCAGCTTTATGAGCTATGCGCCGATGGTGTTTCTTTCGGCGATGACCGGGCAGCGGCTGGATCGCCTGATGGAGCTCATTTGCTCCGTCAACGAGCAGAACGCCATGCGCATTTCCACCGGCGCCCTCAACGAGCTGCTGGCCCGTGCAACGGCGCGTGTGCAGCCGCCCAGCGACAAGGGCCGCCGCCTGAAAATTTATTATATGACCCAGATATCCACCCGGCCGCCGACGTTTGTGGCGTTCCTCAATTCCAAGCCGCTGTTCCACTTCTCCTATGAACGCTATCTGGAAAACCAGATCCGCGAGGTCTACGGTCTGGAGGGGACCCCCATCCGCATTCTGGCGCGCGAGCGCGGCGAAAAAGTATAACGACGGTCGTTTTTTTACAGGGGCGGTGTGTGCCGCCCGGCAGGCTGCTTCGGCGGGCGTCGGTGTACGGGCGCCGGCCGTTGGTTGAAACAGAAAGGAGCGCGACCCATGGTAGGCGAGTTTTTCAAGGCGGTGCTATTCGGCATTGTGCAGGGCGTGACCGAATGGCTGCCCATCAGCAGCACCGGCCATATGATCCTGTTGGATGAGCTGGTGCAGCTGAAGGTCTCGGATGCTTTTTACGAGCTTTTTCAGGTCGTCATTCAGCTGGGCTCCATTCTGGCGGTCGTGGTGCTGTATTTTCATACGCTCAACCCGTTTTCACCGCAAAAAAGCCCGCAGCAGAAAAAGCGCACCTGGCAGATGTGGTTCAAGGTGCTGGTAGGTGTGCTGCCGCTGGGCGTGCTTGGCCTGTTGCTGGATGATTTTGTCAACGCGCATTTCTATAACTATGTGGTCGTGGCGCTGGCGCTCATCGTGTACGGCGTGCTGTTCCTGGTGATCGAAAACAGCCGCCGCGGCAAAAAGCCCGCCGTGACCTCGCTGCAGCAGCTCAGCTACCGCAAGGCGGCGCAGATCGGTCTGTTTCAGGTGCTGTCCATCGTGCCCGGTACGTCCCGCTCCGGCTCTACCATTCTGGGCGCCATGCTGCTGGGGCTGGATCGTCCTCTGGCGGCCGAGTTTTCGTTTTTCATGGCCATACCGGTCATGGTGGGGGCCAGCGGGCTGAAAACCGTCAAGTACCTTGTCAAGGGCGGGCTGCAGTTTACCCCGACCGAATGGATGGTGCTGCTGGTCGGCACGCTGGTGGCCTTTCTGGTGTCGCTGCTGGTCATCCGTTTTCTGGTGCGGTTTGTCAAGCGGCACGATTTCCGCGTTTTCGGCATTTACCGCATTGTGCTGGGGCTGGTCGTGCTGGCCTATTTTCTCATTCGCTGACGGGGCCGCCCCGCAGTGCGGCGCGGGGCTGGGGCTGGCCATTGCCCGGCAGCTTGTGGAGCTGCACGGCGGCACCGTTGATGCCGTAAGCGCGGAGGGCTCGGTCACCTTCACCGTGACGCTTCCGCTTTCGTAGGAAAACCGTAAGAATTCCGCAAAGAAAAAGAGGGCGTTCGTACAGACGCACAAAGGAAAAAGCCTCTGTTTTTGGTACGATAAGGGTACGAAAAACAGAGGCTTTTTTGCGCGGAAAAACGGCTGCGCGGCGCGGTTCTTTTTTTGTGAAAGGGGAAATGGCGAGGGCCGTTTGCCGCCGTGCTTTTTACCAAAGCACTCCGGCGGTATTTGCCAAAGGGAGACCGGCAGGGAACAGCGGCCGCCGGTCGGCCTTGGCGGTGTTTTGTCAAAAATGTTCTGATTGCACGCTTGGGAAATACGCTTTGCCGGTGTTCTGCGATGGCCTTTGGATCTGCTGCGCGCCGCAGCGAAGGTGCAGCGCCAAAGTGAGGCGAGAGCTGCCGCAAAAGCTGCGGCAGTAGCACGGCTTTTGCAGCGGCAGAAAACAAATGTACCGAAAGACTTTCAAAAATCTTAAGGTGCTGCCGCATTTTTCCTTTATCGGATATCCGGTATACTGAATACGTTCCCCGGGCCGTCGGTCGGCGGCGAAGCGCCCGGCAGAAAAGATGCATCGGGCGGCGAAGCGCTGTTCCCCGCAGGGGGGAGGGCGGCCCCTCTTTTTCGTTTTAACAGGCAGGAAGAAAGGTTGTGTATGATGGAAGACAGAAAGAAACTGGCGGTTCTGTTCGGCGGTCATTCCAGCGAGTATGAGGTATCGCTGCAGTCGGCCGCCGCCGTGCTGGAGAACATCCGCGCGGAAAAATATGAGGTGTACCCCATCGGCATCACCCGCGGCGGCGACTGGTACCATTACACCGGCGCGCTTGCCCACATTGCGTCGGGCGACTGGTGCAGCCAGCACGCGCAGCTGCATCGGGTCGTCTTTTCGCAGGATCGCTCTGCGGGCGGCTTCCTCGAGCAGGTCAACGGGCAATACCGGCTGCAAAGGGTCGATCTGGCTTTTCCGGTGCTGCACGGCAAAAACGGCGAGGACGGAACGGTGCAGGGCCTTTTGGAGCTTGCCGGTATCCCTGTCGTGGGCTGCGGCACACTTGCCTCGGCGCTGTGTATGGATAAGGACAGGGCGCATAAGCTGGTTTCCCTTGCGGGGATCGCCGTGCCGCGTGCGCTGGTGTTTTCGCAGGCCCGGTTGGCTGCGGCACAGCAGGAGATCGCCGCAGAGCTGCGGTTCCCGGTGTTTGTCAAGCCGGTGCGGGCCGGTTCCTCCTTTGGCGTCAGCCGGGTCACAGCGCCGGAAGAGCTGGAGGCGGCTCTTCGGCTGGCTTTTGCACAGGATTCGCAGATCATTGTGGAGGAGGCTGTCGACGGCTTCGAGGTCGGCTGTGCCGTTCTTGGCCGGGAGGAGCTGACGGTCGGCCGGGTGGATGAGATCGAGCTTTCCGGCGGCTTCTTCGATTATACCGAAAAATATACGCTGAAAACCTCCCGCATCCATATGCCTGCCCGCATCGATGCCCAGACCGAGCGGCGCGTGCAGCAGGCGGCCAAGCGCATTTTCCGCGTGTTGGGCTGTGAGGGCTTTGCACGGGTCGATCTGTTTTTAACGCCGACGGGCGAACTGTTTTTTAACGAGGTCAACACCATACCGGGCTTTACCTCCCACAGCCGCTACCCCAATATGATGAAAGGGATCGGCTTGTCTTTTCCGCAAATGCTGGAAAAGCTGCTGGGACTGTATGAAAAATGATGAACTCGTGTATTTTGAACGAAAGCAGCGTGCATGAGGGCAGTCTGATCCTTGTCAACCAAAGCTGCCCGCTGCAGGGGGCGCAGGGGCGGCAGCTGGTGCCGGTCAGCACCGGGCACCCGGAGCTTCTGCTTCGCCGCGAGGCGGCCGCCGCGCTGCAGGCCGCGCTGCGGGCGCTTTCGGCGCAGGGGCAGATCGTACCTGTCAGCGGGTATCGCAGCAGGGCAGAGCAGGCCCGGCTTTATGTCGATTCTCTGCGCGAAAACGGCGAGGCCTTCACGCGGCAGTTTGTCGCGCTGCCCGACTGCAGCGAGCACCAGACCGGGCTGGCCATCGACCTGGGGCTGCAGGCGGAAAGCATTGATTTTCTCTGTCCGGATTTTCCCTATGACGGCATTTGCCAGCGCTTTCGCCAGGCCGCGCCGCACTTCGGCTTTATCCAGCGCTATCCCGCCGGAAAAGAAAGCGTTACGGGCATCGCGCATGAGCCGTGGCATTTTCGCTATGTGGGGCTGCCGCACGCGCTGCTGATGGCGCAGCAGGAGCTGACGCTGGAGGAATACCACGCGATGCTCAGGCGCTGCACGCCCGAGCGGCCGCTGCTTTTTCGGGGGGCGCAGCTGTATTATCTGCCCGCCGCTCAGCAGCAGACGACGGTCAGCTGGCCAAAAGAGCTGTGCTGTCAGGTCTCCGGCAATAACACGGACGGCTTTCTGGTCACACTGCAGGGGGATGCGCGATGAGTGAAAACCGCTATTGCCCCGGCATTGACCGCCTGCGCCTGCTGGCCGCCGTTCTGGTCGTGACCGTTCACACCTCCCCGCTGGCCGATCTCTGGCCGTGGGGCGACTTTCTGCTGACAAGGGTCGTCGCCCGGCTTGCCGTTCCGTTCTTTTTCCTGACGACGGGCTATTTTACCCTGTCGCGCTACCGGGCCGATGACAGCCGACTGCGGCATTTTCTGCAAAAAACCGGTGTGCTCTATGCCGCGGCAATTGCGGCGTATCTGCCGCTGAACCTGTATAACGGCGCTTTTTCACAGCCGCATCTGCTGCCCCGCCTGCTGAAGACACTGGTGTTTGAGGGAACGTTCTACCATTTGTGGTATCTTCCAGCCTCCATGCTGGGCATGCTGCTTGCGTGGCGGCTGACGGAAAAGTGGGGCTATGGCCGCGGGCTGGCTGCGGCGGGCATTCTGTACCTGTTTGGCCTGCTGGGCGACAGCTATTACGGCCTTGCGGTAAAGCTGCCGGTTTTCCGGCAGCTTTATGCGCTGCTGTTTGAGCTGTTTGACCACACCCGCAACGGCATTTTCTTCGCCCCGGTATTTCTGATGCTGGGCGGCTTTCTGGCAGATAGCCAACGCCGCCCGACCAAAAAGCAGGCGCTTGCCGGGTTTGCCGTCAGCTTTGCGTTGCTGCTGGCCGAGGCGGTTCTGCTGCGCAAAAATGCCGTTCCGCGCCATGACAGTATGTATGTGTTTCTGCTGCCCTGCACGGTATTTCTGTTCGCGCTTGCGCTGCAGCTGCGCGGGCGGCGGGTGCGCTGGCTGCGCCCTGCCTCGCTGCTGGTCTATCTGGCGCATCCCATGCTGATCGTGGCGGTGCGGGCCGCGGCAAAGCTGCTGCGGCTGCAGGCGCTGTTGGTCGACAACAGTCTGGTGCACTTTGCCGCGGTCTGCGCGGCGTCGCTGGCGTTCGGCGGTGTAGGGGCGGCGCTGTGGGGCCGCCTTGTCGCCCGTCCGCGGTACGAGCCGAAAACCGGCCGCGCTTACATTGAGCTGGATCTGGCCAACCTTGCCCACAACGCCGCGGTTCTGCAGGCGGCGCTTCCGTCGGGCTGCGCGCTGATGGCGGTCGTCAAGGCGGATGCTTACGGACACGGCGACTATGCCGTTGCGGTACAGTTGGAAAAGCAGGGCGTCGGCGCCTTTGCCGTCGCCACCATCGAGGAGGGCATCCGTCTGCGCCGCTATGGCATCCGGGGCAGCATTCTGATCCTTGGCTTTACAGATGTACGCCGCGCCGGAGAGCTGAAAAAATACCGCCTGACCCAGACACTGCTGGATGCCGATTATGCCGCGCGCCTGAACCGGCAGGGCGTTTTGGTCAGCGTGCACATCGCCGTTGACAGCGGCATGCACCGTCTGGGCTTTGCGGCGGAGGATACCGATGGCGTGCGGCGGGTCTTTGGCCTGCGCTGCCTGCGGGTAGAGGGCATGTTCACCCACCTGTGCTGCTGTGACAGTCAGTCACCGGAGGATGCCGCCTTTACAAAGGGGCAGATACAGTGCTTTTATGCGCTGGCGGCCCGCCTGAAGGCAGACGGCCTGCCCGTGCCCCGCCTGCACCTGCAAAGCAGCTACGGTCTGCTGAACTATCCCAGGGCACAGGCATCCGATGCCGATCCGGGGCTGTCGTGCAGCTATGTGCGGGCAGGCATTGCGCTGTACGGCGTGCCCAGTGCCCCGCAGGAGAAAACAGCCCTGCAGCTGCCGCTGCGCCCGGTGCTTGCCGTAAAGGCGCGGGTGGCGCTCATCCGCAATGTGCCAAAGGGCGATTTTGTCGGCTACGGCCGGGCCTGTCAGCTTACGAGGGAAAGCCGCATCGCCGTTTTGCCCATCGGCTATGCCGACGGGCTGCCGCGTGCGCTGTCCGGTCAGAAGATCGGCGTGCAGATCGGCCCCTATCTCGTCCCTATCCTCGGGCGCATCTGTATGGATCAGCTGGCCGTCGATATCACCGACGCCGAGGGCGTCGCCGTCGGCGACACGGCAGTGTTGATCGACACGGACGCGGCCAGCCCTTTAGCCGCCCCGTTTGTGGCCGCACGCACCGGCAGCATCAGCAACGAGCTGCTCAGCCGTCTGGGAAGCAGACTGCCGGTCGTTATCAAGACGTAAAGCGGCCGCCCGGCGTTTGTGCCCGGCACAAAAAGAACAGCGTCACCCATTCAGAAGAGGGCGGCGCGGTTTTTGTCGGCCAAAGAAAAATTTTTTTGCGGAAGAAAGGAGCAGACCTTCAACGGCTCAGATAAACCGGCCGGGCGCCGAAAGTAGGGCAGCCATATTTTGCGGCGGTCGGTTAAAAAAGAGAACCAGCAGGCAGATGGCCACGGCAAGGGCCAAAAGCACCGCCGGCAGACAGCCGGTGCGGTGCGGGGCGTCGGGGCCCGGCGACGCCTGTAAAGCGTCGCCAAAGGGTCCTGCCCCGCCAGAATAGCGTTATAAAAGCCGGTGACATCCCGAAGATCCTGCTCCTCACAGACGGAGACCGTGCCTGTTTCATGCGCGATCCGGTTGCGCACCCACCGCAGGTGCTTCAGGGTCTTGTAGCTTTCCTCCCACCGGGGAACTGCCAGCCGGTCACGGTACGGCTGGCGCTCCATATCCTCAAGATACTGGCTGACGTCGTTCTGGCCGCCATACATATCCGCGCAAAGACGATCCAGCCGTTTGTAGGCTTCAAAAAAGGTGTTGTCCCGCTCCTGCATAAAAAGTCGCCGCCTTTCTGTTCCGTGTGCCGTTAAAAAAGCGAGAGGCTCTGTTTTCTATTATGACAGGAACGCTTCGTTTTGTAAAGAGCGCGGCAAAAAGAACGGCAAAGCCTTTTTTCACTT
>CAKTAM010000038.1 GCA_934527255.1 uncultured Oscillospiraceae bacterium | reverse complement strand
GTGGGCTTCGCGCGGGACAGCCGTTACGGATGGAAAGAAAGAAAACTCCTTGCATGGGTGCTCTTACGGATTTTCTGGTGCTGCTGGGCCGTCACTGGGTGCTGGCGGCGGTCGCTTGCGTTGAGTTGGCGGCCGCGGTGCTGCTGCTGGGGGCATTTGCCCGCCAAAAGGCTTGGCAAAAGCGACGTGCGGCCGCCCCGGTCGGCTTTGCCGAAAATGAGCAATTTCTTCTGCACGAGCTGGAGCGTCAGCCTGATGAGGTGTGCCTTCTGGTGCGCCGCAGCGACCGTATGCCCCTGTGCGCGGTAGGTGCGCTGGAGGGGCTGCTGGGCTGCACGCTGGCGCGGGTGCAGGAGGACTGGAACCGCCTGCTGGAAAATGCCGCGCGGCCGGAGGAGGCCGCCCGCCTGTGGAAAGCTTATCAGGCATGGCAGGGGGACAAACCGCTGACGGCGGCGCTGGAAATGCAAAGCGGCGAGTGGCTGCAGGCATCATTTCACCGCAGTCAGGATGACACGGCGGATATACTGATCTTCCGCCGCATTACGGAGGAGCACCGGCGCGAGGCGGAGTATCAGCGCCAGCTGCGGCAGGCCGAGGATGCCAGCCGCTTCAAAACCAGCTTTCTGTTCCGCATGTCGCATGAGATTCGTACCCCAATGAACGGCATTACCGGTATGCTGCGGCTCATCGAGGGCAAGCTGACGCCGGAGCATCCGGCCATGCAGTATGTGGCCCGTGCCGACGAGCTCAGCGACCACCTGCTGAGCCTGATAAACGATATTCTGGATATGTCGCGCATTGAGGCGGGCAAGGTCGAGCTGGAGCTTGCGCCGTTCAGCCTGCGGGCCTTTGGCGGCAAGCTGTACGATATGTTCTCCAAGCAGCTGGAGGCCAAGGGCATTCGCTATACCGTCAACTATGACGGCGTGACCGTCGATTGGGTGGTGGGGGATGAGCTGCGCATCGGGCAAGTCGTCATCAACTTCCTTTCCAACGCCGTCAAGTTCACCAGCCAGGGCGAAGTGGCGGTGACGCTGCGGCAGATGATGCTGCGCGGCCAGACGGTCGATCTGACCATCCGCGTGCACGACACCGGCATCGGCATGGAGCCGGAGTTTATTGACCGCATCTTCCGCCCGTTTGAGCAGGAGGATGCCAGCACCACCCGCCGCTTTGGCGGCACCGGCCTTGGTATGGCCATTTCCGACCAGCTGGTGCGCCTGATGGGCGGGCAGATCGTGGTGGAAAGCGTCAAGGACAAAGGGTCGGATTTCTCGGTCATTCTTTCGCTGCCGGTGGCTACGCCGCAGCAGATCGCGGCCGCGGATGTCAAGGAGCCCGCGGCCGCCGCGGCGGCCGCACCGCCCTCGCAGGCGGCAGCCCAAACGCTGCCCTGCCGCGTGCTGCTGGCGGAGGATAACGAGGTCAACGCCATGATCACCGTCGAAATTCTGGGCCAGAAGGGTGTTCAGGTCGATGTGGCCGAAAACGGCCAGCTGGCGGTGGAGCGCTTTGCCGACGCCCCGGCCGATACTTATACTTTGATTTTGATGGATGTGCAGATGCCCGTGATGGACGGCCGCGCGGCGGCCCGCGCCATTCGCGCCCTGCGGCAGCCCAATGCGGTGTCCATCCCTATTTACGCCCTGTCGGCGGATGCTTTTGTGGAGGATGTGCGCCTTTCCCGCGAAAGCGGTATGAACGGGCATCTGACAAAGCCGATCGATTATGACCGCCTGTTTGAGATCATACAGACGGCCGCCAGAGAAAAGGAGGCGGGCTTATGATGGGCAAACGGCGCATTCTGGCCGCAGTGCTGGCGGCGGCCGTCGCGACGGCAGGTGTTGTGCGCGTGGCGGTGTTTTACCGCAGCGGGCAGGGGTTTGAGCCCTTTGCCACCGACCGTGCCCTGCAGAACAATCAGGTGCTGTTTCCCAGTGAAGATACCGCCGCCGGTGACGGCGAACAGGGCAGCGCGGAGAACGACTCGTTCTGGAAAGAGAAAAACGCCGAGGACGCGGCGGCTTCGGGCAGCGCCGGGCAGGGGTATCTGTTCGGGCGTGACCGGCAGCTGCCGGAGGGTGTGGCGGCCGACGGCCTGCTGACGGACGGCGCGGCCGGTACGGCAAACGGTTCGGCGGTCGGCGGCACGGTGTACGATGTGACCGACCGTGCCGATGCGGATGTAGACCTCATTCTTCCGGGCGGCAACGGCAACGCGGATGCCAAGGGGGACGGCACGGCCCAGAAGCCCGGCGGCAGCGGCGTCGGCGATGGCGATAACACGCCCGGCGGTGATGATTCCGGCAACGAGCCGGTTCCCACCCCAAACCCGACCGATCCGACCCCGGGCTACGGCTCCGCCTCGCGCGATGAGATGTCGACCGGGTATGTACCGCCGACCTTTGCGGGCACCAAGGATGAGCACTTCGGTTCATCCACCGTCGGTCAGCTGCAAAAAAACAATAACTATACCGTGCGCTTCAGCAAGGCGTATGCGCCCAACCAGTCGGCGGGCGAGGCTTTGTATAAAGGCCAGAACAGTGTGGATGAGGCCACGCTGTTCCAAAGCCTGGAGGCGTTTGTATGGGATCAGACGACCGACATCAACTATTACTGGACGCTGGACGACCTGTGCACCGGCCCGGAGAACGAGGCGCAAAGCTATGTGCGCATTACCGGTGTGTCGTTCGGCTATTTTGCCGGTGAGTCCATCACCGCGTTCCCGGTCAGCATCCCCGAGGATGAGGACTATATCCGCATTTACCTTGATTATCGCTTTTCACTGGACGACGACTGGACCTCTTACGAGGCCGAGGGCTTGTTTGGCCCGGAGGCCGGCGTTGAGTACGAGCTGATGAATGCCCGCGTCGTTGTGCTGGACAGCATTCTGCGCACGGAGGGCGAGACCATCGACCCCGCACACATCGTCAACCGCTATGGACAGTATGCCGACGCATGGACGGATACCATCAACCTGCTGACCTATCAGAAATCGCTGGTGGGCGGCCGCTTAACCCGGCTGAACACTCTGTTTCCGGGCTGGAAGGAGGACGGCGAGGCCGTGCCGTTCCATTACCCGGTGACAGCGGGCCGCCATGTGCTGGAGCCTGCCGCCGCCGTGCCGCTGACGGAGGCTTATCAGGTCGAGGTCGAGACATATTGGATGCTGCCGGATTATACTGTTGCCGGTATTGACGAGATACTCAGCGGTGCCAGCTACATCTATGCTCAGACCCTGACGGATTATCACGGTGAGGACCGTGAGAATGACACGGTCGCACAGCTGTGCGTACCGCAGTATGTGCAGGCGGTGCAGTTTAACTATTACCCCGGCCTGACGGTGGGTACGCTGCAGCTGCCCGATACGGTGCTGTATGTGGATACCACCGGTATGCCCTCCCTTGATGAGGATTGGCTGCTGTATGATCGCGGCCTGAAAGTGACGGACGGTTATACCGTGGCCGAGGGCAACCCCCGCTATACGGCGAAGAATGGCATTCTCTACGATCTGGAAATGACCCAGATGCTGGGTGTGCCTACCGGCGTTACCACCCTGACGGTGGGCGCACAGATCACCAAGGTGGTGCTGCCGTATCAGAACAGCATCAAGCGGCTGATCCTGGAGGGAGAAAGCATTGATGACCTGCCCGAGATCAATTATCAGCGCCTGCACCGCGGGGCCCGCATTGTGGTGCCGGATGCCCTGTTTGACGATTATCTTGCCATGGCGGGCAGCATACTGCAGCGCTACGGTATTACCGTGGCAGCCGCCAGCATGCCCGAGCAGGGCTATCTGTTGCGTGACAACTATCTGCTGACGGCGGATTTTCTGCTACACAGCGTGCAACGCACCAGTGCGCATTGGCTGAATCTGCCCAATTATATCACCGGCGTGGAGTCGGGGGCGCTGCAGCCGTTTATTGGGCAACTGGAGGTGCTGGTACTGCCGGAAAGCGGGCAGCCGCTCGCCTTTGAACAGGGATGCTTTGACGGCTTTGAAAAAATGACCGTTGCCTGCTATTCGGATGAACAGCAGGCCGCCGCGCCGGAGCTTGTGCGCGCAGTATCCCGGCTGCAGCTTTACCATTCGCCGTGTGACAGTGCGCGATGACGGCTATACATGGATCACCCTGCAGGATGGCGTGCTGCTGTGCGCCGCGCCGTGGCAGCTGGAGACGTTTGACGGCATGATCCCCGGCGTGGACGGCGGGGAGGATATTCCTGTCACGGTGGTGGGCGAAAGCGCCTTTGCCGACCATTACGCCCTGCGGTGGGTCGTTCTGCCGCAGCAGACAAGCGGCATCGGGTACGAGGCATTCAGCGGCTGCACCAATCTGGAAGGAGTGCTCATCGGGACGACCGGCTCCTTCCTGCTCAGCGAGAACGCCTTTGAAAATTGTGAGGCTCTGCGGTTTGTTGCCTCCAACGCAGCGGGTATGCTGCTGGAGGATACCGAATTTTCACTTCAGGATGATCCCAACAGCGAATACGGCTATTTGTACTGTCTGGCGGCGGGCAGCGAAAAGTATAACGGCAACTGGACCTATCTGACCGATGTCACCCGCTATGCCCTGCGGGATTGCGGCGGTACGCTTGTGCTGTACGGCACAAATGAGGCGGGCACGCCGTTTGTGGCTCTGCGCTCCGGCGGCAGGGTCAGCGGCGATCTGACGCTGCCTGTCTCGACCGTCACCGTTTTCCGCGGGGCGTTTGCCGGGGCCCGCAGCACGCAGGATGCCGCCTTTGATGTCAATTGGGGCGACCTGACGGCGCTGCGCACGCTGTGGCTGGAGGCCTTTGCCCGCTCGGATATCGGCGAGGAGCTCACCCTGCCGCAGAATGTGGAGGTCGGCAGGCGAGCGTTCGCCTACTGCGAACGGCTGAAAAGCATTACCCTGCCGGGCCAGCGGATCGTGAACGACGCGCCGACGGGCGGCGTCCAAATGGGCGACGAGGTATTTGTTGACTGCACGGCGCTGAAAACGGTGCGCATTGGCGAAATGGTGCCGGATGCAGGCATCCCTCCCACCGCGTTTTCCGGCAGCGCCATCGAAAACCTGATTTTTGAGGATAAGCAGCCCCCCACGCTGCTGTATTACAGCCAGGGTATGCCGTTCTTTTTTGAATATTCACAGGAGGCGCAGGGCCTGCTGCATATCACCGTGCCGCAGGACAGCGAGCAGGCTTATCTGCGCGCGTGGCGGTGCGAGCTGGCCGGGTACGGCGGCGATGCCGCAAGAACCTCCTATCAGGTGATGTGGGATGAGATCGAATGGCAGCTGTATTCCAGCACATGGGTGCAGCCCACCCCGCAGGAGATAAAAGCGACGGTGGAGGAGACCATGCTGCAGTCGGAAAACCGGCTGCGCGGCCTGCTGGGCCTGCCGGAGACCCAAACGCTGGAAAAGGCATACACGACGGAATTGGACGACAACGGCTTGATCACCCTCACGGCGACGGATCATATCGGCAGCATGACCGATCTGTCGGCGTCTACCGTCGATCTGCCCTATGGCTGGTCGCTGGATTATATTGCCCCCGGCGCTTTCGAGGGCAGCCCCGAACTGCGCGGCGTGCAGGTGCCATCTACGCTGTTTGCCGTCTGGGCCGGGGCGTTCCGCGGGCTGAGCCTTGATGAGGCTGACGCCACGGATGGTCTGAGCCTTTATCTGGACAATGCCGACAGCATTTTTGGCCTGAACCTGCTGCAGGAGGGCACGCCGTTTGATTTCGGCGTACCGGATGACCGTCTGAGCATTGTAAGCCTTGATGTGCTGCTTGGCGACGAGGACGCGCTGGATACCTTTGTGCAGCTGTGGACCCTGCCCATGGCGGGCTATTCGGATAGCTCTCTGCTGGAGGCCGCCGTGCGCGAAGCGCTGGGGCCGGAAGCGGATGACGAGGCCGTGCGCGCCGCGATGGAGGCGGTGCTGCTGCCCGCCGAAAACCGTGTGCGCGCCCTGCTGGAGGGTGCACAGCCCACTGAGGAGCTGACCTTCCGCTTTGAGCTGACCTCCCCGGAGGACGATACGCCCGCAGTGAAGATCACCGTGCCCGAGCCGCAGCCGGAGACCCCGGCCCAGCCCGAGCCGGATGACGCCGGGCAGGATGCAGCCGGGCAGCCGACCCAGACGCCGGATGCGCCGGATGCGGCGCTGCCGGCGGAGAACGCAGGGGAGGAAAGCGGCCCGCCCGATGAGGAGGGCGCCCCCGCGGCCGGAGACGACGGCGGGGAAAACACCCCCGATGAGCAACAACAGGCTGCCGCCGAAGCGGCGCAGGAGGAGACAGCGGAATGATCGTAGAACAGTCCAAACAGATCGTCGCCGAGATCGGCAAGGCGTTTATCGGCAAAAATGAAATTGTGGAAAAGGTGCTGATGACCATCTATGCGGGCGGCCATGTGCTGCTGGAGGATTGCCCCGGCATCGGCAAGACCACGCTGGCGCTGGCCTTTTCCAAGGTGCTGGGGCTGGAAAACAAGCGCATCCAGTTCACGCCCGATACGCTGCCCTCCGACATCACCGGCTTTACCGTGTATAACCGCGAGACCGGCCGTTTTGAATACCGCGACGGCGCGGCCAACTGTCAGCTGTTGCTGGCGGATGAGATCAATCGCACCTCGCCCAAGACCCAATCGGCCCTGCTGGAGGTCATGGAGGAGCATACCGTCACGGTGGACGGCGTGACCCGGCCGCTGCCCAGCCCGTTTTTGTGCATTGCCACCCAGAACCCGCAGGGCTCCTCCGGCACGCAGCCCCTGCCCGAATCGCAGCTGGATCGTTTTATGGTGCGGCTGACCATCGGCTACCCCACGCTGGAAAACCAGCTGAGCATTCTCAATGCGCAGCGTTATCATAACCCGCTGGCGAATCTGAAAAACGTCACCAACGCCCGCAACATTCTGGAGGTGCAGGAGTATCTTTCCTCCGTGCGCGCCTCCGATGCGGTGCTCAGCTATGCCATCCGCCTGTGCGAGGCCACCCGCAGCCATCCGCTGGTCGAGCTGGGCATTTCGCCGCGCGGCGTTTCCGCACTGGTCAAAATGGCCCGCGCCTGCGCCGTCCTGCGCGAGCGCAACTATGTGGTGCCCGAGGATGTGCAAAGTGTGTTTGTGGATGTCTGCGCGCACCGTCTGGTGCTGCGCCCGCAGGCCCGTGTAGACGGTGTCAGCGCCGCTGCGCTGCTGCAGCAGCTTTTGACCACGGTGCGCCCGGCCTCCGGGGCCGAAGCCTGATGGCCGCGGGAAAACGCCTGCCGGGCCTGTGCGTCACGGTGCTGGTGCTGGCGGCGCTGCTGTTTTTCTTCAGCGCGCCGCTGCTGCTGTGGCTGCTGCTGGTGCTGCTGGGTTTGACGGCGCTGGTGGCGCTGCTGCTGTGGCTGGATGCCCGCCGCCTGAAGCTGACGCTGCATGCCCCCGCGGGCGGCCGCGTGGGGCAGCCGCTGGCGCTGCAGCTGAAAACCGACCGCCGCGGCCCGTTTCTGGCGGCGGGGCACGCCGCCGTAGAGCTGGAGCTGGACAGTGAGATGTTCGGCGTGACCGCGCGTCGGCAGTTTCTGCTGCCGCTGCGCAGCAACACCGGCAATTTTGAAACCACGCTGACGGCGGCGCTGTGCGGCGAAACGCGGCTGCGCTGCCGTCGGGTCAGCATACAGGATGTATTTGGCCTGTTTCGCTTTTCGTGCGCCCCGTTTGCCGAGGTGCGCACCCTGCTTTATCCGCAGCCGGTCAATATTCAGCTGCTGTTTTCACAAAATACGGTCGGCTCGGCATCGGCCGAGGGGCTGATGCAGAACCGCCGCGGCAGCGACCCCAGCGAAATTTTCGACATCCGCGAGTATGTGCCCGGCGATGATATCCGCTCCATTCACTGGAAGCTTTCCTGCAAGACGGATGCGCTGATCGTGCGGCAGGCCAGCGACCCCACGCATTATGATGTTGCCCTGATGCCCGACCTTGCCTTTGACGGGCAGTCGGGCATCCCCACGCCTGAGGAGCTGAACGCCGCCGTGGCGGTCGTCACCGCCGTGGGCGAGCAGCTGCTGGCACAGAACACGCCGTTCTGTCTGGCGGTGCCCACCCGTCAGGGGCTTCAGCTGTGGGAGGTGCGCAGCCAGCGGCGGCTGCATCAGCTGCTGCCGCAGTGGATGAGCATCCGCATTTCCCGCACCGGCGGCGTCGGTCTGCAATATTTTCAGACGGATCATCTCGAACAGCACTTTACCCGTCTGGTGCTGCTTTCGGCAGGCAGATACGGGCAGGATATCACCGGGCTGGATCGCCGCATCGGCATCAGCGTGGTAAGCACCGTGCACACGCAGCAGGCCCCGGCCTATGCGGCTGTGGGTGCGACCAGCGCCGCGGCCCTGCTGCCGACCCGGCCGCAGAACCGGGATGAAAGCTGGCGCGTTCTGTGCTGACATCCATTTTATCAACCAACAAAAAAGGGGGGAACGGCATGTCACAACCAACCACCCTCCGGCAGCGGCTGCCGGGCGTCCTCTGGTCGGCGTTTCTCGGCGCGCTGTTGGCGGTCGGCGGTCTGTCGGTGCTGCTGCGCATCTGGGGCACGCTGTCGCCGGGCATTTTGGGGCCCGCTGCGGCGGCGCTGGTCGGCGGGCTGCTGTGTGCTGCCGCCGCGCGGCAGACGGCCCGCCCGGCATTGGCGTGGGGGCTGCGGCTGGGGCCGTGGCTGGCGCTGCTGCTGGCTGGCGCGGGCAGCCTCTGGCAGGGGCTGCTGCTTTGGCTCAACAGCGGCATAGCATGGTGGAACGGACTGCATCAGGGCGGCGCGGCGCTTTTTCCCACAATGGCGACGACCGGCAGCGTGATGCTGGTCAGCCTGGCGGCGGGTGCGGCGCTGGGTCAGCTTTCCTATGGGCTGGTCACCCGTCATCGCACGGCGCTTTGCGGGGTATACTGCGGGGTGTTGGCACTGGCCGCACTGCTGACGGGCACGCTTTCCGCAGTGTGGGGCAGCCTGCTTTTTGCCGCGTTTTTGGGAGTGTGGGTCACGCATGGCGCGGCCCTGCCCGCCCGTCAGGCCAGGTGTCTGTGGGGAACGGCCGCAGTGACACTGCTGGTGTGCGCGGTGCTTACGCCCTCCGGCGAGCTGGTGCGCGTCACCCGTCTGCGTCAGCAGGCGGTGCAGCAGCTGCAAACGGTGCGCTATGGCGAGGATCACCTGCCGCAGGGCGCCTTGCGGCAGGCTGCCAGCCTGAACAGCGATGACGCGCAGGCGCTGACCGTGCAGACCGAGCAGATCAAAACCCTGTATCTGCGCGGGTATGTGGGCGCAGTATACCGTGACGGCGTGTGGAAGCCGTTGCCTGCCTCGGCCTACAGCGGAGACTATGCGGGCATGCTGCAGTGGCTGGCCCGTCAGGGCTTTGACCCGCTGGTGCAGCCCGCCGCCTATTACAGCCTGTGCGAGGCGGATGACCGCCCCGAAAACAACCACCTTACGGTATCGGTTACGGGCGCTTCCCGCCGCTATCTTTATCTTCCGACTTCTCTGGCGGCAGTGAAGGGGGCAAACACAGCGGATCGGAAAGATCAGCGCCTTACCCTGACGGATATGTTCGGCGCACGGACGTATACCGCCGACGAGCTTTCCTCCTCACGCCCGGCAGAGCTGACGGTACGTGCCGCGTGGGTGGGCCAGCCACAGACCGAAGCCCAGCGCGCTTATACGCAGGCGGAGGCCGTCTACCGCGAGTTTATCAGCAGTATACCACGCCGGATGCCGGGCTGCAGCCGCTGCTGTAGCAGCTGTTCTGGCAGGATGACCCTGCGGCGGATGACGGCATTTACAGCGCCATCACCCGCGTGCGCGAGGTGCTGCGGCAGACGGTCTCTTATACGGCCAGCCTGCAGCCGTCGGCGGAGGATGTTGATCCCATCCGCGATTTTCTTACCGGCTCCCGGCAGGGCAACTCCATGCTGTATGCATCCGCCGCCGTGCAGGCGCTGCGCAGCTGCGGCATTCCCGCACGCTATGTCGAAGGGTATTATCTTTCTGCCGACGCACTGGAAAACAGCGGCGGTGAAGCGGCAGCCCTGACCGGGCAGGATGCCCACGCCTGGGCAGAGGTCTATTTTGACGGCATCGGCTGGCTGCCGGTGGATGTAACGCCCGGCTGCTATTTTGATGCGGTGACCCTGCAGCAGATGGTGGCCCTGCCGGACACCGTGCAGAAGACCGCTGCACTGGTCGAAAACGGTGACAATTCCGGCGCCCCGGCAGAAGGTGGGCAGCTTCCGGCGGCGCGCAGTCCACACCGCTGGTGGTGTTCAAAAACACGCTGTGGGTGCTGCTGGGCCTGCTGGTGCTGGCCGTCTTTGTGCTGACGGTACTGTTTGCTCTGGCCGAGCTGCTGCGCCTTGCGGCCGAACGCCGTGCCGCGCAAGCCTACCACCGGGCCAATGCCGACCAAAAGGTACGCCTGCAGTACCGGCAGTTGTTCCGGCTGTTGCGGCTGTGGGGCGTGGATGTCTGCCTTGGATGGGATGCCGCCAAGACGGATGCCGCCCTGACCGCCTGCTTTGCCGCTATTCAGCCGGGCGATTATACGGCGGCGGCCGCTCTGTTGGAAAAAGCCCTGTACGGCGGTATCACGCTGGAGCCGTACGAAATGCGTACGGTGCAGGCCCTGCTTGACAAGGTGCAGGCTGCGCGGCCAAAGCAGCGCCGCCTGTGGCTGCGTCTGCGCTACAGCAGTCTGCTGCCGTTAAAGGAGGCGGCGATCCGCGCGTTTTCCGGCGGCCGCCGGGCCGACGCGGCGCAGTAAGCGGCGAGACCCGGCGAGACAGCAGCTTCACAGCAGCATGCTGCCCGCCAGTGCCGCACGGCCAAAGCAGCACCGCCTGCGTCTGCGTTTGCACTGCAGCAGTTTGCTGCCGGTAAAGGAGGCGGCGCTTACCGCCAGCAGCTTCACCGGTGCGGTGTTTCTGCCGCCGTCGACAAACACTTGTGTGTTTTGGATGGCGGCTGCCATTTTCAGTAAAAATCGCTTGCTCCAAACAATAAAGCAACAAAAAAGTACTCCGTCGAGAAAATCGACGGAGTACTTTTTTTACGGGTTACCGGCGCGTTGGCTGCGCTGTGTCGGCAGTTGGCCGTGCAAAGCCGGATGCCGGGCAAAAGCCTGCGCTATCTCATAACGACGGCCGGGCGTTTGCCTTTGGTCCGTTGGGCCTGGCGGCCAAAACTTAGCTTGAGCCTTGCTCTGCGCATTACCCCAGCTGGCGCATCAGCCCAGTGCGGCGATGCTTTCTTCAATTTTGGACTGCTTCTCCAGCGCATTGGCCAGCTTGTCGCGCATATCGTTCACGACCTTTTCCGGGGCCTTGGCCACAAAGCTTTCGTTGCTCACCTTGGCCTGCAGCGAGGCAATGTTCTGCCGGCAGGCGGCCAGCTCCTTGTTCAGGCGGGCCAGCTCCTTGTCACGGTCGATCAGCTCCATCAGCGGCAGAAAAGCACGCGCGCTGTCAGTGACAACCTGCACCGAACCGGCCGTATCGCCCGCATAGTGCTCCACAATGGTGATATCGGTGGCAAAGGCAAACTTCTGCAGGAACGCAATGCCCTTTTCAAAGGCCTTTGGGCTGGCGGTCTCAATGATAAAACGGGTGCGTTTGGTCGGGTGCACGTTCATATCCGTGCGCACGGTGCGCACCGCTTTGATGAGGGCGACGATTTTTTCAAAATCGGCCTCCTCCTGCTTGAAATCGTGCGCGGCGTCATAGACGGGCCAGCTTTGGGTCATGATGGTCTCGCCGCTGCCGGGCAGTGCCTGATACAGCATTTCGGTTACAAACGGCATAAAGGGGTGCAGCAGCTTCAGCGCCTGATCCAGCACATACACCAGCACGCGGCGGGCATTGTCGGCCGCCTGCGCGTCGCCGCCGTTCAGCCGCACCTTGGCAATTTCAATGTACCAGTCGCAGTAAACCTCCCAGATGAAGCTCTGCACCTTGGCGGCGGCAAGGCCCATCTCAAATTTTTCCAGGTTGTCGGTCGCCTCCCGCACAACATCGTTCAGCGTCGAAAGGATCCACTTGTCCGACAGATCCAATTCCTCCGGCAGGCCGGGGGTAAACTGCTCGCCCAGGTTCATCAGCACAAAGCGGGTGGCGTTCCACAGCTTGTTGGCAAAGTTGCGGGCGGCCTCCACGCGCTTATCCGAATAGCGCATATCGTTGCCCGGGGTCGAGCCGTCCACCAGCATCAGGCGCAGCGCGTCCGCGCCGTATTTGTCAATGACGACCAGCGGATCAATGCCGTTGCCAAGGCTCTTGCTCATTTTGCGGCCCTGCTCATCCCGTACAATACCGTGAATGCACACGGTGTCAAACGGGGCCTTGCCGGTGTAGGCCAGGCCGGAGAAGATCATGCGGCTGACCCAGAACCCGATAATATCATACCCGGTCACCAGTGTGTTGGTGGGGTAGAAATAGCGCAGGTCCTCGCTTTCCTCGTTGGGCCAGCCCAGCGTGCTGAACGGCCACAGCGCGCTGGAAAACCAGGTGTCCAGCGTGTCGGGATCCTGTTGCAGGTGCGCCCCGCCGCACTTGGGGCAGGCCGTCGGCGCAGTTTTGGCCACAATGGTCTCGCCGCAGTCGTCGCAGTACCAGGCCGGGATCTGATGGCCCCACCACAGCTGACGGCTGATGCACCAGTCGCGGGTGTTGTTCATCCAGTTCAGATAGTTTTTGGTAAAGCGCTCGGGCACATAGCGGATGCTGCCGTTTTCCACCGCCTCCACGGCAGGCTTGGCCAGCGGCTCCATTTTGACAAACCACTGCTTGCTGACCATCGGCTCAATGGTCGAATGGCAGCGGTAGCAGGTGCCCACGTCGTGCTTCAGATCCTCGGTTTCCTTCAGCGCGCCGCAGGCGGCCAAGTCCTCCAAAATCGCCTTGCGCGCCTCCATCGTGGTCAACCCGGCATATTTGCCGCAGTCCAGCACCTCGGGCTCGCCTTCGGCTGCCTTGCCGCGGGCCAGCAGCTCGGCCGCCTGTGCGGCGTCGGCCGCGCCGGTCATATGACCGTCATAGGTAAACACCCGCACGCGCGGCAGGTTGTGCCGGTTGCCTACCTCAAAGTCGTTGGGGTCGTGCGCCGGGGTAATTTTCACCACGCCGGTGCCCTTGGTCATGTCGGCGTGTTCGTCGCACACAATGGGAATTTCCTTGCCCAACAGGGGAAGAATGACGTGGCACCCGTGCAGATGGGTATAGCGCGGATCCTCCGCGTTGATGGCGACGGCGGTGTCGCCCAGCATGGTTTCGGGGCGGGTCGTGGCCAGCTCCAGCATTTCGCCGGTCTCCTTCACCGGGTACAGCAGATGCCAGAAATGGCCGTTCTGCTCGCTGTATTCCACCTCGGCATCCGAAATGGAGGTGTTGCATTTGGGGCACCAGTTGACCATGCGGTTGCCGCGGTAGATCAGCTTTTTGTCATACAGGCGCACAAACACCTCTTTCACGGCGTCCGAGCAGCCCTCATCCATGGTAAAGCGCTCACGCTGCCAGTCGCAGCTGCAGCCCAGCTTTTTCAGCTGGCTGGTAATGCGGTTTCCATAGGTGTTTTTCCACTCCCAGGCGCGCTCCAGAAACTTTTCGCGGCCCAGCATATCCTTGGTCAGCCCTTCCTTACGCATGGCCTCCACCACCTTGGCCTCGGTGGCGATGGAGGCATGGTCGGTGCCGGGCACCCACAGGGCGGCGTAGCCCTGCATCCGCTTGAAGCGGATCAGAATATCCTGAATGGTCTCATCCATGGCATGCCCCATGTGCAGC
Source organism: uncultured Oscillospiraceae bacterium (assembly GCA_934527255.1). Classification (GTDB taxonomy): domain Bacteria; phylum Bacillota; class Clostridia; order Oscillospirales; family Ruminococcaceae; genus UBA1762. The sequence continues at coordinate 2,368 of CAKTAM010000038.1, read as the reverse complement.
TGCCCGGTGACGTTGGGCGGCGGCATGACAATAGTATAAGGCTTTTTGTCAGGGTCGGCCTTGGTGTGAAAATAGCCGCCATCCAGCCAGAAGCGGTAGATGTCGTCCTCCACGGCGGCCGGGCTGTACTGCTTTTCCAGTTCTCTCATGAAAAGCTCCTCCTTGTATGCTTCATCATCAAACGGCGTGTGCGGCGCGCCGCTGTACGCGGCTGCCTCGTAAAAACAAAAAATCGGGCGGGGCGAAAACAAAAAAATCCCCTGCGCAGCGCCTGCTGCGCAAGGGACGATTCTTTTCAAAACCGCGGTACCACCCTGCTTGCCTGCCCTCTGCGGGCAGACCGCTCCAGCTCTCTTTAACGCAGAGAAAACGGAAACGACTACCGGCGGGCGGGCCCGCGTTCCCCGTTTCGGCTCCGAAGCGACCGTTTCCGCACCCTTCTGCCGCCTTGCACCAACCGGCAGCTCTCTTGTGAAGGTGTGTGCAAAAACCCTCTCCGTCATTGCCTGTCAACTGTTTTTCTCATTCTAACGCGGCGGCGGCGGTTTTGTCAAGCTTTTTTGCAAAATGGCGGAAAAGCCATTGCGAAACGGTTGCAGATACGCTATTCTATACCCGAAAAGCGTTTTGCACAGGAGGAAAAAAGAGATGAATCCGTTGTTTGATCGACGCCTGTTTGTGCCGGACGGTGAAGCGCATGTGATGCCGGACGGCCGCCTGTATGTGTACGGCTCGCTGGATCGTTCCGGTGCGGCCGCGTATTGCTCCGGGCAATATCATGTGCTTTCTACAGACGACCCGCAGCTGGCGCGTTGGGTCGATCACGGTGTGTCGTTTGAAGCGTCGCCGCAGTGTCTTGGCCCGCTGTATCAGCCGGATACCGTTTTGTATGCGCCGGATGCGCTGTACCGTAACGGCCGCTATTATTTGTATTATTGTACCAGCACCGGGGCCGAGGGCGTGGCCGAGGCCGCGTCGCCTGCCGGGCCTTTCGGCGGCAGCCGCCCGGTGACCGGCGCCAGCGGCACCGGCATTGACCCGGCGGTTTTTATGGATGATGACGGCAGCGTCTATTATCTGTGGGGCAGTTTCGGCTGCACGGCGCGCGGCTGAAGGAAGATATGTGCTCCATTGACGAAGCCACCCATGTGCCGGAGCTGCTGACCGAGGAGGAGCACGGTTTTCACGAGGGTGCCTCGCTGCGCAAGCGCAACGGCAAATACTATTTGTTATATACCAGCACCCGGCGCGGCAGTGCCCGCTGCCTGGCGTATGCCATGGCAGATCATCCGCTTGGACCTTATCACGAGTGCGGTGTTGTGGTGGACAATACCGGCTGCGACCCGGCCAGCTGGAACGATCACGGCTCGATGGAGTGCTTCCACGGGCAGTGGTATGTGTTTTATCACCGCTCGTCGCAGAATTCGATGTTCAGCCGCCGTCTGTGCGCCGAAAAAATATTTTTTGATGCGGATGGCCGTATTGCCGAGGTGCGCATGACCACAGGCGGCGCGGCGGGCGCGCCGGATGCCTGCTGCTGGTTGGACGGCGGCAGGGCCAGCCGGGTGGGCGGCGGCTATATTCAGCCGGATGACGGCGGGTTGGAAAAGCTGACCGGGTTTCCCGCGGCGGCCGAAAGCGTATGGCCATCTTGGGCGGAATTTCACACGCTGCAGTTCGGCGATGGGGTCGGTTCGGTTCAGGCCGAGGTGCGCGGCCGCGGTCGGCTGGTGTTTCTGGTGGAAAATGCGCAGGTGCTGGCCACGCTGCCGGTCGATCAGGCAGAGTTTGCCGTCTGCAGGGCGGCGGTGCGGCCGGTACAGGGCGAGCACACCCTGTGGGTACGCTTTGAGGGCGAGGGGCTGGAGCTGCGCCGCTTTGCGTTTGCGCGGCACACGGAAGAAGCCTGACGCAGCGGATAATCCCATAAGGCGCGGAGCGGATGTAAGATGCATCGAGCCTTGCTGTGCACTTATGCCATAATATACTGTAATATACTGTTATACATCATTATTTCCGGAATGCGGCTGTTTTCATGCCGCCGTTTTCGAAATCCGTCGTTTTCGAAGTGCCACTGTTTTCAAAACACAGCCTGTGTTTACAGTGCAAGCAAAGCAATAAGCAAGGACGACCGCTTCTTTTGCTTGCGGCGCTTGCAGCAGTTGTAGTGGTTGTAGTAGCTACAGAAGCGCCCCAGCCGGGTCGTGTCGGCTTTTTTCTGCCGCAGGCCCGAAAAAGCCGCCTCGCACAAACGTGCCATTTCAAGGCGCTTGCGGGGCCGTGAGCGGGCACGCAAAATGTTTTTAGAAAAAAGATGCAAAAAAGTGAAAAAGGGTGTTGACAAAGGGCGGAGGAGTTGGTATAATAA
>CAKTAM010000037.1 GCA_934527255.1 uncultured Oscillospiraceae bacterium | reverse complement strand
ATCAAAAAAAGATTATTTGCCTTTCTGCTCGTTGTTGTTTTGACCATGGCACTGATGCTGCCGACCCTGGCGGCCACAGTAGAGCCCCATGCCGTAAATTGTGACCATGTATGGGAACGGCTACAGTACAGCAACTATCGGTACATTGATTACGATGGTACATATCATCGGTATGCTGCGGATATATCCTTTATTTGCAACAAGTGTGCCAATACAAAAACGGAAACAGAAACTATCCGAATGGAAAAGCACTTTTATTCGCCCGCGCAGGTTTGTGTTTATTGCGGGCATAAAAAAGCCTGACCGTTAACAAGCGCTTTACTTTCGCCGCCCGTCGAGGCTTTGCTTGGACGGGCGGCTTGCTTCAAAAAAGGATTGACAATGAAAAAAGGAGAACGGGCGATGCGGGTGATGGGGAAAAAAACGGCTTGTCTGCTGCTGTGTGCCGCGCTTTTGCTGGGTGCAGCCGGTTGTGCGTCCAAACCGGTACAGACGGCACCGGGTCTGACCTATAACGAGCTTTTGGCGGCATTTCGGCAAACGGCAGAGGTCCCTCTGGCCCAGAAGCTGGAATATGTAAATAGCGAAAATTGGCGGTTTATAGATGGGCGCGTTTGGGCATATGGCAGCAGCTTTGCAACAGAGGAGGGCGACTCTCAGCGACTGCTGGCCAGCTGCCAGCCGGATGGCGGCGACGCCGCCTTTTTGCCGGTGCAAAGTAATGGGTCGGCAGCGGGCTTCACGGCTAAGCTGGAGGAGGGCGAATATGTCAGTAATAATACCTTGCTGCCAACGGCGGATACCAACGGAACATTGTATTTGCTGCAAGCGGATTGTGCCGAGCGGCAGATAGAGCAGGAAAACGGCTATTGGACCATAGAGGAACGGGACGAGACCCGCTGCTATACCCTGCGCGGCATTGCAGAGGATGGGCAGCTGACCCCCGGGGTGACGCTGCAGCTGCCCGGGGATGGAGCCGAACGTTTCAGATCGGTCAGCAATCTGTTTTTTGACCGTGCGAACAACTTGTGGGTCTGCTTTTACGGCGACCCGACGATCTGGCCGGTCAAGGCCTTGCTGTGTTGCTTTTCCCCGCAGGATGGCAGCTGTCAGCAGACCGTTGAGCTGCCGGACGGTTTTGTACCGCATTTTAACAGCATTGCCGTTTTGCCGGACGATACGTTTTTATTGATCGGCGACAGCTTTAATGAATATGGCGGCGCCAGTATGTATACGCAATGCTATCGGCTGAAGGATGCGGCGGCGCAGCCGCAGCTGGAGGCGGTAGAAATGCCTGCGGATTATGGCAGTCTGGGGTCGTTTGTTTTTTCTGACCGCAGCTTTCTGCAGCAGGTGATGGTAAACTGTACCGACGGCGTGTATTGCTGGGACTGGGAGACCGGCGAGCTGACGGCGTATTGCCTGTGGGCAGATTACAACATTTCCAATAACGATGTGCGCGCGGTTTTTGCACTGCCGGAGGAAAAGCTGCTGGTCATTCAAAAGGAGGAGGGAGAACCCTTCCGCTTTGTGACCCTGACGCCTATGGGGGACGACCTGCTAGCCGACCGCCCCACGGTGACGCTGGGCCTGTTAGACAGCACAGGCAGTCTGGATATGAAAAAGCTGGCGGAAGCCTACAACGGCGGCGACCCGGCAGTCTATGTCAAAACGGTGGATTACACCTCTGCGGCTGCCGCGCAGAACGGCTTTGCCGATGGCAGCGCCATGCTGCAGGACGCCCTGCGCAAGGGCGCCGCCCCGGATATTCTGCTGCTGCCAAACGATGCGGGCAGCGCCGCGCTCATCCGGCAGGGGCTGTTTCTGGATCTTGCCCCGTATCTGGATGCTGACGACACCCTCTCGCGGGAAGATCTTTTGCCCGGTGTGCTGCAGGCGTGCGAGGTGGATGGCAAGCTGCCCACTCTGATCCCGGCGTTCAGCCTGCTGACGGCCGCCGGTGCGGCCGATGTGGTGGGTGACGGCATGGGCTGGAGCTGGCAGCAGTTCGACGCGCTGTGTGCCGCCCACCCACAGGCCATTCCCTATGCCGCGCTGGGCAGGGATGAAGCGCTGCTGTATCAGCTGCAGCTGGGCGGCGAAAAATACATCGACTACGCCGCCGGGCAGGCGCATCTGGATACGCCCGATTTTGTGCGGCTGCTGCAGGCCAGTGCGGCCTACCCGCAGCAGTCGGAAGAACTGGCGTCTGACTTCAAGCCGGTGTTTGCCGCCGGGCAGGCGCTGCTGCAGGTCTCGTTTTTCAATGATTACCGCACGCTGCTGGCGCTGCAGTACGCGGCGGATGGCCCTGTCAGCTTCAAGGGCTTTCCCACGGATGACGGCGGCTGCGGCAGCGCCGTCATTCCCACGGTGCGGGTGACGATCAACAGCCGCTGCACCGACCCGCAGGCCGCGTGGGCCTTTGTGCGCACGCTGTTTGGGGAGGAAGCGCAGCGCACCGTGACGGGCAGCTTCCCCGCCCGCCGCAGCGCCCTGCAGGCAATGGAGCAGGCGGCCATGCAGCCGGATGAAAACGCCCAGCCGCCGTTTTATCTGGCCGAGCTGCCGCTGACCGAAAACCAGCTGGCCGACTGGCAGCGCGGCTTAACGCAAGAGGAGACCGACCAGATCACGGCGCTGGTAGAGGCAACCTGTCAGCTGTACCAGTACGACGGCGCAGTGGCCGAAATTCTGTGGGAGGAAGCCGACTATTTCTACAACGGCGCACGCACGGCCGCCGAGGCCGCCGCCCTCATGCAGAACCGCGTGCAGACCTATCTGGATGAACAGGGCTGACGGCGAAAGCGATTGATGGGAGGGTAAACCGTTTTTGCCCAAAATCATCGATGCAAAAAGCGGTCAAGTAAAAACGGGGCGCAGCGGCAGGCTTTCTGCTGCTGCGCCCTTTGAAAAAGCGAAAAAGGCCGCGGCGGCCTGCGCACGGACAAAACCGGCGGACAGGGCGCTTTTTGAAAAATTTTCCGCCCTTGCAGGGCCTTTTTGCTGCAATTCCCTTTGGCTTTTTCCAAACAAAACAACGCCTCCCGGTGCTGCTTTCTGTTGTTGGCATGCACAGGGAGGCGTTTTGTCTGCGGCCTGCTTTTTGCGGGCAGGTTTCCTTTGCAGGGGTGCAGGCGGGCACTGCCCACCTGCTGCAAAGCGGCGCACGGCGGGCCTGGACGGCCGGTCAGACGATGGCGGCGCAGGCGGCCGCCGTGGGTGGGGCGGCCTCAGGCCGGCGAGGCCCCGTCATCATTCAGCATGCCGAACAGGTACTGGGCGTAGCAGCGGTGAAAGAAATCGTTCGGGTGGTTGACATGGTTGCCGGTAGTGTCCAGAAAGCGCTTACGGCTGTGCAGCGCCCGCTGCATGGCGGTAATATCCGCCACGGCAATGCCGCCGCCAAGGGCGGGCTCCTGCGCCAGCGACTGCATGGCAGGGGCAAACTGCCACTGTGTGCTCCAGAAAGGCGCGCGCTCATCCGTCAGCTGCGGGTTGGGGGTGCTGGTGGCCACCAGCAGAAATTCCGCCTGCGGCCGACGGGCGCGTATTTTTTCGATCATCACGCGCAGGTTGGCGGCAAAGGCCTCCGGGCTCTTGCCGCCATCGTTCATGCCAAAGGCCAGAATGACCAGATCGGGCGCATAGTCGCAGACCATGGGCTCGACCCATTCAATGCCCCAGTTTGATTCCTTGCCGCCAATGGCCGAATTGACAAAGTGGATGGGTGCGCCCCAGCGGCGGGTCAGCGCTTCGGTGAACAGCTCGCCATAGCTGGGCTGAAACGGCTCGGTATTGGCCATTTTGCTGGCATTGCCGCCCCACGAGATGCTGTCGCCGTACAGCACGGCGCACAGCCCCTGCCCATGGGTTAGCCTTTGCCAGGTGCGGGGCAGCCGGTCGCGGGCGCACTGCGGGCGCGGCCCCGGCCAGCCGCCCTTTTCGCAGGTGTACGAAACGCAGATCTGCCTTTGGTGGAAAAAGCTGCCCTCGGCAAACAGAATGTTGCCGCCCGGCATGGGAAAGCTGTGCCCCTCGGTAGCCTCGGCGGGGTACAGCTCCTCCCTGGTGAAAGCAAAAATGCGGCTGTCCGGGGTCAGGCACAGGCGGTCACCCTGCACAAACCAGTCACGCCCTTCTTCATAGGTTTGGGTAAAGGCGGCGTTGGTCACCTCCAGCACCTTTTTTGGCGGGTACAGCAGCGGCGCTTCGGCGGTTCCATCCGCTTCACGCAGCATGGTCAGGCTTTCGCCCCAGACGGTTTCGGTATCCCAGATGGGGGTCAGCATTTGTTCAAAGTTCAGCATGGCGATCTCTCCTTTTTCCTTTTTGAAACGGGAAGTCCGTGGGAAGCGGCCCAAGCCTATTAAAACACACACGCGGCAAAAAGGCAAGAGAGCATTGCAAAAGGCAGGCAAACGGCTGCCGGGACTGACGGGCGGCAGCGGGCGTTCCTGCCGTGCAGGGGCGTTTTGCACAAAGCGGCCGCCATGCAGGGAAAAGAGCTTTTCTTTGCCGCCCGGCTGTGTTACAATAGAGAAAACGCCCCTGCACAAAGCGGCCGCCGAATGCCGTCCGTTGCAACCGCCCGCTGAAAAGGCAAGGCGCCGCAGGGGAAAAGGCGGCCGGCCCACTGCGGTGATACTACGGCCGCTGCTGCAGAGAGGGGCTGCTTTGCCGGGAGAGGGCCGACGTCTGTTCCGGTTTACCAAGCCCGGACATATGGCGCCTGTGCCGCAGACAGCAGAAAAAAGACAGACGGCGGCCCGGTGCGCGGGCGCATCCTGCCGCAGCGGAGAAAAGAGGGTTCAAACGTGAAACAGAGCATTCTGGATGCCATGCCCACGGCAGACGGTGCGGGGCAGGCTGTTTTTGAGTACGCCGGGGCGTACTGCACGGCGCAGCTGCCGCCTGAGTTGGCCGCCCGCCGCGCGGCGCTGCAGGAGCGGCAGGCCCGGCAGTCGGCACAGGGTCGATTGCCTGCGCCGCTGCGGGTGCTGCAATGGCTGTGCGGCTTTTTGGCCGTCTGCAGCCTGTGCATTCTGCTGGCGCAGAACGCCGCGCAAAAGCCGCTGCCGGTCGTGCCGACGGCGGCGCTGGCGGTGTGCGCGGCCGCCGCACTGGCGCTGGCGCTGTTTGGCCGCAGCCGGGCGGCCCGGCAGAAAAGCTCGGCCGCGGCGCAGCAGCTGAACGAAGAAGCGCAGGCCCTGCAGGCTGCCTGCCGTGCGGCACTGGGCGTGCCGGAGGCGGCGCTGCAGGCGGATGTGCTGTGCCGCGGCTGGCAGCCCGGCGACGAGCAGCGCAGCAGCGTTGTTCCGCTGGGCGATTTTGTCAACCTGCCGGTGCGGCTGTGGCGGCAGGCGGAAAGCCTCTGCCTGCTGTATGACGGCCGCGTTTACCGTTTTCCCCTTGCGCAGCTGGGCAGGCCGTGCGCGGTCAGGCAGAAGCTGCTGCTGCCAAACTGGAATAAGCCGGATGCGCCGCAGTCGGCCGTCTGGCGCGGCTGTCGGCTTTCGGTGGGCGGAGGCGGCGTTTATGTGCCCGGCTATTGGGAGCTGACGGTGGACGAAGCGGGCCGGGTGCTGCGCCTGCCCCTGTATGAGGAACGGACGCTGCAGGGGCTTTCGCTGCTTGCGGCCGCTGTGCCCGCCCCGGAGGATGCCAGTCAATAAAGGAAAAACCGCGGCGCGGAGCGCCGACGGACAGGAGGATGCTGTAATGAAAGTGTTGGAATGCCCCGTAAAGGAAAATTCACCGGCCGTGCTGACGGCTTACCTGCACGATGTTTCGCCGGAGATGCCGCAGCGCACCGTGCGCCCGGCCATGCTGGTGCTGCCCGGCGGCGGGTATCATTTCTGCTCTGACCGCGAGGCGGAGCCGCTGGCGCTGGAATGGTTCCACCGCGGCTATCAGGCCTTTGTGCTGCGCTATACCGTCATTGACGATGTGCACCCGGCCCCGCTGTATCAGCTGCCGCTGCAGGATGCTGCCGCCGCCATGGCGCTGCTGCGCCGGAACGCCGCCGTCTGGCAGCTGGATGCGCAGAAGATCGCAGTCATGGGCTTTTCGGCAGGCGGTCATCTGGCGGCCACGCTGGGCACGCAGTGGCATGACGCCGCCCTGTCGGATGAGAATATCCGCCCGGATGCGCTGGTGCTGTGCTATCCGGTGATCTCTACGCGGGAGGAGGCCGGGTTCGGCGCGCTGTATGCCGCCGAAAAACTGACAGCGGGCGAGCCGGAATGGCTGACTTATTTTGCTGCGGAGGAAAATGTGCGGGAGGATACCCCGCCCGCCTTTGTGTGGACGACCTTTGGCGACCACTGCGTCAATATTGCGCACAGCCTGCGCTTTGTGCAGGCCATGCATCAGGCCGGTGTCGCGTGTGAATTTCATCTGTATGACCACGGCGAGCACGGCTATTCGCTGGCCACCGCCGAAACGGCCGCCATGCCCACCCTGCCGCCGGACGCGCACATTGCCAGCTGGAGCGCGCTGGTGGAGCAGTGGCTGGGCCGCCTGTTCGGTTGGCAGAAATAACGCCTGCCGTACGGCCGCCTGCCCGACGGCATGATCGCAGAAACCGGAGGAAGTATGAAAAAACAGACCGGAAAAGAGACTCGCCTGCAGCTGCTGAAATTTACCCTGTTCTCCTGCTCGGCGGGCATTATTGAAGCGGGTGCCTTTGCCCTGCTGTATCAGGCGGCGCGCCTGCCGTACTGGCCGTCATACCTGATCGCTTTGGTGCTGTCTGTGGTGTGGAATTTTACGCTGAACCGCAGCTATACCTTTCAGTCGGCCGCCAATGTGCCCATAGCCATGCTGAAGGTGTTCGGCTATTACTGTGTGTTTACGCCGCTTTCCACCTGGCTTGGCAGCTATGCCGAGCGCACGCTGCACGCCAACGGGTATCTGGTGCTGCTGGTGACCATGATATTGAACATGGCGACGGAGTATCTGTTCTGCCGTTTTGTGGTGTATCGGAACTCCATCGGTACCAAACGGGCCGCCGACGCGGCCTCTGACAGTTGAGCGCGCAGGTCGGCGGGCCGCAGGCGTCCGGCGCAAAACCGGCGCAGGAGCGTACCGCCTTTGTCTGCCCGGTGTGCGGCGGGGCGCTGTACCGCACGGCGGGGTCGCTTAGCTGTGCACGCGGCCACAGCTATGATGCGGCGCGCGGCGGGTATGTCAACCTGCTGCAAAGCCAGCGCTCCGGCGCACGCCGCCACGGAGACGATGCGCTGATGGTCGCGGCACGCACCCGCTTTCTGGATGCGGGCTATTATGATATCCTTCTGCAGGCACTGGCTGCCCGTGCTGTGCAGTATGCGCCCGACGGCGCACTGACGCTGTTGGATGCGGGCTGCGGCGAGGGCAGATATACCGCGCGGGTGTGTGCGGCCCTGCGGGCGGCGCAGCATGCCTGCACCGGCGTAGGGGTCGACCTTTCGCGCACGGCGCTGGCGGCTGCCCATCGCCGCGACCCGGCGCTGCAGCTGGCGGTGGGCAGCGTGTTTCACCTGCCGGTGGCGGCGCACAGCTGCCAGCTGCTGCTGAACGTGTTTGCGCCCTGTGCGCCCGCCGAGTATGCCCGCGTGCTGCGCCGCCGCGGCGTGCTGCTGCGGGCCATTCCGCTGGAGCGTCACCTGTGGGAGCTGAAGCAGGCCGTGTATGAACGGCCGTATGAAAACAAGGTGGAGCCCTTTGCGCTGGAGGGCTTCACCCTGCTGGAGGCTGCCCCGGTGCGCGGAAAAATTTTTCTGCCGACGGCGCAGACCATACAGGATCTGTTCTGCATGACGCCTTATTATTACAAAACCGGCGTGCAGGATCAGCAGAAGCTGCAGGCGCTGCAGCAGCTGACGGTCACGCTGGAGTTTGGCGTGCTGGTCTATCGAAAAAAGTGACGGGCCGCTGTGCCGAATGGGAAACCGGCGGTGCGAAGACCGGCTTTTGCATCGGTCAGCTGGTATGTGGCCGACGGTGCGGTTTTGATGTGCCGCGCCGTGAAAACGAAAGGAGAATGCGCCATGTTGCCGCTGCAGGCAAACGGGCTTTGTATATTGGTCGGGCTGGCTGGCGGCGCTGCGCTGCTGCTGGCCGCAGGGCGGTGTGCGCGGCCGGGCCGTGTGCTCTGCCGCATTCTGGCGGCCGCCTTGTTGGCAGTCGGGGCTCTGGCGCTGCTGGTTCGCCTGCTGGGGCAGGTGCCAGTGCCGTTGTGACGGTCGGCTTTGGCGGTCGTGCGCATTGCCGGAATGCCCGGCTCGGATTTTTTAGCTTCGTCTGTTTTGAAGAATATGGCAAGGCCTCCCGGTACAGTTCTGTTATCCTGCACCGGGAGGCCTTTTGTTGATTGTCAGCTGTTGGCGGATCGGTTCCATATACTGCCTTGCAATGGAAAACGCGGTTCTCTGCAAGGCGCTTTCTGCGGGCGCTTTCCCGCAGGCATTCAAACGGCAGAAAAAAGGCGCTGACCGCAGCAGCAAAGCATAGCCCGGCCAAAGCGGGCCGCAGCCCGTGTCAGGCTGAGCCTTTTTTACCCTGCCGGATATCGGCTGCCGCTCAGGCGTTCAGGGCGTTCAGCCAATCCATACACACGCGGGCCTCAGTGGGGCCGTCTGGGGTCTGGGTCTCGCTTTCCACCACCATATCCATCCCGTGGGCGGCTGCTGCGGCGTGCACGGCTGCCAGCGGGGCCTCGCCTGCGCCAAGCGGGCGGCCCTCGCCGTTTTTCAGGCCGTCCTTCAGGTGAATGACCGGCACACGGTCGGCCAGCCGATCCAGCAGCGCGACCGGATCCTGCCCGGCGCGCCATGCCCAGAAGGTGTCAATTTCAAACAGCAGCCGGGTGCGGTGCTCCAGCTCGGCGTGGATGAACTGACCGTCCAGGTTCGGCTCAAACTCGGCCCAATGGTTGTGGTAGCCAAGCGCAATGCCTTCGTTTTCCAGCACCGGCTGTACGCGGTTGACCAGTTCGATAAAGGCATCCAGCTTTTCTTTGGTGGAAAAATCGCCGCCGGGAATGATGATGCGGCGGTTGCCCAGTGCCTTGTGATAGGCGATGGTCGCGGGCAGAGCTTCCTCGGTCAGCTCCTGCCAGCCGGTGTGGGTGCCGTTGACCAGCAGGCTGTCCGCCTGCAGCCAGCCGCGCACCTCATCGGCCGAATGTCCGAAAAACCCGGCGAATTCCACGCTGCGGTATCCCATGGCCGCAACGGCCTCCAGCGCACCCTTCAGATCCTGCTGCGCGGCATCGCGCAGACTGTACAGTTGTATGCCATAATTCATACTGCTTTCTCCTCGTTTTTGATGGTTTTGTCCCTTTTTCCCTGTCGGCAGAGCGTGGGCTTTTCCCTGCAAAGGGCGGCCGTGCTCTGCGGCTTTAGTGTAGCACAGCTGACCGACAAAAGCAATGGCGTTTTGCGGGTTTTGCGCTAGACTGTTCGACCATTCCGGCGGTTTGAACATGAGAATGCTCAGGCGGTCAGAGAAGCTTCCGGTTCGGGCGGTTTCCGGCGCTGGCCTTGTATTCAAGTGCCTGAAGCGGATTTTCCCTTTGGCGCTGCACGTATCCTCCGCCGACAGCGGCCCGGCGCCAAAGGCCAGCAAACAGGGGTATTGTGTTTCATTTTCGATTATTGTACAATAAGAAAAAACGGGCCGCAAGACCCGCTTGCAAAGGAGCTTCCTGTTATGCTGAAAAAAAGCCGTATTCTGAACCCGGCGCTGCTGCACGCGCTGGCCGGTTTGGGACAGAACGATTATCTGGTGATCGCCAACGCCGCTTTCCCGGTGGATGCGGGCATTCCAGTGGTGGATCTCTCGCTGGTGGAGGGACAGCCGACACTGGAGCAGGTGTTGGCCGTTGTCGCGCAGGAGCTGTCGATCGACAGCAGCATCACCGCAAGCGAGCTGCCGGACAAGGACGCCGCCTGCAGCGCGGCCATTGACGAGCTGCTGCCCGGCCTGCCCCGCAAGGAGGTCATGTACGAGCAGGTGAAGGTGCTGGCCAAGCACGCCCGTGCCGTGGTGCGCACCGGCGACTGTCGGCCGTATGCCAGCCTGATCGTTCTGGCGGCCGGGCTGTAAGCGCGGCCGGGAGGAAAAAGAAGATGCTGTACTGCTCTGAACGAAATACCGGCTGCCGGTTTATCGAGATCGGCCTGATGGGCATGCGCGCGCTGGTGCTGGAAAACGAGCGGCTGCATGTGACGGTGCTGTTGGATCACGGTGCGGATATTATCGAGTTCAACGACAAGCGCACCGATACCGATTTTGTCTGGCGCAACCCGATGGGGCTTTCCGGCATTCGCAAGCTGCAGTTTTCCCCGGTGGATGCGGATTCCTTTGCCGACAATTATCTGGGCGGCTTTTTTGAAATTGTGCCCAGCATCGGCGGCGGAGGAGAATACCGCGGTGTGCGCTTTGGCGGCTATTGCGAAAGCAACCAGCTGCCGTGGGAGTATGAGGTGCTGTGCGACACGCCGCAGCAGGTGACGGTGCGCTGCTTTGTCTGGCTGAACAAGCTGCCGCTGCAGCTGGAGCGCCGCATGACGCTGCGGCAGGGCAGTGCGGCCCTGTGCATGGAGGAGACCGTTACTAACCTGGGGGCGGAGCCGGTCGACTTTCAATGGGGCTGGCACCCCAATATCGGCGGCGGTTTTCTCAACGGCGACTGTGTGATCGATCTGCCTGACGGCGAGCTGCGGGTGCTGCGCCCCAGCAGCCGTTTTTCGGCGCGGGCGCAGGGCCGCTGGCCGCTGCTGCACGAGCCGGAGACCCCGGCCAAAACGGTGGATTATTCGCATATGCCGCCGCCGGATACCATGCTGGATGAGCTGGTGGATGTGCAGGCACTGGGCGGCGGCTGGGCTGCCGTGCGCGATGCCCGCCGGGGGCTTGGCATCGGCCTTGGGTGGGATCCGGCCGTGTTTCCGCATGCGGCCGTCTGGCAAAGCAGCTGCCACCGGCAGGGGCATTTTCGCATGGGCGGCGCTTATGTCATGTGCTTTCTGCTGCACAGCACCCCGACGCTGGGCCTGCCGCAGGCGGCGGCCGCGGGGGAGACGGTGCCGCTGCCCGGCCATGCCAGCCGCAGCGGCCGCCTGACCCTGACCGTGTTCGAGGGCTTTTCCCCGGTCACCGGTGTGGCGGCCGACGGCAGCGTGACCTTTGCCGAAAAGCCCTGAGCCGGGGTGCGGTTGCTTTTGGGCTGCGCCCGCTTTGTGCAGGGGGCCGGGCTGTGAGGCAGCTGCAGGAAAAGAATGCAGACACAATGCCCGGCGTGCGCCCGCAGGCGGGCCCGACAGCCACGGCTATTTGCTTGGCCGCGGCTGTTTTTGCTTTTGCAAAAGCAAAAAAGCCCCTGAAAAAGAACCGCAGCCCGACACAAAACCGCGTTGATGTTGTTCCGCAGCCTTGCTTTTGGCGGTAGAATAAAGCCATCAAAGAAAGGAGGCTGTCAGCCATGAACACTGATAAAATTTACGCAGAACAGATCGCCAACGAATACGCGCCCAGAGAGACCTCCAAGGTCATTGCGCTTCGCAAGCTGGATGCTCGGGCAAAGCTTCCGGCAATGGTTTTTACCTACAGCATGGGCATTTTCTCCGCGCTTGTTTTCGGCGTGGGAATGTGCCTTGCCATGGGGCAGATCGGCGGAGGGACCACCGGCGCCTTTGTGGGCGGCATTCTTGTCGGGGTGCTGGGCATGGTCGGCATGGGCGTTAATTATCCCGTCTATAAGCGGATGCTGGAAAACGGCAAAAAGAAATACGCCTTTGAGATTATGGAGCTGGCAAAAGAGATCAGCGGGTCTTAAGCCGTGAAAAGGGTGCTGTCGGTCGTCAGGAGGCTGCTGCATCCGCCGAAATGGATACTGCTGTCAGTGCCGCCTGCGGTGTTTGCCGCCCTTGCCAAGTTGCTTGCACAGGGGCGGACGGACAGTATGGCGGCATATCTGCATTATGAGACGGTCGGCGATCTTCTGGCGGAAAGCGCGCAGCATGTGGTGGACGAGTTTGCGGCCTGCATGCCGGATACGGCAGAATTTCTGAAAAGACTGCCGGAGCTGTATCTCATCACACCGGAGTATCTGGAGCCCTATCTGATTTATGTGCGGGAGCATCGCCGCGTTTTTCGGGTCGTTATCGAGCAGGCGGTTTCTCTGCGTATGGATGAAGCCTATGCGGCGCTGCGCCGATATGTGCTGATTTCCATTCTGGAGCGCTATCAGGTGCCGCCGGAGGATCAGGGCTATCTGCTGGCCTATTATATCCGGGGGCTGCTGGCGATTCTTGACGAATGGGTAAAAAATGACTGTAAGGACAGTATCGGGCATGTGATCGCCGTCATGCAGCGCTGCGTGCGGCGCTGAAGAAAGCGAACGATCAAGCCGCCGCCGGTACAGGGAGGCGACCATATAGCAATAAGAAACATCCACCAGCCGAGCTGGTGGATGTTTCTTATTGCCCTGAGAGAGCGGCGGCTGCCGATCGGGCAGGCGGAGCAAAATGCAATGCTTTAGCGATAAACTCTCGGGCAAGGCAGAGGACGGCCGCGCCGCCCCTGCGGGGCAGAATGGTTCAGAAAAGCCGTCTCACAGTGCCCAAAGCGGCAGTGCCGGGCCGCCTTGCCGCCGGACGGGGTCAGGCGGGCGGCATATCCGGTGCGGGTGCGGCCGACGGTGCGGCAAAGGCCGCTTCCCAGTCGAGAATGCGGGCCTTCATGCCCTCCACATCCAGCACGCCGCAGGCAAAGCCTTTGCGCACCAGCTCCGCAGGCAGCAGCTCGTCATATTTTTCAAACAGAGGCACCTCGTCGGGGTACACCAGCTCCATCGGATCCAGCGGCTGGCGCGCCGTGTGGGCCAGCACCTGAAAGAAGGCCTGCGGCGACGCCTTCATTTTGAACTGCATGAAATAGGGGCGGCCGACATCCAGCGCGCTCAGGCCCAGCGCATCGGCGCATTTGCGCTTGAGAAAGCGCTCCAGCGCCAGAAAGGCGTAGGTGCCCAGCCACGGAAACAGACACCACATATCGCCGCCAAGGCAGATCAGCGGATGCTCGGTCAGGCCGGAGAGCGCGGCCGTGCGCCGGGCCTGTGCCAGCCGGGCTGCGGCGTTTTTCATCAGATAGGGGTAAAAGGTGTCCTCCTGCAGAACGCGGCGCATTCGCTCCAGAATATGGGTGTGGATATCGCCCGGGCACTGCCCGAAATAGGCGGGCACTTTGCCCTTGACCGGCTGACAGTAGACCAGATGCCGCTTGTGGTCGACCTCCTCCACCAGCCAGACCTGCCCGGCCAGGGCCAGCTTTTCCCCGGCGGGCGGCGGCAGCACAACGGTGCCCAGCTCCTGCGGGCCGCAGCGTACGGTGTATTCCTCGCTTTCCTGAAAGACGGCGTAGAATTTGAACGAATTGACCTGCCGCTCTCCGGCAAGGCCGACGATCAGTCCGCCCTCCTCGGTGCGCTGCAGCTGCTCCGTTTCCAGCAGATGGCGCAGCAGCAGGCGCAGATCCTGCTGTGTCACGCGGTGAAACGGGCTGAGCGTCAGCACCCGTGCGGCCAGTGCGGCGGGGGTCAGCTCGCCGCAGGAGGCCAGCGTGGCCATCGTCTGGTGGTACAGCAGGCTGTAGGGCAGACGATCCAGCCGGGGCGGTTCGACCCAGCGCTCCTCCCGGTACAGCTGCACCAGCGCAATGCCCTGCAGCAGCGCCCACGGCACGGTTGCCGGCAGCATGGCACGCGGCTCGGGCGGTTCCCCCCGCATGACGAACCACATCTCCGGCGGCTGGTCGCGGCGGCCGGTGCGGCCCATGCGCTGCAGAAAAGAGGAGACGGTAAACGGCGCGTTGAGCTGAAAGGCGCGCTCCAGCCGGCCGATGTCGATGCCCAGCTCCAGCGTGGCCGTAGTAACGGTGGTCAGGCGGTTATCCTCCTCCCGCATGGCGGTCTCGGCGCTTTCGCGATAGGAGGCGGAAAGGTTGCCGTGATGGATGAGAAAGCGATCCGGCTCGTTTTTGGCCTCGCAGTACTGGCGCAGTGTGGTCGTGACGCTTTCACATTCCTCGCGGGAGTTGACAAAGACAAGACACTTTTTGCCGCGCGTGTGCTCAAAAATGTAGCCGACGGCAGGGTCGGCAGCAGCGGGGGCGGTATCGGTCGGCGGTTCGAGGGCGTCGGCAGCCGTGTTCGGCTGGGCGGCAGGCGGCAGAGCGCCGTCCGGCGATGCCTGTGCCCGGGCCGCTTCGGCCGCAGCGCTGTCGGCCGCCTGCGGCCCCTGCACAAAAAAGTGCTCCATGGAAAGCCGCCAGCGCGTGCCCTTTTCCTCAATGCGCGGAATGACGGTGCGCCGCCCCGTACCGGCGGCCAGATAGCGGCCGGTGCTTTCCAGATCGCCGATGGTGGCCGAAAGCCCGATGCGCCGCGGCTGCACACCGGCCAGCCGCGAAAGCCGCTCGATCAGGCACAGGGTCTGGCCGCCGCGGTCGCCCCGCATCAGCGAGTGCACCTCGTCGATGACGACAAAGCGCAGGTCGCAGAACAGGCGGGCAATGGCGGCGTGCTTGTGCAGCAGCAGCGCCTCCAGCGATTCGGGAGTGATCTGCAGAATGCCGGAGGGGTTCTTCAGCAGGCGGTTCTTGTGCGACTGCGAAACGTCGCCGTGCCAGTGCCAGACGGGAATTCCCGCCTCGGCGCACAGGTCGTTCAGCCGCAGAAACTGGTCGTTGATCAGCGCCTTCAGCGGCCCGATGTAAATGGCCCCGACCGAGCGGGGCATATCCTCGGAAAACAGTGTCAGAATGGGAAAAAACGCCGCCTCGGTCTTGCCGGAGGCAGTGGAGGCGCACAGCAGCACATGCTCCTGCGTGTTGAAAATGGCATCGCCCGCGGCGACCTGAATGGCGCGCAGGGCCTGCCAGTTGTGCTGATAAATGAACTCCTGCACAAAGGGGGCGTAGCGGTCAAAAACGTTCATGGGGCATCCTCACAGCTCAAATTCGGCAAAGGGCCGCTCCTCGGCGGAGGCATCGGGCGGCGCGGCGTGAACAAAGTCCTCCGACTGCAGCAGTGCGGCGGGCTGGGCATCGGGGCTCTGGTACAGAATGTCCAGCAGCTCGATAAAGTCGCGGATGACCTCGCGCGGGGTCAGGCCGGTATCCGCGCCGACGCGGCCGAATTCCAGCTGCAGAAACTGTACCAGATCGGCCTGCGTCAGCCGGGGAGGATAATCGTACAGCCCGGCGTGGATATCGGCCAGCTTTTCCGTCAGCACCAGCAGTTCCTCACTGGTCAGCGGGGCAAGGCGGATGACCGGGGCCAGCATATCCCGCTGCCCCTCGCGGCCAAAGCGCCCCTCCGCCAGCCGCGAACGCAGCGCCTCATAGCTGTATACGCCCCGGCGGGTATCCTCCATGCACTGCGGCGTGCCGCATAAGATCAGCCCCAGATAGCGCGCCTTGCCCTGCAGGGTGTCGTTGTACATGGTGAGAATTTTTTCATAGTTGTACTGCCGCGTGATGCTGTTGGGCACCTTGTAAATGTTGACCAGCTCGTCAATGAGCACCAGCATGCCGCTGTACCCCGCCTTTTGCAGAAAGACGGCAAACAGCTTGATGTATTCGTACCAGTCGTCGTCGGTAATGATGATGTTGACGCCAAGCTCGGCCCTGGCGTCGCTTTTGGTGGCGTATTCGCCGCGGAACCACTTGACGACATTGGCGCGGGTGCTGTCGTCGCCCTGCAGCGCAGCACGGTAATACATCGTCAGCAGGCGGGCAAAGTCAAAGCCGTGCACCATCTCGTTCAGCGCGTTGACCACCTCGTAAATGCGGCGCTCCACCAGCTGGGCAAAGGAGGGATCCTCCGGCGATAGGCCGCTGGCGGCTGCCGTTTCGCTTTGCACCGCGCTGATCCACCGATCCAGGATCAGCGTCAGCGCGCCGCCCTCCGGCCGGGTGCGGGTGGCCAGATTGCGGATCAGCTCCTTATAGGTGGCCAGCCCCTGCCCGCGCGTGCCCTGCAGACGGCGCTCGGGCGAAAGGTCGGCATCGGCCACGACAAAGTTTTTCTCCATGGCATAATTGCGGATGGTCTGCAGCAAAAAGCTTTTGCCGCTGCCGTATTTGCCCACCACAAAGCGGAAAGAGGCGCCGCCGTCCTCGATGATGGCAATGTCGTGCAGCAGCGCGTCGATCTCGGCCTGACGGCCGACGGTGATGTAGGGCAGGCCAATGCGCGGCACCACGCCGCCCTTCAGCGAGTTGATGACCACGGAGGCAATGCGTTTGGGGATCTTCAAAGCGGGATCATTCCTTTCAGCTCATCCATATAATCTTCCAGTAAAACAGGGTCGTCGCCGTCATAGACGATCACGGTGTCGCCAAAATGCTCGAACAGCTTATCATTGATGCCGTCGACCAGCACCGAGGCCAGCTGCCCCGGCGGCAGCGGCGTATGGCTGCCCCACAGCAGATCGTGCAGCAGG
>CAKTAM010000036.1 GCA_934527255.1 uncultured Oscillospiraceae bacterium | reverse complement strand
CTGTACGGCATTTATCTGGCGCTGACGGCGCTGGAGATCGTTTTTCTGCTGGCGGGGCATATGGCGCCCTTTGATGCCGTGACCACGGCGTTCGGCACGGCGGGCACCGGCGGTTTCGGCATCCGCAACGACAGCATGGCCTCCTACTCGCCCTACCTGCAACACGTTGTCACCGTGTTTATGATCCTGTTTGGGGTCAACTTCAACTTTTACTTTCTGCTGCTGCTGCGCAAGGTGCGCCGCGCGGCCGCCATTGAGGAGGTCCGATGGTATTTTCTCATCATTCTGGCGGCCGTGGCCATCATCAGCTTCAACATTGCCGGGCTGTACCCCACCATCTGGGATACCTTGCGCCATGCCGCGTTTCAGGTGGGCTCCATCATCACGACGACCGGCTTTGCCACGACCGATTTCAACCTGTGGCCGCAGCTTTCCAAAACCATTCTGGTCATTCTGATGTTCATCGGCGCCTGCGCAGGCAGCACGGGCGGCGGCATCAAGGTCTCGCGCCTGCTGATCCTCTGCAAAAGCCTGCGCAAGGAGCGCCGCCACCTGCTGCACCCGCAGAACGTGGGCGTGCTTTCCATGGATGGAAAGCCCGTGCCGCACGCGGTGGTGCGCTCGACCAACGTGTTCATGGTGGCCTATGTGCTCATCTTTTTTGCCTCGCTGCTGCTCATCAGCTTTGACAACTACAACTTTGCCACCAGCTTTACGGCGGTGGCCGCCACGCTGAACAACATCGGCCCCGGGCTGGAGCTGGTGGGCCCGGCCGAAAACTTTTCGCTGTTTTCCGCCCCGGCCAAGCTGGTGCTGATCTTTGATATGCTGGCCGGCCGGCTGGAGCTGTTCCCCCTGCTGCTGCTGTTTACCAAGGATACCTGGAAGCGGTTCTGACCGGCGGGTAAAGCAGTCTGCCCGGCTTGCCGCAGCGCCGCCGTGCAGCAATACTGCCGCAGCAGTACTGCGGGGCAATGAATTTTTTTTTGCGGTTGCGGTCTGCCGCCAAAATGCCGCCGGACGGCTGCCGGAAAGCGGCTGTCATCACCCGGCCGCCGCTGGCTGCAGCCGGGCATGTCCCCAGCTCTTTGTACTTTTTGAACCGGAACGCCGATGCGTGGAAGCATTCACGCATCGGCGTTTTTCTGTTGGGAAAGCCGCTGCCGGAAAGCGACCTTTTTTTCAGCCCGCGCGGCCTTTTGGCTGCAGCGCAATCTTTGCTTCAAAACAATCTTCGCCCCGGGACAATCTTTGTCCAGGGGGGCGATGGGCATTGCCATTTTGCCGCCGGGCAGGTATAATAAAAGCAACCGTGAAAGGAGGATGACACGCTATGCTTCAGCTGATCCCCATTCCGCCGACGCCCGGCAATGCCTCCCCCGCCGTACGGCAGGCGCTGGCCGCCATACAGCCTGGGCGGCAGAACATTCTGCTGCTGGAAAACGCCGTTTATACCTTTGACCGCGAGGGCACCTTCTGCGAGACGATGCAGGGGGTCAACCTGCTGGAATCGGAAAAGCATTTTCTGTTCCCGCTGGAAAACCTTTCGGATCTGGTCATTGACGGCGGCGGCGCGCTGCTGCAGTGCCGCGACCGGCTGTTCCCCTTCTTCTTCCGCAATTGCCGCAATGTGACGCTGCGCAACTTTACGCTGGATTTCACCTTTTCGCGCTATTGCCACGGCGAGGTGATTTTTTCCGACGAACAGTGCTTTCGGCTGCGCTTTGACCCCGGCCTGTTCTGCGTGACGACGGATGCCGCACACCATGTGGAGTTTCACTGCTGCCGTGAGGTTTATTCCACGGCGGATCAGGTGATCCTTGCCGCCAACAGCGACTGGGGCAAGGCCCCGTGGGATTATCTATTTGCGGGCGACAGCACGGCGGAAAAGCAGGGCCTGGCCACCACCTTTCTGGAGACCGACGCCTATGATCTTGGCGGCGGCGTCATCGAGTTTCGCTTTCGGCCGGGCACACGCCGCCCGGTCTACCCGCCGGGCGACCGCATTCTGTTTATTTACGAGCCGCGCGACATCAACAACATCCGCTTTGAAAACTGCCGGAACGTCACCGTGGAAAACGTGGCCATGTATCGCGCAGGCGGCATGGGGCTGGTGGCCGTCAACACCGAAAACATCACAGTGGAGGGCCTGCGCGTCGGCGTGCGGCCCGGCCGGGCAGAGCTGCGCTCCAGCACGGCGGATGCGCTGTATTTTGTGCAGTGCAGCGGCGCCGTCACTGTGCGCGGGTGCGACATTCGCGATACGGCCGACGACGCGCTGAACATCCATAACATTTATACCGTTGTGACCGAAGCAGCGGACGCCCGCCGGTTTTCGGTGGCCGCGGCCAACCCCGAGCACACCGGCCTGTGCCCGTATGCCCCCGGCGACTGCATTGCCGTCAGCGACGGCGCGACCCACCGCGAAAAGGGGCGCGGTGTGGTGGAGACCGCCCGGCTTACCCCGGACGGCGGCTGCCTGCTGACCCTGCGCGAGCCGCTGGCCGTACAGCGCGGCGACATTGTGGATAACCAGAGCTGCACCGCCGATTTTCTGCTGGAGGACTGCCATTTTGAAAATTGCCCGCATGTACGGGTCTCCGGCGGCGGGCGGCTGGCCCTGCGCCGCAACGTCTTTGACCGGATGCATGGGCTGCTGTTTGTGGATCTGCTGGAATACTGGTATGAAAGCGGGGCCGTGCGGGAGCTGTGCGTTGAGGAAAACCGCATAGAAAACACGCCCCGCCATGGCGACGGCTTTGCCGTGACCCTTGCCAGCACCCGCCGCCCAACGACGGATGTACGCCTGCAGAACGTGCAGTTCATCCGCAATGTGTGGCAGGGCTGCCGCGCCGACCGGGCCGTCAGCCTGAGCGACACCGACGGGGCGCTTTTTGGGGGCAACACCGTCGACGGCCAGCCGCTGTGCATCGCGCCCGTGCGCTGCACCGGCGTCACCGTTTTGTAAGCCGCCCGGCACGACGCTTTCCGCTTTTCCAAAAGCGCCCGGCCACCGTGTGCGGCGGTCATCCGTCCTTTTTTCAAAACCGGCCGCCGTGTGCAGCCGACTGCCGCACGGTCTGGCCGGGACGGCGCTGCCCTTTGGCCCACGCCGAATGGGAAAGCTGCCGTCCTGCCGCCGGGGAGGAATAGGACGGCAGCGAGGCAACTCCATTGTGCAGGAGCTGCACACGCAGCTGCCCGACCTGCGCTTTACCCGCTGCTCGGCCTGTGCCAGGGTGCCGACCCTGCCGGGCTGACCGGCCGTCTTGACAGAACGCCCGGCGTTCTTTATACTTGAATGGTTACGGCCCCAAAAGGCCGCCCGGCGTCTGCCGGGAACGGAGCATATACCCCCACAGGAAAGGCAGAGTGCCATGACAAACGGCAAAAACAGTATTGTAGGACAATCCGGCGGGCCGACCGCCGTCATCAACGCCAGCCTGGCCGGGGTCGCCGCGGCCGCTATGGCGGCAGGCGGCCGCGTATACGGCATGCAGCACGGCGTACAGGGGCTGGCCCGGGGCGAGGTGCTGGCGCTGGAGCCGCTTTTGAACAGCGCCGATGCCATCGACCTGCTGAAAACCACCCCCGCCGCCTTTTTGGGCAGCTGCCGCCGCCGTCTGCCCGCCGCGCAGGATGACCCGGAGGCGTACCGCACGCTGTTCCGCCGCCTGGAGGAGCTGGAGATCGGTGCTTTTTACTACATCGGCGGCAATGATTCGATGGATACCATCCAGAAGCTGCACGACTACGGCGCGGCCATCGGCAGCCCCATCCGCTTTGTCGGCGTGCCCAAGACCATTGATAATGACCTTGCCGTTACCGACCATACGCCCGGCTACGGCAGCGCGGCGCGCTATATCGCTACGGTGATGAAGGAGCTGATCGCCGACAGTCTGGTGTATGACGAAAAGCGCGTGACGCTGGTGGAGATCATGGGGCGCAACGCCGGTTGGCTGGCGGGCGCCGCCGCGCTGGCCGCCGGGCCGGACTGCCCCGGCCCCGACCTGCTGTATCTGCCCGAGACCCCGTTTGACCCGGAGGATTTCATCGCCCGGGTCGCGGCCCTGCAGAACACCCGGCAAAGCGTGGTAGTCGCCCTTTCGGAGGGCATTCGGCTGGCGGACGGCCGCTATGTGTGCGAGCTGAACGCCGACGAGGCGCAGATCGACGTGTTTGGCCACCGGCAGCTGTCGGGCGCAGCCGCCACGCTCAGCGCCATGCTCAGCACGCGGCTTGGCGCCAAATGCCGCGCGATAGAGCTTTCCACCATGCAGCGCTGTGCCGCGCATCTGGCCTCCGCCACCGACCTGGAGGAGGCCTTTGCCGCCGGGCAGGCCGCCGTACAGGCCGCGCAGCGCGGCGAAAGCGGCGTGATGGTCACCCTGCAGCGCACCGCGCAGCAGCCGTATGCCTGCAGCTGCGGGCTGGCGGATGTGCACGGCATTGCCAACGCGGAGAAAACGGTGCCGCCGGAATGGATCGACACCGAACGCGCCAGCGTGACCCCGGCGTTTTTGGAGTATGTGCGGCCGCTGATACAGGGGCAGCCGCAGCTGTGCTGGCAGGATGGCCTGCCCCGGCATTTCAGTGGCTGAGGGCTTTCCTTTCTCAAGCGAAGCCGCCCTGGCCCGGCTGCTGTAGAAAGCGCTTTTGCCTGCTGCGGTCTGCCCCGCTGCGGCAATATAACTGCGGCAGTGCAGGCGCGGCTATGCAGCGGCGGGCAAAAAGCCCCGGCAAACCGTCCAAAGCAAAGCCTTTTTGAAGTAGCTGGGCTGTTTTTCAATCAGGCGGCAAACGCTTTCGGCGCTGCTGCCGCTCGACCGTTTTTTCGGCGGCTGTCTTTCCGACAGACCGTCCGTCCTGCCAGCTCCCGGCCGTTCCAAATGCGGCCGGGAGCCGCTTTCTGCCGCCCTGACCGCCTGCAGCACCGGCTTTCGCGGCTGTTTTTTGCGTTTCTTCCAAAAAAGCCTTGACTTTCCACCGGGTGGAGGGTGTACCCTGAAGAAGAAAGGAACACGCCATGCGCATCAACGAGGTCGAACGCCGTGTCGGCGTCACCAAAAAGAACATCCGCTTTTATGAAGAGGAGGGGCTGCTGAAGCCTTCCCGCAATGCAGAAAACGGCTATCGAGAATATACCGAAGCCGATGTGGCTGCGCTGCAGCGCATCAAGCTGCTGCGACAGCTGTCGGTGCCGCTGGAGGAGATCCGGCATTTACAGGCGGGCACGCTGACGCTGGAGGACTGTATGCAGCGGCAGGTGCGTCAGCTGGAGCAGCAGGCCCAGAACCTGTTGCAGATACGCGAGGTATGCGGTGAAATTGCCGGGTCGCACACCGGCCTGGCCGATATGGATGCCGCCGCCTGGGGGCAGCGCATTGGCGATCTGGAAAGGGCTGGTACACAATTTATGAACGTGAACAACGACCATCGAAAAAAGCTGGTGGGGCCGGTGGTGATCACCGTGCTGTTGTGCGCCCTGATGCTGGGCGCGGAGCTGGCGCTGTTTCGGGCGCTGGTGCTGCGCACACTGACACTGGCATGGGCCGCCGTGCTGCTGGCGCTGCCTGCCGCCGTTATGGGCGGGCTGATTGCCGCGCTGTGGATGCGCGTGCGGGAGATTCGGAAAGGAGAAGAGGATGAAGCTGCTCAGTATTGAATATATCCCGGGGGCAGAGATCGAGGCGCTGGGCATGGTAAAGGGCACCGTGGTACAGTCGAAAAGCTTTGGCCGCGACTTTATGGCCGGAATGAAAAACCTGGTCGGCGGCGAGATTGCAGGCTATACCGAGATGCTGAACGAGTCGCGTCAGATCGCCGTCAAGCGCATGGTGGACGAGGCCGAGGCCCTTGGCGCGGATGCGGTGATCGGCATTCGCTACGGCAGCGCCGAGATCATGTCCGGGGCCGCCGAGTGCATCGCCTACGGCACGGCCGTGCGCATCAAGGGGTAAACGGCGCGCCGGGGCTTTTTCCCTTTTCCCTGCAGGCCACCCCGCAGGGCCAAAAGCCTCCGCAAAAGCGGACGGCTGCGCAGGCATAAAAGGTGCAAGAAAAAACAGCGGCACTGCCCACCCGGGCAGACCGCTGTTTTTTGAAGTTGACGTTATTGCTGCTCGATCGCGCCGACGGGGCAGGCAGCGGCACAGGTGCCGCAATCCAGACAGGAATCCGCGTCGATCTCGTACTTGCCATCGCCCATGGAGATCGCGCCGACGGGACATTCGCCCTCGCAGGTGCCGCAGGCCAGGCAGGCATCCGTAATCTTGTAAGCCATTGTTGTTTCACCTCCGACCGTATAAAGTTGGGGAAGCGCCGGAGGAAAACCCTCCGGCACCAGTACCTATTGTAGCACAAAACCAGAAAGAATCAACTGTTTTTTCTGTGAAACCCTGCCGCCGGGGCCGCCGTTCAGAGGGTTTCGTCCTCCGCCTGAGCCTCCGCGGGGGTCGCATCCTCCGGGTCGGGCGGCAGCGGGGCACGCTTGCCGCCGCGCAGATAGACGCAGGCCTTTCGGTCATACCAGCGGCCCATGACCTCGTTCTGGCCCTCGACCCGCACGCGCAGCTTGCCCGCTACCAGGTTGACCTCGACGACAGTACCGTCTCCATCAGGGGTACGCACCACACTGTTCAGCCCCGGCGTGGTGCGGCTGAGATATTCATAGGCGGGCTGCTCATACGCCAGGCAGCACATCAGCCGCCCGCAGCTGCCGCTGATCTTGGTAGGGTTGAGCGACAGGCCCTGCTCCTTGGCCATTTTGATGCTGACCGGTTGGAAATTGTGCAGAAAGCGGCTGCAGCAGAACGGCTGCCCGCAAATGCCGATGCCGCCCAGCATCTTGCTTTCGTCCCGTACGCCGATCTGCCGCAGCTCGATGCGGGTGTGGAACGTCCCGGCCAGATCCTTGACCAGCTCGCGGAAATCGACCCGGCCGTCGGCGGTAAAGTAAAACAGTATCTTGGAGGAGTCGAAAGGATATTCCACCTCGACCAGCTTCATTTCCAGGTGGTGCTTCTGGATGCGCTCCTCGCAGATGCGGAAAGCGCGCTCTTCGTTTTCGCGGTTCTGGCGGGCCTTGCGGATATCCACGCTGTCCGCCGCGCGCACCACCTTTTTCAGCGGCTTGACAACGGAGGAATCCGGCACGCCGTGGTTGGGCTGAACGACCTCGCCGCACTCGACCCCACGGGCGGTCTCGACGATGACATAGCTGCCCTTTTCGGCGGTCAGCTCGCCGGGATCAAAATAATACAGCTTTCCGGCGGGCTTAAAACGAACGCCGATCACTTGTTTCATGCAGGGAAACTCCTTTTTTATCTCTTTTCGGGCGCGTGCAGGGCATACGGCAGGCATCAAGGATGCAGGCGGGCACACACTGCGCCAGGCGCTTATGCCCGGCATTTTTTACGGCGGGCCGCCCACAGGCAGCCCCCCAGCACGCACTGCCGTAACCCCATGGCTGCGCCTGTTTTGGCGCGTGCTTATCCTTGTAAGCTGCCGCCGGGCGCTCAGCCCTCCAGCTGCAGGCACAGTGCCGTCAACACCAGCCGGGCGTTGCCGTTGCCGCGCAAACGGGCGGCGGCATCCAACAGGGCGCGCATGGCCGGCGCCGCCTGTGCCGGGGCGGGGCCGCCCGGTTCGCCAAGGCCGCTGCGCAGCATCTGCACCGCATCGGCCAGCACCGTCTGCAGGCCCTCGCGGTCTTTTTCCAGCGGGGCAAACAGCTTCATCAGGCCGTAGCCGTCGCGCGCCCGTATGCAGGCGCAGATGTCGGCCGCCGCATCAAACAGCGCCCTGCGCGGCCCGGCCGCGCAGGCCAGCGCCTGCCCCAGACGCCCCTGCCAGACAGCCGCCAGACGGGCGGCATCCGCCGCGGCGACGCCCCGGCGGCAAAGCTCGCTTCGGCAAAGCTCCACAGAGGGCGGCAGCAGCTGCACACAACCGCAGCGTGAGCGGATGGTCGCCAGCACGACAGCCGAGCTGGCGGCTGTGATGAGAAAAAACACACCGTCCGGCGGCTCCTCCAGAATTTTCAGCAGGGCGTTGGCAGCGGGCGCTTCCATTTTTTCCGCGCCGTACACCACGACCACCCGGCGGCTGCCGGAAAGCGAGGTCTCCTGCGCCGCGGCGCGCACCTCGCGGATGCGATCCACCCTGATCTGGCCGGATTTTCCGTCGGTGTCGCCCGACACCTCCATACAGTCCGGCTCCGCGCCCTCCAGCACGCGCCGCGCGCGGGCCGCGCCGTCGGCGGCCGTCTCATCCAGCTGCAGCAGGTCGGCGGCCAGCAGGCGGGCAAACAGGCCCGTGCCGCACCCCGGCTCACCGCAGATCAGCAAGCTGTGGGTCAGCGTCCCGGCCTTCAGCTGGGCCGCCAGCCGGGCGCGTACGGCGTCGTTGCCCAGAAAGGCGTCAATGTTCACAGCTTTTCAAAGCGTTCCACATCGGTGACAAAAAGGATGGAGCCGCCCACCGTCACTTCCAGCGGGTAGGAATTGGCCATCGCCATGCCATAGCTGGCGGTGGCGGGCACGATCTCGGTGCGGCGGCAGCACTTGCCGCGCATGGTCTCGATGACGGCATTCACCTTGTCGTCATCGGTGCCGATGAGCAGCGTGGTGTTGCCGGACATCAGAAAGCCGCCGGTCGTGGCCAGCTTGGTGAAGGAAAAGCCCGCCTCGGTCAGGGCGCGGCAGACACTGCCGGTGTCCTCCTTGTTGATGATAGCGGTGATCATTTTCATGGTTCCATCTCTCCTTTTTTATTTCAAAATAAGCCTCCCGCCTTTGCAGCTGCAGCGGCAGGCGACTCTCCTGTTTCAGTATAGCACAATTTCCGGCCGATTTCCAGTGCCCGCCGCGCGCCCGACCGGGGTTTTGGGGGCGAAATTTGCGGCGGCCGCCGTTTTTTTACAGCGATTCCTTCTCCGGCGACTGGAACCCCTCGCCGAACGCCTCGTTAACGTCGGTGATCATTACCAGCGCGCGCGGGTCGGCGGCGTGCACCGTCCGGCGCAGGGCGACCACCTGCTGACGGCTGCACACGCACAGCAGCATGTGCCGCCGCACGCCGGTATAGGTGCCGGTCACCTCCATATTGGTGGCGCCGCGGCCGATGGCATCCGAAATGCGGGGGGCCAGCTCCATGCCGTCATCCGTAATGATGAACGCCATTTTTTCGCTGCGTGAGCCGCTCATCACCTTATCCATCATGACGGTACACACCACGCTGGAAACAATGCCGTACAGCATGGATTCGACATTGCGGTACACCAGCCCGCCCGCCAAAATGATCACGGCATCCATGGCAATGGAAATTTGCGGCAGGGTAAAGGCGGGCATCAGCCGGTGCAGCGGCAGCACCAGAAAATCGGTGCCGCCGGTGGAGGAACCGCGGCTGTAGATCATGCCGAGGCCCATGCCCATCAGCGCGCCGCAGAACAGCGCCGCCAGAATGGTGCTGCCCTCGTACATGGGCAGGCGGGCAAAGATGAGGTCGTTGATGACGGTCATAATGAGAATGCTGATGCCGCTTTTGACGAGGAACTCTCGGCCAAGCACCCGCCAGCTGAAAAAGATGAGCGGCACATCCAGCAACAGGGTAGCCGTGCCCACCGGAAAATTGGTAAAGTGGTTGATGAGCAGGCTGACGCCCGACAGGCCGCCCAGCGCAAACCCGGCCGATTTGGCAAACAGCATCAGCCCCGCCGAGTAGACTGCCGCCCCCAGCAGGTTGTACAGCATATCCGCCGCAAAGGTGCGCCGGTCGCCGAAAATTTGTCGAATCGCCTGTTTCATCTGCCTGACCTGTTCCTTTCCCCTGCCGACCGGCAGGCCTCGCCGCCCCGCCCGCCGCAAAAGCTTTGACGCGGCAGGCGGAGTGTGCTACAATGCTTGTATATCTGTGAAGAAAACGACCGTGCCCCGGCCCCGGCGGCGCCCATGGCGTCTGCCCGGCCAAGGAAAAAAGGAGGACACCCCCTATGGAGTGGAGCGACATCTGTATCACCGTGCCCCGGCGCGACGCCGCGGCCGCCGAGGCCATTGCCACCGGCATTTCCGGCAGCGGAATTTATGTGGAGGATTACGGCGACCTGGAGGAGCAGGTGCAGGCCATTGCCCATGTGGACCTGATCGAGCCGGAGCTGCTGCACAAGGACCGCGACACCGTGGCCGTGCACCTGTATCTGGCCCCGGACGAACCCAACACCGCCGAAATTCTGGAGCTGCTGCGTTCGCGCCTGCTGCGCGCCGAGGCGGATTTTCATCTGGAGGTGCGCGGCGTGGAGCAGGCCGACTGGGAAAACGGCTGGAAAAAATATTACCACGCCGTCAACGTTGGCCCGCGCCTAACGGTCTGCCCCAGCTGGGAGGAGCCGCCGACCGGGCGCACCGTGCTGCGGCTTGACCCCGGCATGGCGTTCGGCACCGGCACCCACGAGACCACCGCCCTGTGCCTGGCCCAGCTGGATGAACGCCTGCGCGGCGGCGAGCGCGTGCTGGATGTGGGCACCGGCAGCGGCATTCTGGCCATTGCCGCCCTGCTGCTGGGGGCCAGCCACGCCGACGGCGTGGATATTGACCCCATGTGCGTGCGCACCGCGGCGGAAAACGCCGCGCTCAACGGCGTGGCCGACCGCTTTACCGTGCGCGTGGGCGACCTGAGCGAGCAGGCCCGCGGCCCGTACGATGTGGTGTGCGCCAACATTGTGGCCAACGCCATCAAGGCGCTCAGCCCTGCCGTGCCTGCCCTGCTGGCCCCCGGCGGCGTTTACCTGACCAGCGGCATCATCGACGAGCGCCGCGACGAGGTCGCCGACGCGCTGCGCGCCTGCGGCTTTGCCATTGAGCACATTTTTGAGAAAAACGGCTGGGTGTGCATTGCCGCGCGGCTGGCCGAGGATGCCGACAAAGAAAACCACTGTTAATCATACCCCCGCCGACCGGTATTTGTCAATGCGTGCCGCCCCCGCCGACCCCGTCGGCCCCATTTTTTCTTCATTCGGAGGAACCGCCATGGCCCACCGCTATTATTGCCCGCCGCAGAACATTCTGCCAAACGCCGCCGCCCTGACCCTGACCGGCGAGGAGGCCGCCCATCTTGCCCGCGTGATGCGGGTGCGCCCCGGCGAACAGATCACCGTCTTTGACGGCTGCGGCCTGCGCTATGCCTGCCGCGTTGTCAGCGCCGCGCCGGAGGCCGTGGCATGTGAAATACTTTCCAGCGGGCCGGGAGAATCCGAGCCGGGCGTTGCGGTCACACTGTATGTGGGCTACCCCAAGACCGATAAGCTGGAATGGATCATTCAGAAGGCGGTCGAGCTGGGCGCGCAGCGCATCGTCCCCTTTTTCAGCCGCTACTGCGTGACGACCCCCAAAAAGGAGGAGCAGAAGAACCAGCGCTACCGCCGCATTGCGCTGGAGGCGGCCAAGCAGGCCGGGCGCGACCGTGTGCCGGAGGTGGCCATGCCGCTTTCGTTTGCCGAGGTGCTGCAGCAGCTGCCCGGCTATGACACGGCGCTGTTCTGCTATGAGGCGCAGCCCGGCGGCCCCACCCTACTTAGCCGGTTGGCCGGTGCGGGCAGCGTGGCCATTGTCACCGGCCCCGAGGGCGGCTTTTCGCCTGAGGAGGCCGCGCAGGCCGCCTGCGTCAGCGCCCCCGTCAGCCTTGGCCCGCGCATTCTGCGCTGCGAGACCGCACCGCTGGCCGCGCTGGCCGCCGTCATGACCCTGACCGGCAATCTGGAATAAGGGGCCCTGTCGGCTTTTGGCGCGGCGGCGGACGGCGCGCCGTGCGCATACACCGCCAAAAAGCGAATCGCCTCTTTTCCGTTCACTTTGGGAAAGGGGCGTTTTTGTATGCACAGAGAGAAACGGAAAAAACGAATGGAGCGGACAGAAAGCGGCTTTTTTGCCGCGCGGCAGAAAGCGGGGCGGCGAACGGCACGGCCGGCGCGCTGCGCCGCAGCCCTTGTCTGCGCCGCCGTGCTGGCGGGCACGGCGGTATGGCCGCGGCACTTTCTGCACATGCAGCCGCCGACGGAGCGTACGGCAACACGGACAGAGGAGGAAGCTGCGACAGGGCAGCGCCTGACCGATGTGCCAAAGGCCGCCGGGGACGCCGCAGACGGCGGGCAGCCTGCCGACGGTGCGTTTGTGACCGTTTCTCCGGCCGAGGGTGATTTTCTGGCGCTGGTCAACGACAGCCACCGGCTGGCCGATGACTATGCCCCGCAGCTGCAGACCGTTGCGGGCAGCGAAAAGCAGCTGGAGCGCCACGCTGCGCAGGCGCTGGAGGAACTGCTGGCCGCCGCCGCGCAGGCGGGCGTGCCCTGCCATGTGGTCAGCGGCTACCGTTCGGTGGCCTATCAGCGCGGGCTGTTTGCGCGCCGGGTACAGCGCTGCCTGAACGAGGGGCTTTCGGCCGCGCAGGCCGATGCGGAGGCCGCCCGCTGGGTGGCGCGGCCGGGCGCCAGCGAGCACGCGCTGGGGTTGGCGGTCGATCTGGTCAGCAATGACTGGTATCTGCACCACGACGACCTGACCGAAGCGTTTGAGCAGACCGCGCAGTTTCGGTGGCTGCAGCAGCACGCCGCCGAGTACGGCTTTGTTCTGCGCTACCCCAAAGGGCGCGAGGCCGTGACCGGCGTTCACTATGAGCCGTGGCATTACCGCTATGTGGGCAGCGCCGCGGCGGAGCTTGCCGCATCGGGCCTGACGCTGGAGGAATACTGCGCCGGACGCTGAGGGGCAGACCTGCCCTGCCGAATAGCGCTGTTTTGCCGGGGGCGGACCCTGCCGCCGCGGCTTGACTTTGCGGCGGCGTATGTTATAATGAACACATTGCCTGCGGCCGCGCCGCAGCGATTTTTTCAAAAACACCACCGGAGAGGATGCAAACCATGAACCGACTGAAACCCACCGGCAGACTGGCCGTGCTCTGCCTGTGCGCCTGTTTGGCGCTGTGCGGCTGCAGCGCGCCCAAAACCGCCGGCAGCACATTGGGAACCTATGATTATCCCGCATTGGAGACCGTTGACCCCGGCAGCCTGACGCTGGCCGAGGCAGCCAGCGACGCCCTGACCCTGCAGTACCCGTCGGAGGACTGGGAGCCTGCCGACGACATCGGCACCGGCATGGTGCAGCTGTACTATCGTCCCACCGCAACATCGCAGCAGGCCGTCAACATCAACGTGCAGAAAAGCGCGCGGTTCAGCGGCACGCTGACGGAAAAGGACAAAAGCGACCTGGAGAGCGGCCTGCAGGAAACGGCGGCTTTTCTGAACGTAACGGTTTCGGAAATGCGCACGCTGAACGGCGAGCCCGTCATTTATACGGAAAGCCGGACGCAGATCACCGACGACGCCATTGATCTGATGCTGGAGCAGGGCTACTGGACGCAGGATGACATTGACAGCTTTGGCGGCCGCGAGGCCCTGCTGGCCATTCCCGCCACCGACCAGATATTTTTATATGTGGTCAGGGACGGCTGGATCTATGTCTGCACCGGCACCTATTACAGTGCCGACCAGAAGGCTGTCGTGCTGAACTGCATGACCCTGCTGATGCAGACGGTGGAAAGCGTCGGGTAAGCAGCCCGCCGCGCCTGATATTCCGCACACCCCTGTTTTCCGCCTGCCGGGCCGTGCTCCGGCAGATAAAAAGCGCTGCCTCCCGGCCGGGAGGCAGCGCTTTTATGCTGTTTTGCTGTTTTTGGGGCAGCCGCTGCTTTGCCGCCGCCCCTTGCCCGCAGCCGACAAGGGGCGGGCGCAAGGCATATGCTTCAGAGCCTTTTTTGCAGGTGCTCTCGTCAGCGCCTTTCGCCTTTTTTAAATGCATCCGCCGGTGTTCCCGGGCTTTGTCGGTCAGCCCGGGCGCTTTGCCAAGACCGTCCGGGCATTACCATGTATATCCCGTTTTATCCTTTTCCGTGATTGGGCGCAGCACCCGGCAGGGGCTGCCCACGGCGATCACATTGGCCGGTATGCTTTTCGTCACCACGCTGCCCGCGCCGATCACGGTGTTATCGCCGATATCCACGCCGCCCAGAATTTTCACATCGCCGCCCAGCCAGACGTTTTTGCCGATGTGCACCGGCTTTCCGCTGCAGGCCCCGTGGATCCGCTCCTCGGCGTCCAGCGCATGGTCGGCCGCAAAAATGCCGAGGTTTGGCCCGATGAGCGTGTGGTCGCCAACGGTGATCTCGGCGCAGTCCAGGATCACCGCGCCGAAATTGATATAAATGTGGCTGCCCAGCCGGATGTTGCAGCCGTATTCGCAGCGGAAATCCGGCTCGATCCAGACATCCTCGCCCACCGCGCCGAACAGCTGCCGCATCAGGCGCTGCCGCTCGGGCACATTCTCATCCTGTGTGCGGTTATAGGCCCGAAAGCATCTTTTGGCCAGTCCTCTGCGGCGGTTCAGATCCTCGTCAAAATCGTTGTACAGCTGCCCGCTGCACAGTTTTTCCCATTCGGTCATGCTTCGTTCTTCTCCTTTCCTGCTGTTTTGAGCTGCGCTTTTTCACCGGCCGCCGCGGCGGCCGGCGCGGATGGTGTGCGCCGGGGCGGTGTTCAGCGGCTTCTGCGCGCTGAACAGGCCGTTGGTCACCGGCGCGGCGGGCGCGGGCGGCTCCGGGTCGTTTTGGGCGGCCTGCTGGGCCTCCCCCCAGCGGCGCAGCACATCGGCCAGCACATCGGTGGGGCGCTCATCCTGCTCCAGCCGCACCGAAAGATAAGGCTTTGCCGAGGCGTTGACAGCGGCATGACGGCCCAGCGCGGGCAGCAGACGGTGCAGCAGCCGCCGGTCAAGACCGTCGCTGTACAGCAGCAGATTGCCGCCCTTCTGGCCGATCTCGTAAATGCCGCGCGCGGCGGCCTCAATGCGGATAAAGCTGACCTGCGTCAGCCCGCGCACACAGTCGGGCACCGGGCCGTAGCGATCGGCCAGCTCGGCCAGCACATCCTCCATACCGGCCTCGTCCTCAATGGCGGCAATGCGCTTGTACGCCTCAATGCGCCCTGCGGCGGTGGGAATGTAGCTTTCGGGGATGTAGGCATCCACCGTAATGTCAATGACGCACTCGCTTTTGTCCGGGGTCAGCGGTTCGCCCTTTGCCTGCGCCAGCGCCCGGTTGAGCAGCTTCATATACAGGTCGTACCCCACGGCCTGCATGTGGCCGTGCTGGCTGGCCCCAAGCAGGTTGCCCACACCGCGGATCTGCATATCCCGCATGGCAATGCGCAGCCCGCTGCCGAAGCTGGTGAACTCGCGGATGGCCCCCAGGCGCTTCTGTGAGACCTCGGTCAGCACCTTGTCGCGCCGGAAGGTAAAGTAGGCATACGCCTTGCGGCCGCTGCGGCCGACCCGCCCGCGAATCTGGTACAGCTGTGACAGGCCCAGATTGTCGGCATCCTCGACGATCAGCGTGTTGCAGTTGCGCACATCCACGCCGGTTTCGATCAGCGTGGTGCACACCAGAATGTCCAGCTCGTTGTCCAGCAGCTGCTGCCACACCCGCGACAGCTCGCTTTCCTCCATGCGGCCGTGGGCAATGCCGATGCGCGCCTCCGGTATGGCCCGGGCAATGCGCTCGGCGCAGGCGGTGATGGTATCAATGCGGTTGTGCAGATAATATACCTGCCCGCCGCGGGCCAGCTCCTTGCGGATGGCCTGCTCCAGAACGTGCGGGTCATGCTCCAGCACATAGGTTTCGATGGGCTGCCGCTCAAACGGCGGCTGCTGAATACTGGACAGGTCGCGGATGCCGTTCATGGCCATGTTCAGCGTGCGCGGGATGGGCGTGGCCGACAGCGTGAGCGTATCCACGCCGACGAAGGTCTCCTTCAGCTTTTCCTTGTGCTTGACGCCGAAGCGCTGCTCCTCGTCGATGATCAGCAGGCCAAGGTCATGAAAGCGGACGTCCTTCTGCAGCAGCCGGTGGGTGCCCACCACGATCTCGCACACGCCGGAGGCCAGGTCGCGGATGGTCTGCCGCTGCTGCGCCGCCGTGCGGAACCGGTTGAGCAGCCCGATGTTGACGGGAAACGCCTCCATGCGGTGGGTCAGCGTCTGATAGTGCTGCCATGCCAGAATGGTGGTCGGCACCAGAATGGCCACCTGCTTGCCGCTCATCACGCACTTGAACGCCGCGCGCAGCGCGACCTCGGTCTTGCCCACGCCCACGTCGCCGCACAGCAGGCGGTCCATCGGGTGGGGCTTTTCCATATCCCGCTTGATCTCGGCGGCGGCCAGCAGCTGGTCATCCGTTTCGTCGTATTCAAACCGGGCCTCAAAATCGCGCTGCCACTCGGTATCCGGCGCAAAGGCAAAGCCCTCGGCCGCCTGCCGCTGCGCGTACAGCTGCACCAGCTCTCCGGCGATCTCCTGTGTGGCGGCGCGCGCCTTGCTTTTGGCGCGCTGCCATTCCGTGCCGCCCAGCTTGGCCAGCTTGACACTTTCGCCGTCGCCGTTCATATCGTACCGGCTCAGCAGATCCAGCTGGGTGACGGGCACATACAGGGTGTCGCCCTTGTCGTAAGTGATCTTGAGATAATCCTTTACC
>CAKTAM010000035.1 GCA_934527255.1 uncultured Oscillospiraceae bacterium | reverse complement strand
CGACCCGCACGAGATCGCCAACGTCTGCGGCACCGACGGCATTGAATACATGCTGCAGGCCACCGAGGGGCTGCCCTTCGACGTGCACTTCATGCTGCCCAGCTGCGTACCCGCCACCCCCATGGATGAAAGCGGCGCCGTGCTGGATTTTGAGGCTATCGACGCCCTGTACGACCACCCGCGTGTGCTGGGGCTGGCCGAGATGATGAACTATGTCGGCGTCATCAACGGCGACCCGGCCGTCGTCTCCAAAATTCTGGCCAGCCAGGCCCACCACAAAAAGATCGACGGCCATGCACCCGATCTTTCCGGCGCCGACCTGAACGCCTATATCGCCGCGGGCGTCTACTCGGATCACGAGTGCAGCACCTACCAGAACGCACTGGAAAAGCTGCAGCTGGGGCAGTTCATCATGGTGCGCGAGGGCACGGCCGCCCACAACCTGCGTGCGCTGCTGCCGCTGCTGAACCAGCAGTACTATTCGCGCTGCATGTTCGCCACCGACGACAAACACCCCAACGATCTGCTGGTCGGCGGCCACATTGATTATATCATCAAGGAGGCCATTGCCTGCGGCGTCGACCCGGTCATTGCCATCAAGGCGGCCAGCCACAACGCCGCCCGCTACTTCCTGATGAACAACAAGGGCGCCATTGCCCCGGGCTATCTGGCCGATATTGTGGTGTTTGACGATTTCCGCGAGTTCAACATTCAGCGCGTATACAAAAAGGGCCGTCTGGTGTTTGCCGACGGCGAGGTGCTGCCCTTTGCCGCCCCGGCGGTGGAGGAGCGCCTGAGCGCCGCCGTGCACAACACCTTCCACATGCAGCCGGTCAGCCCAGCCAGCTTTGCGCTGGACGATGCCCCGCTGATGGGCCTTGTGGGCGGCGAGATCCTTTCGCACAACTGCGGCCGCGCCTATGGGGTCGACCCTGCGGCGGACGTTCTCAAGCTGGCCGTGCTGGAGCGTCACCACGCCACCGGCCACATCGGCCTGTGCTATCTGAAGGGCTACGGCCTGAAAAAGGGCGCCGTTGCCACCAGCATTGCCCACGACAGCCACAACATCATCGCAGCGGGCGCCAGCGATGAGGAGATGGCCCTTGCCGTACAGCGCGTGCAGGCCATGGATGGCGGCATTGTCGTTGTGGCGGACGGCAAGGTGCTGGCCGAGGTGCCGCTGCCGCTGGCCGGTATTATTGCCGAGGCCCCGCTGGAAGAGGTCAACACCCAGCTGGAGGCCGCCAAGGCCGTTGCTCACACGCTGGGCGTGCGCAGCGACATTGACCCGTTTATGACGCTGTCGTTCATGAGCCTGCCGGTCATTCCCACCCTGCGGCTGACAACGCACGGCCCGTTTGATGTCGAGCGCTGGCAGTATGTAAAATAAACCGCCCGCCGTGCTTTTCCCCTTTGCCCTCGGCGAGCTTTGCCAAAGGTAAAAATTCCCCAAAACAAAAATCTCCCGGCCGCACAGATGGCAGCCGGGAGATTTTTTAGCCTTTTTTCGCGGGCGGCCCCCTCCAAGCGCCGCTTGGGCAGACCGGCTGCCGTTTTTTTGGATGCAAAGGACTTGCCCCTCTTTTTGCCCCGCCGGGGACTGCCCACCCACTTCGGGGCTGCGGGAAAGCCGCAGCACAGCGGTGCGTGACCGCCGCGGGCAGCCGCGGCACACCCCGCGGCTGAACCGTTATTGCTGCGGCCGGGGCGGCTGGTCACGCAGGCGGAACACCTGCTTTGCGCCCGCGCTGCCCGCCGGGGCCGGCTTGCGGCTGCCCACGGTGACGGTGGGCTTTTGGCGGGCCGAGGGCGGCTGCGTGGGCAGCGACTGGGTGCGCCCGGACGCCGGGCTGTAGCCCGCCGCAAACTGCAGCAGACTGACCGCCACGCAGACAAACACCACCAAAAACGCCGCATGCACAAAGTATGACTGCGGAAAAAGGGTCACGACCGGGTCAAGATCCTCATACAGCAGCCAATGCTCGCCAAACAGCAGGCGGCACACCCCGCGCTGCATGCGCGAAAAATCGACCGCCAGCAGCACGCCCAACAGGGCTGTCAGCCCCAGCGTGACCGCGCCGCTGATGTTCCATACCTTGCGCCCGGCCTGGCTGCGCGCGCCGTGCAGAGTGATCAGCCCCACGCCGCCCGACAGCCCCAGAATGTACACGCACAGCACGCAGATGCGCAGCTGGCGGAAAAACTCGGCCCCATCGGCCGACCATGCCAGCCCGCGCAGTGCAAAGGGCTCATCGTTCCAGGGGGCCAGATAGGCCGTTACCGCGTGGTAATTTTCCAGAATGGCCGCTTCCTCCAGCCCGCTGCTGTCGGCGATGGAAAGCAGGCGCACATCCGCCCGGTACAGCCAGTCGCAGGCCAGCAGCAGCGCCAGCCCGGCCGCCATGCCGATCAACAGGCACAGCAGCCCCTGCAGCAGCCCGATCCAAACCCGTTTCACCGTATTTTTTACCTCTTTTTGTTTTGCTTGCGGCCCGCTGCGCCAAGCCCCTTGGCGGCGGGCCTTTCCGCTTTCAGTATAGCAAATTTCACGACAGAAATCCACCGCTTTGTGTCAAAAAAGACGCGCCCGCAGACAGCAGGCGCACAGCACGGCGTTTTGAAGCGGCAGAGGCCATGGGGCGGCCCCCGCCGCAGCGGCTGCCGCAAACGGCGGCGAACAGCATAGCGTTATGGCCCTGCGGCCGCCCCGGAACACTGGACGTTCCTGTCCGACAGGAATACCCGGCCGGAACAGCCGTCACACCTGACGGGCGCTTTCGCCTGCGGCTGCCCAGCCGCAAGGCACCGTCGGTGCGGGGGGCGTCACGCCTCCAGCTGACGGCTGAGCAGCGCCGCCGCCACACCGGCCAGCTTCTGCTCGGTCTCGCCGGGGGCGGCTTCCGCTGCAGGGGCCTCCTCGGCCAGAAACACCACGCAGCCCGCCACATCGCCCGCCGCCACAATGGGGGCCGCCAGGCGCACCGTCCGCGCCGCCGGGGCGTCGACCGCCGCGGCAAACAGCGTGCCCGGCGGCGGCAGCTGCAGGCGGCGGCTCTCCATCAGACGCTCCAGCTGCGGGGTGACGGGGGCATCCAGCCAATCCTTCCGGGGCACCCCGGCGGCGGCCACCACCCTGTCACGGTCGGTGATCAGCACGCGGACGCCGGCCGTGCGGGCCAGCACCTCGGCATAGTCGGCGGCAAAGGCGTTCAGCTCGCCCACCGGCGAATATTTTTTGAAGATGACCTCGCCCTGCGCCCCGGTGTAAATCTCCAGCGGGTCGCTTTCGCGGATGCGCAGCGTCCGACGGATCTCCTTGGGGATGACGATGCGGCCAAGGTCATCAATGCGTCTGACGATACCTGTCGGTTTCATGTGCGTTTTTCCTCCCTGCGGGGGCCGCGGGCCGCCCTGCCCTGCTAGTATCTGCCGGGCGGCGGCGGTTTATGCGGGCAGCGTGCCGAAAACACCGGCGCCGCTGCACACGGCCGCGCAAAAAGGAAACGCACGGGCGGCCGCCGTGGGCAGCGCCGCCGGCGGCTTCCCGCCGCAGCTGTTCATCCCGCCCTGCACAAGGCGTTTACGGCCTATACCGTCGGCCGCGGTACCGGCCGTTACCGCAGGCGCCCCACACGGAGGAAAAACAAAACGCCGCCGGGCGGCCGGTGCGTCACTCGGCGTCGTGGACGCCAAGGGCCGAGACCGCGCGCTGGTCATACTGCAGGCGGGGGATCTGGTCGGCGACGGCGCGCAGACAATCCAGCAGCAGCGGGTTGAACGCTCCGCTTTCGCCGTTTAGGATCATCTGCACCGCCTGCGGGTGCGGAACGGCCCTTTTGTAGGCGCGCGGGCTGACCAGCGCGTCATAGACATCCGCCAGAGAGACGATCTGTGCGGAAATGGGAATGGCGTCGCCCTTCAGCCCGTCGGGGTAGCCGCCGCCGTCCCAGCGCTCATGGTGCCAGCGGCAAATTTCATAAGCGGTGTGCACCAGCGGCTCCTCGCGGTAATTCTCCAGACGGTCCAGCATTTTGGCACCGATGGTGGTGTGCGTTTTGACA
This sequence comes from uncultured Oscillospiraceae bacterium, assembly GCA_934527255.1. Classification (GTDB taxonomy): domain Bacteria; phylum Bacillota; class Clostridia; order Oscillospirales; family Ruminococcaceae; genus UBA1762. The sequence goes on along the minus strand of CAKTAM010000035.1, from coordinate 12,654 downwards.
ACGGCAAACTCCTCCGGCGTCAGGCGGCCGGGCTTGTTGAGGATGGTTTCGGAAATGGCGATCTTGCCGATATCGTGCAGCGCCGAGGCCATCACGATGCGGTCGCGGCAGGCGGCATCCAGATGGTAACGGTCGGTCTGCTGCACCAGCTCCGAAAGAAACAGCTCCGTCAGGTGGCGCATATGCAGCACATGCAGGCCGCTTTCGCCGTTGCGGAACTCGACAATATGGCTGAGGATGTTGATCATGATATTGTCGTTTTTCTCTTTTTCGGCGATCTGGTCGGTCACCAGCGCAATGAGGCGGCGCTGCTTGACATACAGGTTGATGGCGTTGGCCACGCGGCGGTAAACGATGCGGGCATCAAACGGGCGGCTGATGTAATCGGTCACGCCCAGCTCGTACGCGCGGCGGATCACAGCGTCCGAATCGGCGCTGGAGATCATGATGACGGGAATATCATCCAGCGTGCCCTGCCGCGCCATTTCGCCCAGCACCTCGAAGCCGTCCATCCCGGGCATGACGATATCCAGCAGAATGGCGCTGATGCCCGTGCGGTACTTCCGCAGCTGCTCCAGACACTCGCGGCCGTCTGCCGCCTCCAGTATCTCATAATTCCCGCCCAGAATTTCGGTCAGAATGGCACGGTTGAACGCCGCATCGTCCACAATGAGCACCTTCTGGCGGGGAACCTCCTCCGGCTGCACGCTTTCGTTTTCAATCACAACGGTATTTTTGCGGCTTTTGGCCCGGTACATTAGCCGGTCGGCGCGCTTCAACGCGCTGCCGATCTCCTCATCGTGGGCCAGCACCGCCCCGATGGAGACCGATATCTGCATATTGGGGTAGCCGGGGATCAGTGTATCATACACCTGCGCGCACAGCATTTTCAGCTTTTTCTGCATGGCCGCCTCGGGGATGTGGGGCATGACGATGAGAAATTCGTCGCCGCCGATGCGCACCAGCTCATCCGATTTGCGGATGTTCTGCAGCGTCACCTGGGCAAAGATCTGCAGAGCCATATCACCCGCATGGTGGCCGAAGGTGTCGTTGTACAGTTTGAAATCGTCCATGTCAATGACGGCCACACCGGCATCCATGACGGTGTTCTTCAGCCGATCTTCATAATAGCGGCGGTTGAACGCGCCGATGGCCACCGGATCGAGGTACAGCTTATCGCGGTAGGGCATGACCTTGTTGACCAGCTTTTCGCTGTCCTCCGGGTTGATGAGTGAGTCATCATCCATCCGCTGCACCAGCTCCAGCACATAATCGCCGCCGTCCACCGCCAAAAACTGCGCCGTCACCTGATACACCGTCTGGCCCACAAACTCCAGCTTGGTCTTGCGGCTGCGGTTTTTGAACGCCTGACACACCACGCAGTATTTGCAGCTTTCCTCTTTCCACGGTTCGTGGTGCATGGGGCAGATGCTGCAGGTGGGCAGCGTTGTCATCTGCCCGGAAAGCGTGCTGCTGATCTTTTCGCCCTCCACCAGACGGGCCAGCGTAAAAATTTCCCGGTAATGCTGTAATTCGGCCTGAAGCTGCTGCATTGTCCACATAAGGGCTTCCTTTCCTGTACAGGCACGGCCGCCGTCTGCGGCGCCGCCCAAAGCACGTTCAGTGTAGCACATTCCAAAAAAATTGTCCATGCCGCTTTCGGCAGAAAAGCGGCCCTCCCGCAAGGGGAGATTGGGGCCGGCGAGGCCCTGCCCGCCAAAAGGGGCTTTGCTTTCCGCCGCACATCTGGTATAATAACCGTAATACCCCCGCAAATAACGATTTTGGGAGAGGTTTTCATGACACTGGAAAGCTTTTATGCCGCCGTTGGCGGAAACTATGCCGACACGCTGCGCCGCCTGTACAGCGAGGCGCTGGTGCGCAAGTTTGTGCTGAAATATCAGCAGGACGGCACCTTTGCCGAGCTGCAGGCCGCCCATGCGGCCGCCGATTGGGAGACGGCGTTCCGCGCGGCGCACACCCTGAAAGGCATTGCGCTGAACCTTGGCTTTGAGCGCCTGTACACCGCCGCCGCCGCTCTGACCGAGGCGCTGCGCGGCCCGCGCGCGCTGACGGATGAAGCGCTGTACGAGGCCGTTGCGCGCGAGCATGCCGCCCTGCTGGAGGCCATTGCCGCGCTGGATGGCTGACCCGCACGCCGGACAGGCCGCTTTTTGGCCGTTTGCGGATGGCCAAAGGCGCGCGCCGCAGCCCAACGCCCCGCCCGGCAGCAAGGCAGCAGCCGCCGAACCGGCCGCGGACTGTGCGCCGGGCAGGCCGTCCAACCGCCAGCCCCCGCCGTACAAGGCGCATTGACACCGCACGCCACTGCAAAAGGCCGACACGTTTTGTGTCGGCCTTTTTTGTATACCGCCGCCCGGCGGGCCGTTTGCCAAAAAGTCCCGGCACCGGCCGCCGGGGCGCGCTGCAAGCGGCCGTTTGCCCGGCCTTTATTCGGGGCGGCCGCCCAGCCAGCGGCCCAGCACGCGCAGCATGGCGGCCTGATCCAGCGGCTTACCAAGGTGCTCGTTCATCCCGGCGGCGCGGCATTTTTGAATATCCTCCGGGAAGGCGTTGGCCGTCATGGCAAAAATGGGCACGGCGGCCGCATCGGGGCGCGGCAGCCGCCGGATGGTCTGCGCGGCCGTCAGACCATCCATCACCGGCATCATCACATCCATAAAAACGGCGTCGAAGGTGCCCGAGGGGCAGGCGGCAAAGGTCTCCACCGCCTGCTGCCCGTTGCGGGCGACGGCAACAATGACCCCTGCCTGCTCGAGAAAGAAGCGGGCGATCTCCAGATTGAGGTCGTTGTCCTCCACCAGCAGCACATGCGCGCCCGCCACCTGCGCGGCGGCAGTCTCCTGCCCGGCCGCTTCGGGCAGGGCAAGGGTGTCGCACACGGCAAAGGGCAGGGTCACACAAAAGCGGGTGCCCTCGCCCTCGCGGCTGTCAAACGTAATGCTGCCGCCCATTTTTTCCACCAGAGAATGCACGATGGAAAGCCCCAGCCCGCTGCCGGAATAGCTGGTGCGGGCATCGTTTTTCTGCTCCTGCGTAAAGGGCTCGAACACATGCTTCTGAAACGCCGGGCTCATGCCGATGCCGTTGTCGGCGCAGACAAAGCAAAACGTTGCCGTGCGGCCGTCAAAGGCAGTCTCGCGGCAGGAGACCCGCACCTCGCCGCCCAGCCGGTTGTATTTAATGGCGTTGCCCGTCAGGTTCAGCAGCACCTGCTTAAGGCGCAGTGGGTCGCCCAGCAGGCCGGGATGGGCAACGGCGCCCGGCCCGTCCTCCACCACATAGCGCAGGCCGTGCTCCGTCGCCTGCGTTTCGGCCATGGCGTTGACCTCGCCCAACAGGCGCGACAGGTCAAACGGGGCGCTGTCCAGCTCGATGCCGCCGGATTCCAGCTTGCTCATATCCAGCACGCTGTCCACCAGCGCCAGCAGATAGCCGGAGGCCTGCCACACCTTGTCACGGCAGGCCTGCAGCTTTTCATAATCGCGGGGGAAATGGTTGGCGATCTCGACCATGCCGCGAATGGCGTTGATGGGCGTGCGCACATCGTGGCTCATGCGGCGCAGAAAATCGTTCTTGGCAAGGTTGGCGCGCCGGGCCTCGGCCGCGCTTTGCGACAGGCGGCGCTCGTACTCCATCTCCTGCTGCTTCTGGTCGTTGATGATGCGTATGGCATACAGCACCTTTTCGGCCGCGCCCGTATCATTGCGCCGCTGCACAATAAAGCTGCCCTCGTGCCAGTTGCCGGTGGTGGTGCGGTATTCCTGCGAGATCACCTCCCGGCTGCGCAGCCGCTCGGGCAGGGTGGATGTATCCAGAAAGGCCAGCATGGTGGGGATATATTCCGCCGCCGTGGTCTTGCCGCAGGCCACCGGAAAACGCTCGCTGGTTTTGCCGCCGCCCAGCGGCGAGGGACGGCGGCCCTCGGGCACAACCTGCTCAAAGGTATCCGCAGGCAGATCCAGCCGGTACAGCAGCCAGTAGGTGCGGCTGATGGCCGAGATCAGCTCGCTGCTGGCGCGGGCCTGTGCCAGAGCCTGCTCCAGCTGGCGGCGGCCCTCCTCCTCGGCCTGCAGCAGCGCATCCACATAGCGGAAGCCCAGCACCGCGTGCAGCCCCTCGGCCGACGGCACGCGCACAAGGCTGAGCTCAAAGTGCCTGCGGCCGCAGGCATCCGGCTGCGTGCGCATACGCAGGCTGACCGTACCGTCCTGCCGCAGCCGGCGCTGCAGCGCCTCCATACTGGGCAGGGCGGCGGCATCCTCGCGGATGACCTCATGCTCGAAAAAGTATTGCAGCCTGCGGGAAAAGCGCAGACTGTCGCCGCCAAGCTCGGCATCAATACGCCGCGCGTTGGATTGCGCCCCCCGCTTGATGGGGCGCATGGTGTCCGCCGTCAGGTCGCAGTCATACACCGAGGTGCAGTCGGTGCACAGCACCTCCAGCAAGCGCTTTTCATGCTCCAGCGCCTCATTTTTGCGCGCCAGACGGCCGCGTGTGCGAAAGCATTCGCGCAGGCTGCCCAAATGCCCGCACACCGCCGTCAGCGCCCAGTCGGCGGCTGTGCAAAGCTGCGGGGCGGGGCTGTCCAGCCACAGAAAGCCCTGCAGCCTGTGCCGTGCCAGCAGCGGCACAGCCACGCCGCAGCGGCGGCCCTGCGCTGCAAGGGCCGCGTGCTCATCCGCCGTCAGCAGCTGTGCGGGCGGCAGGCCGGTCAGCCGCAGCATTTCACCCTCGGCCAGCCGGGCCGTCCATTCGGGCGCGGCGGGAATACTGCTGTCCACCGGCAGGGCGGAGGCGGCCGGTTCGGCATGCCACTGCACGGTGCAGCAGAAAGCCGTTTCCTCCGGCGCGGCCCATTCCAGAAGAGAAACGCCCCGCGCCCGGGTATAGGCGGCGACGCTTTGCAGCAGCGCGGGCAGGCCCTGCCGCAGCTCTTCCTCTTCGGCGGCCTGATCCAGCCGGGAGACCAGGCGGATCATCTCCTCCAGTGTCCGGCTCTGCCAGCTGTTGTTCGGTTCGGTTTGAAGCATAAACAAAAGTTCTCCCACAATGGCGTTGGTATGCTGGCGGTCATTTCTGCACCGGGCTGACGGCGTGCTGCGGCACAAGCGGCATTTTCCGGCGGGCAGGGGCCCGCGGCGTCATGGGGAAAACGCAGACGCTCTCACAGCGGCTCTATCAGCCCTGCAGCGCAGTCAGAGGCCCATATACTCTCCCCCTCGGGGGGGGGGGGGGGGGGTAGGCTGAAAACCGCGCAGTATACGCTCCAGCAGGGCCATATCCACCGGCTTGGAGACATGCGCGTTCATGCCGACGGCAAGGCTGCGCTGCACATCCTCGGCAAAGGCGTTTGCCGTCATGGCAATGATGGGCACCGTGCGCCCCAGCGGGTTTTTGCTGTCGCGGATGGCGGTGGTGGCCTCGTACCCGTTCATCACCGGCATCTGCACATCCATCAGAATGGCGTCGCACCCACTGGGCGGCAGCTGCTCAAACGCGCGCACCAGCTGCGCCCCGTCGGGGTAAATGGTGCATACCGCGCCCTGCATTTTCAGCAGCGCCGACAGAATTTCGGCGTTCAGGGGGTTATCCTCGGCGCACAGCAGGCGCATGCCCTGCAGCACCGGGCACGGCGGCACATCGGCCGTGCCGGTGCTGGCCGCCTCGATCGCGGCGGCCAGCCGCGCCCGGAAGAACGGCCGCGGCACCAGCCCATCCGCACCGGCCTGATGCAGCGCCTCCCGCACCTGGTCGGGCTGGGCGGTATCCAGACAGAACAGCAGCGTCCGCTCGCCCGCGGCCGCGCGCAGGGCCTGTATGGCCCCGGGCAGCGCATCCGTTCCCAACATTCCCTGCAGCAGCACGGCCTCTGTCGGGGCGGCCTGCAGCTGCTGCACCGCCTGCGGCACACTGGCGACGACCGTCAGCGCCGCACCGCTGTTCTGCAGGGCGGCGGCCACGTTGCGGGCCAGCTGCTCCTGTGCCGTCACCAGCAGCACGCTGCCGCAGCACGCCGACAGGTCGGCCGCGGCGTTGATCTCCAGCTGCAGCGTCACGGTAAAGCGGCTGCCCTTTTCCGGCGCGCTCTGCACCTGAATGTCACCGCCCATCATATCGACAATGTTTTTGGTGATGGCCATGCCAAGGCCGGTGCCCTGCACCCGGTTCGTCACCGAGTTTTCGGCCCGGGTGAACGGCTCGAACAAGCGGCGCTGAAACGCGGCCGTCATGCCATAGCCGTTATCCGTCACGGCAAAGGTCAGCGCGGCAAGGCCGGGCTGCGCGCAGGGCTCCTCGGCAATTTCCAGCCGGATGTCGCCGCCGTTGGGGGTGTATTTGACGGCGTTGGAAAGCAGGTTCAGCAGTACCTGCCGCAGACGCACGGCGTCGCCGATGAGATCCTCATGCACGATCTCGTGCACGCAGATTTCAAAGCTTTGCCCGCGGTCGGCGGTGTGGGTGCGGATAATACCATCCACCTGGCCGATCTGCTCGGCCAGAGAGAACGGCTCGCGGCTCAGCGTCACCTCGCCGGATTCGATGCGGCTCATATCCAGAATATCATTGATAAGGCTCAGCAGGTGGCGGCTGGTCAGCTGCACCTTCTGCACATAGGTGCGCATTTTTTCCGAGGCGCCGGTCTCGTGCTCCATCAGGCTGGTGAGGCCGACAATGGCGTTCATGGGGGTGCGGATATCATGCGACATATTGGCCAGAAAATCGCTTTTGGCCTTGCTGGCCGTCTGGGCCTGCCGCACCGCCTGCGACAGAGCGGCGTTTTTGCGGTCCAGTTCGACATTCAATTGCTCCAGCGCCTGCGTGGCGCGATGCTCAATCTCGACCATCTGCTTTTGCCGCACACGCAGCAGAATAAAGATGATGGCCGCGCACACCACCAGCAGCCCGGCGGCAAACAGCAGCACCAGCCGCACCGTGGCGTTGACCATGGTCAGCGTGTTGGCCGCCACACTGGCGGCAGGCACCACAAACAGCAGGTTCCACCCGGCGCCTTCCAGGCGGTAGAGCGTATAGCAGTACTCGCGCCCTCCAAAGCAGGCATCGGCCATGGCCACGCCCTGCGCGGCCAGCTGGGCGCGCACGCTTTCCACCGAGGCCCCGTGCAGATAATCCATCTGCCGCAGCGTATCATAAACGTTGCCCTGCGGCAGCAGCGGGCTGCCGCTGAAAAACAGGCAGCTGCCGTCGTCGTTCAGCACATACACACTGTTTTCGCCGTTGTAGGCCACACAGTCAAAATACGGCGTCAGCACCTGCATGCTGCGGGCAACGCCGTAATAGGTCAGAGTGACCGTGCCGCCCTCCGCAGTGGAAAGCGTGACCGGCTGCTGCAGCCGCGTGAGGAAAAACATCTGCATCTGATGGGCCGTGCGGGAAGGCGCTGCAAAGCTGACGCGCTCGCCGCCGCTTTGCAGCCGGTCCTCCTGCAGCGGGCCGCACGGGCCGTTCTGGCTATAGGCATTGCCGTCGGCATCCACCGCCACCAGCTCTGACCCACTGTCCGTCAGGCCGTTCAGCTGCGCCTGCTTTTCCATAAAGCGGGTCAGCTCCTGCGTGGTGGAAATGGCCCCCAGCTCAATGTAATTGCTGTAGGCGTCGCTGTCGCGCCACTGGGTCTGCACCACCTCCTCCAGCCCCGCAAACAGCTGGTCGGTCACGGCGTTCATCTGGCTTTGCCGCTCGGCATACAGCATTTTGTCAATGTACGCGCCGTAAAACCGCAAAAACAGCGCCGTGCTGAAGCCGACGACCAGCAGCACGATCACCAGCACCTGCAGCATCTGCTTTCCCGCGCCGCACTCCTGCACGACGGTGCTCTTCTTTTCCTTTTTCATGCTTCCTCGTTCTCTCCTGCCTTGGAGGCATCCGGCGTCTGGCCTGCCATGCAGCCGCACAGCTGCGCATGCAGGGCCTGCCGGTCAATGGGCTTGGCAATGTGGCCGTTCATCCCGGCGGCCAGCGCGGCGGCCCGATCCTCCTCAAAAGCGTTGGCCGTCACCGCCAGCACCGGAATGGCCGCCAGCCGGCGGTCGGCCAGCGCCCGAATCTGCCGCGTGGCGTCAAACCCGTTCAGGCGGGGCATCTGCACATCCATCAGGATCAGGTCGTAATCGCCCGGCTGCGAGCGGCGCACCTTTTCCACCGCCACATCGCCGTCGTCGGCCTCCTCCACGGCAAAGCCCTCGCTTTCCAGCAGCTCGCGCGAAATTTCGCGGTTCAGGGCATTATCCTCCACCAGCAGCACCCGTTTGCCGCGGCCCATCGGCTGCGGCGGCGCTTCGCCGGGCTGCGGCAGGGCCGCCGCCGTGCCGATGCGGAACGCAAACGTACAGATAAAGGTGCTGCCCCTGCCGGGTGTGCTTTCACAGCGGATGGCGCCGCCCAGCGCCTCGACCAGCCGCCGGGTGAATAAGCAGCCTTTTGTGGGTATGATCCATCGCAGCGCCCCCTGTTTTTCATCAGCCGACGGCGGCAGCAGCCTGCCCGTCGGCGCCAAAGCCGGATGCGGCACTCTGGCGGCCCCTGCCGCCGATCGCCCGTTGAAACACGCGCCGCGCTTTTTGCCGCCGCATGACGGCCCTTTTGGGCGGCTGTCTGCCGCAGCACTGCTTTCTTTTCCCAAAAACGGGTGCGGCAGCAGCAGTACGTTCCAAAGGGCTGCCCCGCAAAAGCAGTTATATTACTCTATACTAATAGTACGCTCATAACGGGGCAAAGTCAATACAAATTCCGCCACAATGCCGCCAAGCAGGCGCTTTTTCGCCGTTTTTTGGGGGCTAACGCCGCGGGAAAGACCGTCGGCCGTCCCCGCGCAGCACCTGCCCGGATGCAGAAAAATGCCTCTGCCGTTTGGCGCGGCGCTTTGCCGGGCGGCCTGTGCGCCCCGTATGCCGCACCCACCGGCCCCAGCGGGCCAAAAGCTGCGGCGATCCGGCACAAATTTTACATGGATTTAACCTGAATTTCTTTTACATCCGACATCCCTCTGTTATGCTTGGTACGATGAGAAGAATGGGTAAAATGCACCGGAAAGAGGGAGTGCTTTTATGAGCTTGTTTGATGTGCTGACACTGGCCGGGGGGCTGTGTCTGTTTTTGTTTGGCATGAGCCTGATGGGCGATGCGCTGGAAAAGCGCGCAGGCGACGGCCTGAAAACCATTCTGGGGCGGCTGACCAACGGCCGCGCCGCCGGTTTTTTCACCGGGCTGGGGGTCACGGCCATCATCCAGTCCTCCTCGGCCACCACGGTGATGGTGGTGGGGTTCGTCAACTCCGGCCTGCTCACCCTGCGGCAGGCCATCAACGTCATCATGGGGGCCAACGTGGGCACCACCGTCACGGCGTGGCTGCTCAGCCTGACCGGCATCGAAAGCAGCAGCTTTTTTGTGCAGCTGCTCAAGCCCTCCTCGTTTACGCCGGTGCTGGCCGTCGTTGGCATTGTGCTGTACATGACCGGCAAAAACAGCAAACGAAAGGATACCGCCACCATTCTGCTGGGCTTTGCCGTGCTGATGTACGGCATGGAGACCATGTCCGGCGCAGTGGCCGGGCTGGCGCAGGTAGAGGGCTTCCGCCGCATTCTGCTGCTGTTCACCAACCCGCTGCTGGGTGTGCTGGCCGGGGCGGTGCTGACGGCCGTCATCCAGTCCTCCTCCGCCTCCGTCGGCATTCTGCAGGCGCTGGCCTCCACGGGGCAGGTCAGCCTTGGGGCGGCCGTGCCCATCATCATGGGGCAGAACATCGGCACCTGCGCCACGGCGCTGCTGTCCTCCATTGGGGCCAACCGCAACGCCCGCCGCGCCTCGGTGGTGCACCTGTGCTTTAATCTGATCGGTACGGCGGTGCTGCTGTCGCTGTTTTGTCTGGCACGGGCGCTGCTGCCCATTGCCGCCCTGACGGATGCGCCCGTCACCGAATTTGACATTGCCGTGGTGCACACCGGCTTCAACGTGCTGTGTACCCTGCTGCTGCTGCCCGCCGCCGGGCTGCTGGAAAAGCTTTCGTGCCGACTGATCCCCGAGCCGAAGACCGCGCAGCCCGCCCACCCCGGGCTGGAGCTGGACGAGCGCCTGCTGGCCACCCCCGCCATTGCGCTGGAGCGCTGCCGCATTACCGCCGCGGCCATGGCCCAGATATCGGCGCAGGCGCTGCGGCAGGCCGCCGGGCTGCTGACCCATTATGACGCCGAGGCCGCCGCCCGGGTGCGCGCCTGGGAGGATGAGGCCGACCGCTATGAGGATGTGCTGGGCAGCTATCTGGTCAAGCTGAGCACCCGTCCCCTCAGCGACCGGGACAGCAGCGAATCGGCCAAGCTGCTGCACGTCATCGGCGATTTTGAGCGCATCTCCGACCATGCGGTCAACCTGGTGGAATCGGCCGAGGAGATGCACAGCAAAGGCATTTCGTTCTCCGGCGCGGCCAGCGGCGAGCTGCGCAATATGGTGCAGGCCGTGGAGGAGGCGCTGACGCTGGCCATGAGCGCCTTTGCCGAAAACGACCTGAACGCCGCCGCCCGGGTCGAGCCGCTGGAACAGGTGGTGGATGTGCTGAAGGAGCAGCTGCGCGCCCGCCACATCCGCCGGATGCAGCAGGGCGAGTGCAGCATTGAGGCCGGGTTTGTCTGGGCGGACCTGCTGAACAATCTGGAGCGCGTTTCGGATCATTGCTCCAATATTGCCGGGTGCGTGATTGAAATGACCCACGACAGCTTGGATGTGCACGGCTATCTGCGCAGTGTGCGCACCGGCAGCCAGCAGTTTGCCCACGCCTACGACGAGTATGCCCGCGCATATCTGAACGCGTAAGGCGCGGCAGCATAAAGCGGCGCGGCGGCGTCCCTTTCTCTTTCCTGCCTGCGGCGGGTTCTGATGAGCGCACATACCGCTGAGCGCCCGCCATGCCGTAAGGCGCGGCCGTTTTTTCCGCATTCTCTGCTTCTCGCTCTTTTTCAAAATATGCGCTGTAAAAAATTTTGCGGCACACAAGCCTACGAAACAGAGATCCCGGCGGGAAAAGCCTTTTGGCCCGCCGGGTGTTTTTTCAGAATGCGGCCTTCTCCCTCTTTCCCTTTTTGTCGGCAATACGCCGCTTGCTTTGCGGGTGATTCGCCCCGCAAGTGGTTTTTGAGATACAAAAAAGCCGTTCCCCTACAAGGGGAACGGCTTTGCTGTTTGGAAAGAGTCTATCGCCGGGAAAACGCTCAGGCGTTGGCCTGTGCGGCCGCCACGGCGCAGGCGACGGTCATGCCCACCATAGGGTTGTTGCCGGCGCCGATCAGGCCCATCATCTCCACGTGCGCGGGCACACTGGAGGAGCCTGCAAACTGGGCGTCGCCGTGCATACGGCCCATCGAGTCGGTCAGGCCGTAGGAAGCGGGGCCTGCCGCCACGTTATCCGGGTGCAGGGTACGGCCGGTGCCGCCGCCGGAGGCAACGGAGAAGTACTTCTTGCCGTTTTCAATGGCCCACTTCTTGTAGGTGCCGGCCACCAGATGCTGGAAACGGGTGGGGTTGGTCGAGTTGCCGGTGATGGAGACCTCCACGGCCTCCTTCTTCATGATGGCAACGCCCTCCAGCACGTCGTTTGCGCCATAGCACTTGACGGCGGCGCGCTCGCCGTTGGAGAACGCCTTCTCACGCACGACCTTCAGCTCGCCGGTGGCAAAATCAAAGTCGGTCTCCACATAGGTGAAGCCGTTGATGCGGCTGATGATATAGGCGGCATCCTTGCCAAGGCCGTTCAGGATGACGCGCAGCGGGGTCTTGCGGACCTTGTTGGCGGTACGGGCAATGCCGATGGCGCCTTCGGCGGCCGCGAACGATTCGTGACCGGCCAGGAACGCAAAGCACTTGGTGTCGTCGTTCAGCAGCATTGCGCCCAGATTGCCGTGGCCCAGGCCGACCTTGCGCTGCTCGGCCACAGAGCCGGGAATGGTGAACGCCTCCAGGCCCTCGCCGATGGCGGCGGCACATTCCGCGGCGCTGGTCAGCCCGCGCTTGACGGCAATGGCCGTGCCCAGCGTGTAAGCCCAGACGGCGTTTTCAAAGCAGATGGGCTGCACGCCCTTGACAATGGCCTCGCAGTCAATGCCCTTGGAAAGAAGCATCTCGCGGCAGGCATCCAGGCTTTCCAGCCCGTTGGCAGCCAGACAGGCCTCAATTTTGGGCATGCGGCGCTCCTGAGATTCAAAAGTTGCCATGATACGTCTCCTCCCCTCTTATTCTTCGCGCGGGTCAATATACTTGACCGCGCCGTCTTCCTGTTTGAACCGGCCGTAGGTGCCCACGTTCGACTCGTAAGCCTCCTTCGGGTCGGTGCCGTGACGGATGGCTTCCATCATCTTGCCCAGACGCACAAACTGATAGCCGATGACCTCGTTGTTCTCATCGACGGCCAGCTTGGTGATATAGCCCTCCGTCAGCTCCAGATAACGCACGCCCTTGGCGCGGGTGGAGAAGATGGTGCCGGTCATGCTGCGCAGGCCCTTGCCCAGATCCTCCAGGCCGGCGCCCACGGGCAGGCCGTCCTCCGAGAAAGCGGTCTGGCTGCGGCCGTAGACGATCTGCAGGAACAGCTCGCGCATGGCCACGTTGATGGCGTCGCACACCAGGT
>CAKTAM010000034.1 GCA_934527255.1 uncultured Oscillospiraceae bacterium | reverse complement strand
GTGTCAGCCGATCTGCTCCGGGTCGAACTTGTAGCCGACGCCCCACACGGTGGTGATCAGGTTGCGGTAGCTGCCCAGGTGGCTGCGCAGCATTTTCACATGGGTGTCGACGGTGCGGTCCTCGCCGTAATAGTCATAGTTCCAGACCTTTTGCAGAATCTTCTCGCGCGAAAGAGCAATGCCGCGGTTGCTGGCCAGAAAAACCAGCAGGTCAAATTCCTTGGGCGTCAGTGAGACCTCCTTGCCGTCGATCTTCACGCTGTGCGAGGCGGTGTCGATCACCAGCCCGCCGTAAACAAAGCTTTCGGGGTTGGCTTCATCTCGGGGCAGCGTGCGGTTCAGCACCACCTTGACGCGGGCGACCAGCTCGCGCGGGCTGAACGGCTTGACGATGTAATCGTCCGCGCCGCTTTCCAACCCGACAATGCGGTCATATTCCTCGCCGCGCGCCGTCAGCATGATGACGGGGGTATCAATTTTGCGCTTGCGCATCTCGCGCAGGCAGGTCATGCCGTCCACAAACGGCATCATAATATCCAAAATGACCATATCCACTTTATTGGCGGACAGGTAGGAAAGCGCTGCGCCGCCGTCGCCGGCCTCACAGCAGACAAAGCCTTCGTGCTCCAGATGCTCGCGGATCAACCCGCGGATCAACGGCTCGTCATCTACGATCAGGATATTGACCATTCTTCTTTACCGCCTTTCTCTGCAGCCGTTCCGTTGGTAAAACGGCCCGGTATTTTTTCCTTTTTGCGGGCAGATGCCCGATCGGTCTCTGCGTTGTGCCCATTGTGTGCACCACCTTGACATCGTACACCGATCGTTCTTATTTTATAAAAGTTTTGTGACAATTGCGTGAAATATCATTGTGCGTTTTTTTAGAAAGCTGCGTTGAATTTGCGAAAAGTGTTGCCGGGCCGCGCACAGGCGCGCTTTGGCGGTCGGTCGGCGGCAGCGGCGCAGCCGGTAAAAAAGAATGTCGGCCGGGAAGAAGGGAATTGCCTTTTTGCGCCGTTTGATTTAATATAGAGAGAAGAACGAAGGCGGCTGCCTTCGAAGAATCTCTCGCATGCGGCTCAGCCGACGGAACCGGGAGGTTCGCGGAAAACGACAGGGGAGGCTGTACCGCATGGAGGATAAGGAACTGCTGCAGCTGCTGCGCACCCGGCCGGAGGACGGCCTGTGGGAGCTGACGCAGAAGTATGGCGCGCTGATCCACGCCGTGGTGCGGCGTATTCTGCCGGAGGCCCCGGAGGACGCCGAGGAATGCGCGGCGGATACGCTGGTGCGCATCTGGCGCGACAGCGAAAGCATTTGCCTGCACAATGACACGCTGCGCGGCTTTGTCATCTGGACGGCGCGCAACACGGCCATTGACCGGTACCGCCGCCTGCGCCGAGAGCGCGACCGCACCGCGGACGGCGGCGACGAGCTGCTGACCCTGCTGCCCGCGCCGCAGCAGACGGCGGCAGAGGCGGAGCAGTCGGCGGCGCTGCGCCGCACCGAAGAGCTGGTGCGCGAAATGACGCCGCCGGACGATGAGATCTTTCTGCGCCGCTTCTTTTTGTGCGAAAGCGTGCCGCAGATCGCCAAACGACTGAACATGAACATCAAGGCGGTAGAAAGCCGCCTGCAGCGCGGCAAGAAAAAGCTGCGCGAAAAACTGACCTGTGAGGGGGTGACGCTGGAATGAGCAAAAAGAAACAGGCGCAGCCGCAGGCCGCGGTGCAGACGACACAGACGCTGTGGCGGCAGCTGGGCGCGCTGCCTACCGAGGCCCCCGCCCTGAGCGGGGAGGAGCAGCGGGCACTTTACCTGCAGGCAATGAAAAAGGCCGGGCTGTCTGCCGTACGGCCAGCGGCCCAAAAGCCGAAGCGCACGCTGCGCCGCCGCTGGGCGCTGGGTACAGCGGCTGCGCTGGCGGTACTGAGCGTGGGCGGGCTGCTGGTCTATGGGGCAGGCGGCTTTGGTTTTGGCACAAAGACAGGCACCGACGCGGCGGATGCCGTCCCGCAGACGGCGCTGACATCCGGCATGGATACCGCCGCATCCAGTCAGGAGATGAAGCTTTTTGCGGCGGCGGACAGCACGGCTGCCCTCGGCGGTGCCGAGCAGGCGCCGCAGAAGGTCGGCGAAGCCGCTGCGGCCGATTCGGCAGATTCGATCGACAAAGGGAACGGGGCGGAAGCGGCAGAGGAAAACGCGTCGGCAAAGGCGGCCCTGCAGGCCCCTGCGCAGGCACAGCAGGTGCGGGAGGACCCGGAGACCGGCGACCTGCTTTTTGAGGTTTCCGGCGCGAAATACCGTTTGTCGGCGGCAGCCGGAGAGGCACAGGAGGCAGCGCTGCAGATAACGGCGGAGGCTGACGGCAGCCGCAGCGGTCGTTGGACGGCTGCAGGCAGACAGTATACGCTGACCAGCGCCGATGCCGCCGAGGAGGCCTTTGCCGAGGTGTGCGCCGCCGTGCAGGCCTGCAACGGAGACCTGGTAAAAAGCTGAGCGGCTGCCGGGGCTGACGGATTGCCGCCGACGGCCGAAAAGGCAAACGGGCTGTGCGGTGCAAAGCGGCTGTAAAGCAAGCGCCGGGCGGCCGATGCCGCAGACGCTGCGTCGGGCAGCGGGAGGAAAAGCGCTGCAGGGCATCGGAAGCTGCCGCACGGTTCGGCAGCGCAGGCGCAAAAGCGTGCCTTGTGCCGTAAGTAATTTAAGTAAATATCGTTGGGCAGCCGGTCGGCGCAGTACGCCGACCGGCTGCTTTTCTGTGCTGGGGCGGCTGCTGCGCGGCAAAGCGCCTGCCGCGTTTTGCTTGCATCGGGCGGGCCGCATGGTGTACAATAAAAGCAGCAGCCAACGCTGCGTAAATGCGCATTGGCGGGATGATGCAAAAAGGAGACGGTATGCCATGAAAATTGCGGTCGTGACGGGGGCAAGCTCCGGCATGGGGCGCGAGTTTGCCCTACAGCTGCCGAAGTATGAAGCGTTTGATGAAATGTGGGTGCTGGCCCGCCGCCTGCCGGAGCTGGCGGCGCTGCAGGGGCAGATCAGCTGCCCGGTGCGCCCCATCGCACTGGATTTGGCCGATGCGGAAAGCTGGGAGAGCTACCGCCAACTGCTGCAGCAGCTGCGGCCGGAGGTTTCGGTGCTGGTCAACGGCGCGGGGTTTGGCAAGTTTGGCCGGTACGACCAGATCCCGCTGGCAGACTGCATGGGGATGATCGACCTCAACTGCAAGGCGCTTGTGGCACTGACGCAGCTGACCCTGCCGTATATGAAGCGCGGGGCGCGCATTCTGCAGCTGGATTCGCTCTCGGCCTTTCAGCCGGTGCCGTACCTCAATGTTTACGGGGCGACAAAGGCGTTTGTGCTCAGCTACAGCCGTGCACTGAACCGCGAGCTGAAGCCGCAGGGCATCCGCTGCATGGCGGTCAGCCCCGGGTGGGTGCGGACGGGCTTTTTCGACCGCGCCCGCGTGACCAGTCAGACGGCGATCACCTACTACAATGTATTATATCAGGCAAAGGATGTGGTCGCCACGGCACTGCACGATGCTTACCGTACCCAAAAGGATGTTTCGGTGCATGGCCTGCCGATCCGTCTGCAGGTGCTGGCGGTAAAGCTGCTGCCGCACCGCCTGGTCATGAATATCTGGATGAAGCAGCAGAAGCATTCATGAGAAATCGGAAATAAACTTGATTAGCACTCTAAATGTTAGAGTGCTAAAATTCACAAAAAGTTAAAAAATAAGTCATGTAAATTGCGAATTTCCCGGGTATACTATAAAGCGTAAACAAAAGAAAAGCAAAACAGAAAAGAAAGCAGTAAGCTTTCAAGACTGCCAGCTTTTCCAAAACAATACATACCCGCGGGCCGCAAAGAAAAGGGTCCGCCTGACAGGAAAAGGAGATATGACTTATGTTTGAACTGACACCGTTTGTACGCCGTGGTAACCATATGAATGTGTACGATCCGTTCCGCGCTATGGAGGATCTGGAACGCAGCTTTTTCAGCGATAAGATCGGCAGCTTCCATACCGATATCCGCGAGGAAGGCGACAATTATGTGATCGAGGCGGATATGCCCGGCTTTAAGAAGGAAGATATTCATCTGGATGTCAATGACGATACGCTGACCATCAGCGCCCAGCGGAACGCCAACAAGGACGAAAAGGATGAAGATGGCCATTACATCCGGCGCGAGCGCAGCTGGGGCAGCTTTGCCCGCAGCTTTGATATCTCGGCGGTGGATGCCGACAAGATCAAGGCCGCTTACAATGACGGCGTGCTGGTGCTGACGCTGCCCAAGAAAGCGGCTGTGGCTCCGGCAGCCCGTCGGGTCGAGATCGAGTAAAACATACGAAAAAGGCAGCCCCGGTTCTGCGTTGTGCAGAGCCGGGGCTGCTTTTCTGTCTTAAAATGCGGCGCCGCTTTTGCGGCAGGGCGGTCAGCGCCGCCCACCGCCGCCGCCATGGCTGCGGCCGCCGCCGAAGCTGCCGGACGAGCGGCCTCCACCAAACCCGCCGGAGGAATGACCGCCGCCAAACCCGCTTGAGGGTCGGCTGCTGCCGAACCCGCCGGAGGGACGGCGACTGCCTGATCCGCCCGCAGGGCGGCTGCCGGAGGGGCGTCCGCCGCCCATCCAACCGGCCGGGCCGCCGCCAAAGCCACCCGAGGAGGGCGGCCGCCGGGCCGGACGGGGCGGCGCGGGCGGAGGACGGTGTGTGTAGGTGCGGTAATAGGGCGGAACACCGGGCGGCGGTGGCGGCGGGGTGCGCCGTCCGCCGTAATAGCGCCGACGGGGACGCAGCAGTGCCGTCAGCACGATCAGCGCCAACAATACCAGCAGTACAGCGGGCAGGAAGCTGCTGCGCCGTTGGGGCCGTGCGGCCGCAGGCTGCTGTGACGAAGCCGGGGCGGAGGGCCGTGCTGTCGACGACGGAGAAACCGCCGCTGAGGAGACGGCCGTTTCTATGGGGCCGTAAATATCCTCCAGCTTCTGCCACACGGCGTCAAACACGGCGCGCACGCCGTCATCATACCGGCCGTTGTCAAAATCATCGGCAAGATAATCATCCAGAAGCTCCGTCAGTACGCCGCCGGTCAGGCTGCTCTGCAGCCCCTCGCCTACCGTCATCCAGAACTTGCCCTCCTGGGGGACCAGCACCAGCAGCAGGCCGTTATTCTTTTCGGCGCTGCCAATGCCCCACGCATTGAACACAGCGTAGCTGTAGCTTTCGCAGTCATACCCGCCGGGCAGCGCATCCACGGTCAATACGGCAAACTGTGCGCCGGTGGCGCTGTATAGGGCCTCATTTCGCTCGACCAGATAGCTTTTGAGCGAGGAGGAAAGCACCCCGGCGTTGTCGGTCACATACAGCAGCTCGGCGTCCGGCTCGGGCAGCTCAGCCGCGTGCGCGGCAGGCGTCATCGGCAGGCACACCAGCAGCAGTGCCAGCATGACGGCCGCCGCCGAAAGCAGTTTTTTCAGATGGTTCATGCACATACCTCGCAAAGGGTCAGAACAACGGCAGCGCCCGGATGCCCGTCAGGCTGCCCAGCAGCCCGGCGGGAAAGCCCGCCAGCGTGTCGTTGAAATCGGCGGCCAGCTCGTTATAGCGGCTGTGCCGCATCTGGTCTTTCATGGAGATCATGTCGTTGATACAGCGGTTCATCAGGCGGATATCCTCCTGCGGAATATCCGTCCGCCCCTGATAATCCGCCTGCAGCAGGGTGCAGGCACTCATCAGGTCGCTCAGTGCCGCACGGGCGTCAGCGGGGTCGGCGCTGTCTGTGCGCAGCCGGTCATTGGCGGCCTGCACGGCGGCAAAGGCGGCGTTCTCTGCGGTGTAATAGCCGCCTGCCGTCTTTACCAGGGTCGAGGTATATTCTACCGTGCTGTTGAGGTTGGCCAGAATGCTCAGCCCGCTGTCGTCACCCTTGACATAGACATCTGTCGCCTGACGGCGCAGCGCGCCCAGCGACCGGTGCGCGCCGAACAGCAGCGCGGCGGCAACCAGCAGAAGGCATGTCAGCACGGCGGTGCTTTTCTTTTGAAAAAAAGTCATACGGTTCAACCCCTTTCCGGGTCGGGTGCGGAAAAACTGCCGTCCGTTCAGGAGCGGATATCCAGCAGCTTGTTTTTCAGCTCGGTTTCCAGACGGCCCAGCTCCACCTCGGCCTCGGCGCGCTTGCGGCGGCCTTCGTCCTGAATCTGCACCACTTCATCCAGCGTCGAGATCAGCGTTTCGTTGGTGTGCTTGAGGGTCTCCATATCCACAATGCCGCGCTCGCTTTCCTTGGCGGTGTCAATGGTGGCCATTTTCAGGGCATCGGCGTTTTTGCGCAGCAGATCGTTGGTCATGTTGGTGACCTCACGCTGGGCCTGCATGGCCTGCTGCGAGTGTGAAAGCCCCATGGCAATGACCATCTGGCTCTTCCACAGGGGGATGGTGTTGACGATGGTCGACTGAATTTTTTCGGCCATCAGGGTGTCGTTGTTCTGTACCAGCCGAATTTGCGGCGACATCTGGATGGAGACCATGCGGGTCAGCTCCAGATCATGGATCTTCTTTTCAAAACGGTCGCACATGGCGGCAAAATCGTTTGCAGCCTGCGCATCCTCGGGCAGCCCGCTGGCCTTGGCCTTTTCCTGCAGGGCGGCCAGATCCTCGCTGCGCAGCTGGGCCAGCCGCTTTTTGCCGGCCAGAATGTACATGGAAAGCTCTTTGAAGTAGGTCAGGTTCAGCTGGTACATTTCATCCAGCATGGCAATGTCCTTCATCAGCTGCACCTGATGGCCCTCCAGCTCGGAGGTGATGCGGTCAACGTTGACCGAGGCCTTTTCGTATTTGGTCTGCAGGGTGGAAAGGCTGTTCTGCGCCTTTTTGAACCAGGCGCGGATGCCCTTTTGCTCTTCGCCGTCCACGCTGAAGCCCTTCAGCTCGTTGATGAGATCCGTGACCATGCCGCCGACCTCGCCGAGATCCTTGGTGCGCACCTTGCTCAGCGCGGTTTCGGAGAAACCGGCGATCTTGCGCTGCGAGGCCGCGCCATACTGCAGCACCACGTTGGAGTTGGTGACGTCGATCTGCTGTGCAAAATCGTTGATGACCTTGCGCTCCTCCTCCGTAAAGCTGGACTCATCCAGAACGGGGGGCTGTTCGGCCACGGCGGCGGCCGCAGGGGCTGCAGGCGCAGCGGGGGTGTCAAGACCGTTGGGGTCAAGGGTCAGGGTAGGAATGGTAGATTCGGACATAATGGTTTTCCTCCTTCACAGGTCAGCTTGCAATGGGTGATATTTGGGGATGTTCTTCCTTACAAAGCAGAGGGACGGGGACGCTCCGACTCCGGCGCGGCGGGGGCGGGCTGCTCTTGCTTCAGCAGCCCCTCCTGCCGCAGCATGGCTTCAAACACGCTGATCTCGGCGTTGACATTCATGGCCTGATCGGCATGCAGACGGTCATAAAATGCTTCAAAGGCGGCGGCCGCCTGCTCCAGCACGGCGGAGATGCGCGCTTTGCTGGCGGTAATGTTTTCGCCGCCGGTGCCGACCTGTTCCAGCTCGGTGCGTACTCGCAGCAGCTGCAGCAAAGTGGGCAGATAATAGTTCATGAACTTGCGGCACTGCGCGGCCTGCTCCGGGTGCAGGCGCACGGTGTCAAAAATGCGGGTGCAGGCGGCTTCAATGCGGTCAAGCCGGGCGGTGATGTCCGGGTCCGGCAGGGCGCGGTTGGCAGCGCGAAGCTCTGTCAGCGCCTGCTGCCCCTGCTGCAGCAGCTCATCCACGGCGGCATT
This sequence comes from uncultured Oscillospiraceae bacterium, assembly GCA_934527255.1. Taxonomy (GTDB): domain Bacteria; phylum Bacillota; class Clostridia; order Oscillospirales; family Ruminococcaceae; genus UBA1762. Next base: position 9,422 of record CAKTAM010000034.1, on the reverse strand, counting down.
GCCGGTGGCAGGCGCGGTATAGGGCACAAGGCGGGTGCGCACCGGCGCAAGGCGCTGTGCCAGCACCCCGGCGGCCGCGCTCAGCACGCCGCACGCCAGCAGCTGCGGCAGGCGGTAAAGCGGAAAAAAGCAGGCGTACAAAAAGCAGAAAACCCCGGCGGCATACCAGCCAAGCGGCAGCGGCTCGCGAATTTCCTGCATGGGGCCGTTTTCCGTCTGGCGGATCACGGGCGTTGTGGGCTTTTTCATCCTGTCTGCGGCACCTCTCTTCCCTCTGGCGGCGTTGAGCCGGGCAGCGCCGGAACACCCGGCTGCCGGTCGCCCGGTTTGTGCTTTTCAGTATACCATAGCGCGGCGGAAAACACAAGAAAGCCCGGAAAAGTTTCTGCAAACTTTTCCGGCGGCAAAAGACCGTTTTAAGGGCAGGCGGGCGGCAGAAAACAGTTGAATTCGGCGGCTTTTTGTGACATAATATAGGAAAACCACAAACGGCCGCAGGCCGAAGGAAAAGAGGCGATCGGGATGAAGTGCCCGTTTTGCGGCGAGCTGGATTCCAAGGTGGTGGAATCCCGCCCGGCCGAGGATGGCAGCCGCATTCGCCGCAGGCGCGAATGCCTGCGCTGCAAGGAGCGGTTTACCACCTATGAGACCATTGAGACCATTCCGCTGATCGTAATCAAAAAGGATGGCTCGCGCGAAAGCTTTGACCGTCAGAAGCTGCTGAATAGTATGCTCAAGGCCTGCGGCAAGCGCCCGGTCGCCTATGAGGTGCTGGAGCAGGCGGTGGACGACATCGAAGCCCGTCTGTCCAACTCGCTGGAAAAGGAGGTGCAGTCCATCCGCATCGGCGAGCTGGCCATGGATGAGCTGCAGCGCATTGACGAGGTGGCCTATGTGCGGTTTGCCTCGGTGTACCGTCAGTTCAGCGATATTGATACCTTCATGCAGGAGCTTTCCGAGATGATGCGCCGCCGCAGCGGCAAATAAACCGGCGGCCAAGCGGCCCGGCAGGCGCAAACGGGCGGGGGCCCGGTAAGCTCGATCAGGCAAAGCACGGGCAAGGCCCGTGCAGGGTCGGAAATTGGCCCGAAAAGAACGAAAAAAGCAGCCGCGGCAGTCCTTTTGTGACTGCCGCGGCTTTTTTGATGCCGCAAAACGGGCGGGGCCATCCGTGCAAAATGGCAGAAGGCGCTTTGTAGGGGTGCGCCTGTGAGGTGCACCGGCGGAAAAGGCGGAAGAAACGGGCGGCGGGCCTTTTTTTCGGGCGGCGGAAAAAACGCGGCGCAAGCACTGCAAAGCGGTGCGCGCGGGTCGTCCGACAGTCAGGCAGGGTCAAAATACTGCCGCCGCAGTACGGCGGTCTGCGCCAGTGCGCGCTCGATCTCCAGCAGGGCATCGCAGCGGTGCTCGTCATCCAGATAAACGTCCAGTCCGTTCAGTGCAACGGCCAGCGCGTTGGTCATATCCCGCTTGAGAAACAACGTCAGCAGAGCCTCGCTTTGCTCCCACTGAGCCAGCAGGCTGCGGCAGCCGCGGCGCGCGGCGGCATATTCTCCGGCGTTCAGCTGCTGCTTCAGCTCCAGCAGCTGGCTGGTCAGCGCATCGGTCGTGCGCAGCACGGCACAGTGTCCGAACAGGGCAAACCCGGCCAGCAGCAGAAGAATGGAAAAGGCGGCGGCAACACGGTTCATGCGGGGCCTCCTTTTGGGGGCTGCCCGGCGGCAGAAGCGCCCTCCTCGCGGCGAATCAGCCGGTACTGCCCCGTTTCGTCACACAACAGCAGCAGCACCTGCTTCAGCGGGCAGCGCTCGCGCCGCAGCAGGGCGGCGATCCGCTCCTCTGTCAGCCCGGCGTTGGCCATGGCGTCGCGGTCGGGCCGCCCCATCACCACGACGGGCAGCCGGGGCAGCCGCTTTGTCTGCTTTTTCAGCGGCAGATCATCCGGTGTGAGCGGCTCCGCGCCGGGGCGGCGGCAGATGCTGACGCTGCCGTTGGTTTCCACAATGGCCAGCGCGACGTCCTCCAGCTCGAAAACATCCTTGCCGCGCAGGGCCTCCAGTACATCGTCGGCCGAAAAGCGCAGCTGGTGCAGGGCCTTCTGGTCAAGAATACCGTGCCGGATGATGGTTTTCGGGCTGCCGGACAGCAGGGCGGAAAAGCGGCTGCTGCGGGCGCTCAGGGCCGAGACCAGTATCTCCAGGCAGACGATCAGCAGCACGGGCACAACGCTTCCGGCAATGGGGATTTCGGGCGATTCGATGCAGATGGAGGCCAGATTGGAGAGCAGGATGGTTGAGACCAGCTCGGAGGGCTGCAGCTCGCCCAATTGCTTTTTGCCCATCAGCCGCATGGAAAAAACAATGGTAAAATAGATAAAGACGGTGCGCAGCATCAGCACCAGCATCCGGCAAAGCCTCCTTGTGAACGCTTTTTTCGGGGTTAGTGTTCACTTTTTGATTAAAACTATACCGTTTGGCGGATAATCAGAAAAGGAACCGTTCGCAGGCCGCCCGGCGGCGCGGGAAAAGGGGGAAAGTAAAATGTCAGAACAGCCGTTGAGCCGTTCGCTGGCCGACAACGCCCAGTGGCTGCGCCAGCTGTGGGAGCCAAGCGAGGATCTGTACCTGAAAAACGTGCGCATTGGCGGGGTCATCGGCCTGCTGTGCGGTTTTGAAGGGCTGGTGGATATGGAAAAGCAGTGGCTGATGGCCGGGCAGGCCATGCAGCGGCTGCCGCGGCACTTTGCCGACGGTACGTCGCTGCTGAACTATCTGGTGGACGAAACGGCTATTCCGCTGGACAAGGCACTGGCCGTCAGCCGCCAGCAGGTGGTGCGCTATCTGACGGCGGGGGCCTGCGTGCTGCTGCTGGAGGGCAGCTGCCGCGCACTGGTCATTCCGGCGCAGGGACAGCAGAGCCGCTCACTCAGCGAGCCCTCAGGCGAGGGAAACCTGCGCGGCTCGCGCGAGGGCTTTGTCGAGGGGCTGCGCATCAATGTCAGCCTGCTGCGTCGTCTGGTGCGTTCGCCGCAGCTGCGCTGCGAAATGCAGACGGTGGGCACGGCCACCTGCACGGAGGCGGCGCTGCTGTACTGCAAGGGCCGCTGTCCGCCGCAGCTGGTGGAAAGCGTTCGCCGCGCGCTGGGCTCCACCGGGCTGGATATGGTGTTTGACCCCGGGTACCTGACGCCGTTTGTGGTGCAGGGCCCGTTCAGCCTGTTCACCCCGGCCGGTTTTACCGAACGCCCCGATACCGCCGCCGCCAAGCTGTGCGAGGGCAAGCTGCTGGTGCTGGTCAACGGCAGCCCGTTTGCCATGGTGCTGCCGCACTTCTTTTGCGAGCATTTCCAAAGCATGGATGACTATTTGCAGCGGCCGTACTTCTCCAGCTTTATCCGGCTGCTGAAATATGCGGCGTTCGCGCTTTCGGTGCTGCTGCCCGGCGCCTTTGTGGCCGTGACCGATTTCACGCCGGAGCTGTTGTCCTCCACCATGCTGTACAAAATTGCGGCGGCGCAGATGGCCACGCCTCTGTCGCTGTTCGGTGAGCTGTTTTTGGTCAACCTGCTGCTGGAGGTGGTGCGCGAGGCCGGGCTGCGGCTGCCAAAGGCCATTGGGCATGCCGTCAGTCTGGTGGCGGCGCTGATCGTGGGGGATGCCGCCGTGCAGATCGGCCTGCTGGGAACGCCGGTGCTGGTCATCTGCGCGTTGGCAGGGCTGTGCTCCTATGTCACGCCGTCTTTGTACGAGCCGGGCATCGTGCTGCGGCTGGCGTTTATTCTGGCGGGCGGCATTGCCGGGCCGGTGGGCATGGCAATGCTGGGCTGCCTGTGCCTGCTGGATGTCTGCCGTCCGTCGCCGTTTGGCATTCCCTATACCGCGCCGATCACCCCCTATACCCGCGCGCTTTGGCGCGACGGCATCCTGCGCGGCAGCTGGCGCGCCTTGGCGCACGGGCGGCCGTTTACCATCCGGCGGCTGCCGCGCACCGCGCCGCCGGGGCAGGAAAAGACGCCCGGATAAACCGGCTGCGGCGGAAGAGCTGCCCGACAGGGCGGCGGGCCCGGAAAAGGCCGCCGGAGGGGCGGTCGGCCAGCCGCCCACGGCTCTACCGCTTATGGCAAGGCAAAGGGCGGCAGAAAGGAGCATGCGTGGAAGAAAACAAAAAACGGTCGGGCTGTGTGCTTGGGCCGGGGGGCGCGGCGGAAAAAAGCACGTCCCCCGCAGCGGGGCAAGCCTCTTCCGGCTGCGCCGCGCGGCGGGTGATGGCGGGGCGCGGTGCGGCCGCGCCAAAGGGGCAGGGGCAAAGCACGTCCGGTGATGAGGGCGCTGCCGACCCCGGCACGCCGCAGGCTGCCCCGGCACGTTCCCGGAATGCGGCCCGGCAGCAGAAACGCAGGGCCGGCCGCGAGCAGCTGGCTTTGCTGAGCGTCTGCTATCTGGCACAGCTGCTTATCGGGGCGTCGCAGCCGTTCGGCCTGCCCGCCGGGCAGCTGCTGGCGGTGCTGGCTGCGGGCACGCTGGTGCAGCTGGCCGTTTACCGGCTGTTGGCCCAAAGGCGCCTTCCGGCGTCGCCGGTGTGGGGCTGGGCGCTGGCGCTGCTGCTGTGCCTGAACGCCGGGTACGACATTGTGCGGGCCGACCGCTTTTACCGTGCCGTCACCGCGCAGGAGCTTTCGTTCTGGTGGCTGACGGCCAGCATGCTGCTGATCGGCTGGTACGCCGCCCGCTGCGGCCGCCCAACAGTGCTGCGCACGGCGCTGCCGGTGCTGGCGGCGCTGGGGGCCTCTCTGCTGGCGCTGGCGCTGACGGGCAGCCTCCGGCTGGAAAACCTGCAGCCGCTGCAGTGGCACAAGGCAAACGGCGGCCGCATGGCGCTGGTCTTTTTGGAGTACACCTTCAGCGCCGAGCCGCTTCTGTGGCTGTTCTGGCGCGCGCACCCGCTGCAGGTGGCCGAGGCTGCCGCCGGTGGGCAGGCGCGCGCCGGGCAGGGGGCCGCTGCGCTGCGCTGGGCATCGGCATCGGTGTTTGCCGTGCTGGGCGAGCTGACCCTTGGCAGCCGCTTTGCCGGTACACCGCAGGTGTTCGGGGTGCTGTCGCTGGTCAGCGCGGGGGCGGATGCCAACCACGGCGGGGCGCTGTACCACGGTGTCTGGCTGATGGCGCTGGCCGTGCGGGTGTGCGCGGTGTGCTGTACTCTGCGCGAGGTATGCGCCGGGCTGCTGCCCAAAACGCCGCCGCTGCGGCGTGTGCTGGCCGAGGGCGCGGCGCTGCTTGCTGCTGCGGCGCTGTGGGGGCTGCTGTGGCAGCGCGACTGTCTGACCCTGCTTGCCGCGGGGGCGCTGTTGCTGACGGGCGGCGCGTTGCTGACGGGGAAAGGAAAACCGAATGCGCAGAAATAAAAGGCTGCGGTGGGCGGCCGCGTGCGCCGCACTGTTGCTTTTGTGCTTTGCGCTGTGCGGCTGCACGGCGCAAAGCGTGCCCATCGGCCGCCGTGCCATGGTGCGGCTGATCTATCTGGAAACGGCGGGCGACGGCTACCGCGCCCTGACGGTGGTCTGCGATTTTGGCACAGGGGAGGAGAGCGCCGGGGCCGCCACCGTGCAGACGGCGCAGGCCCCCACGCTGTCGCAGGCGCTGCAGCAGGCGGCCGGGGCACAGGGCGGCAGCCCGTTTTTTGCCCAGAACCGGCTGCTGCTGTTGGGGCCGAAGCTCGCGCGCACGCACCTGCGGCAGACGCTGGAATTTTTTGCTCAGAACAGCGGCGCTTACCGTGACCCGGCCGTCTGGCTGTGGCGGCAGGGTGAGGAGGCACTGCTGCGGCAGGAGGACCCCATGGCGATTGTGCGGCAGGCGGAAAGCCTGACGGCGCAGAATGCCGAGGGCTGCGCCCTGCATGTGCTGGAGACCGACCCGCAGGCCGATTGTGTTGTGGTGCCGGTGCTGCGGCTGCGCGCGGCGGCGGATGACAGCGGCTGCCTGCTGGAGGCGGCCGGGCTGGGGGTGTTTGCCGCCGATGAGCAGCAGCTGTATACCGACCCGGAAACGCTGCAGGGATATGGACTGCTGCGCGGCCGCCGCAAAAGCCTGACGCTGGCGGTCGAGTGTGGCGGCCGGAAGATCGCCGTTCAGCTGGAGGGCCTGACGCGCCATCTGACGGCGCAGCAGGGTATGCTGACGCTGCAGTGCGGCGGCACGGCCAACGCGGCGGCACAGGGTGAGCCTCTGCCGCCGCCGGCCGCCCTGCAGACGGCGGTGGAACGGCAGGTGACGGAGCTTTGCACGGTGGCATGGCAGCGGCTGACGCAGGAGGGCCGCCGGGATGCGCTGTATTTGGAATGGTGGGCGCAGCAGCTGGGGACGGCGGCACAGCCGCTGGCGGTGCAGGTATCCATCCGCCTGAACGCCGCGCCGTTTCCGGCCGACCCCGCCGAAGCCTGACGGCCGCCGCAGTCGTCAGCGGCCAAAAGAAAAAACGGGGCGCTTTCATTAGCCGGGGTGCAATAACGAAGAATTTAAGTAAAGCGGCGGTACGGCGAAAGCTGTACCGCCGCTTTGTGTTATCAGGCTGTTTCCTTTTTGCGTTTTTTCATACGTTAGGCGGTTTTATGTTTTTTAGAAATGCCGCCTGCTTTTGCTGCAGGCGGCACGGAAATATTAGGAGATATTATTTCTTTTCGATGGGAATCCAAATTTCAATGGTTCTGTCAGTATATCCGCCAACGATTCCCCAGTGATAGACTGCAAGCTCCGGAGCGTTGATCATCTGATATTCTTCGTTGGATAACCACTCAGCAGCGATCTGTTTGCGAATATCAAAGTATTCCAAAATAGGCATTTTCTGTTTCTCAGTTTCAAAAACAGCATAGGTTCTTTCGGGAATGACGATTTTTTCAAACCGGAATTTTTCCATGAAATCAATACCCGTAACATCGCTGTTATACAAGTTGTCAAGCTCATATTTGTCTGCTGTTACGGCGATGTAGAAGTCATAGCCGTTGTCGTCCATATGGGTAAGCACACAATAATCGGACAGCTTATCGTTTGCCATTCCCTTCAGCATCCATTGCTGTGCCCTTGTGGATACAAAGAAGTTTTCCTCCTGTTTGTATCTCAGCTCATCGTAGGGCATTCCCTCGAAATGTCTCTTATAACCGAGAAGCGTCATTTGAGGTTTTGTTTCGATTCGATAATTCATAATTGTACCACCTTCCAAAGAAAATTTCAGTACAAGGCGGGAAAATGTCTTTAGTTTACTGCCGTCATTACGAGCTTGCGACGGCAATATACCATGGAATTTTTGGAATGCTTTTGCAAAGCTGTCCGGACTTTCATAGCCATACTTCAGCGCAACGTCAATTACTTTTGCATCACTTGCGGCAAGCTCCGTACCGGCAAGCGATAATCTGCGGCTGCGGATGTATTCACCTATTGTAAAGCCGCAAAGAATACTGAACACACGTTGAAAGTGATAGCTTGATGAATAACTTTGTGCTGCGATCTTCTCGTAATCGATCGACTCTGTCAAATGGTTCTCGATGTAGTCGATAGCGTTTTGCATTCCGGTTATCCAATCCATTGTATCCCCCTCCTTGTCTGTCAATATTCTATCAAAAGGTAATTTGAATTACCCGATGATCTGTGCTCACTACGATCGGTCTTTCCTGCAATATACCGCACCGATCGTCTTTATCGCTTGTTTGCAAAACCCCTCGTTACGGCACCTCATCATTGACGGAAGCGTCCCGATTTTCCTGCTGTTATTGCAAAGGTCTTAAAATGGCACAGAGGCGGCCCGCGCCTGCCGCTTATTGCAGCACGGTGCCGTCTGCCAGGGTGATGGTGTAGCCGTTGAACTGAATGCTGCCGTTATTGGTCAGGCTGGTCAGCGTGCAGTTGCCGGTCAGGCTCCAGGTGCAGCCGCTTTCCACGGTGACAACGGCGTTGTCGCCGACGGCCGCGCCGTTCTGGGCGTTTTCGGTAATGTTGACCGTGCCGGTGAACACGCTGCCGTTTTTCAGCGTCATGCTCAGGGTCGAAATGCTGTCCACCACAATGTCGCCTGTCAGGGCCTGGGCATCGGCGGTAAACGCTACCTGTGCGCCGTTGCTGCCCGCCGTGCCCCAGCCGCGGCTGGCCGAGTTGCCCGCCACACGCAGCAGGCAGGTGTCGGCGGCCTCGTTTTGCAGCGTCACGCCGGAAAGCGTCAGCACGCAGTGCGTGTTGGTCACATAGAACAGGTCGCCGCTTTTGCCGGTCAGGCTGCCGCCGGTCATGGTAAGGGTAGAGGTGCCGACATCCGCGTCGCCGCTCATGGATTGATAGATCATCACATTGTGCACGTTTTCATCCGCGCTGGCGGCGTTGGTGCTGCTCATGCTGCCGGTGACGGTGCAGTTGTCAAGCGTGATGGAGTTTTTGCCCTCGATGACCAGTGCCTCGGATTGGTTGGCCGTCAGCACCGCATCGGAAACGCTGATATCGGCGGTGGAGTAAACGGCGGGGGAGTTGTAGCCGTTGGAGGTGTAGCTGCCGCCGGCCACGTTGGCCGTGCCGCCGCCCCGGTCAGAGCGAATGGCCGCGGAGGAGTTGCCGGAGGTGCTGACCGTCAGATCGCTTGCGTTGGTCGTGCCGCCGCCGGTGGTCTGAATACCGCCGGAGTTGTCGGCTGTCGTGGTAATGGTGGAATCGGAGATGTTGACGGTGGTTCCGCTGCCATAGCTGAAAACGCCGTTGCCGTTTTGCGCGGCGGAGGAGATCATGGCGTTCCGGATGGTCACCGTCGCGCCGTTGGTGGCCAGCAGGGCGGCGTTCATGCCGTAAAAGTCGCCGTTTTCGGTGTTGGAGGTGGCCCCGGCGCTTTTCTCTACGGTAATGCCGTCCAGCGTGACGGCTGCGCCGTCAATGCGCAGAGCGTTTTCGTCGTCGCCGGTCGAGGTGTAGGAGGCGCCGCTGTAGGTGCCGTCCTCGCTGATGGTGTTGGCGCTGTCGCCCTGTGTGACTTCGGCCGAGCCTCCAAAGCCGCCCATACCCTGGCCGGGGGCGCCGAAGCCCTGGTCGGGTTCGCCTGCGGCGCCGCCGCCCAGCGTTACAAGAATGGCGGCGGCGGCCTTTCCGTCCCCGCCAAAGACGATGAGCAGAACGTCATCCTCCGCCACATCGTCAAGGGAGGCAACGGCCGAATCCTTGACGATCACGGCGCTGGAAAGGTCGACGGTAAGCGTCTCATCGCCCGCCATAAAGCTGCGGGCAGTGCCGACCGTACCGCCGGGCATTCCGCCCGGCATCTCCGGCGGGGTGCCGCCGTTGCTGCTGCTGTCGGCATCGGGCGGGGTCTGGCCGCCGCCCATGCTGTCACCCTCCGGCTTTTCGGGCGGGGTGTTGCCCTGCATATTTCCGCTGCCCGCCCCGTCGGTTGAGGCG